>NZ_SMLV01000253.1 GCF_009711525.1 Fulvivirga lutimaris
CCCACCTCGAGCAGGTGGGGTTTTTTGTTTGTTGAAAATACTTTTTCATTGGGGGGGTGGTAGAAACTTTGATTCGCCTGTTTCAAATACATTAACCGAAACTTAAAAATATGAATACCAAATCATTTAAACTAATAGCATTCTTCATGCTGACAGTGCTTATGTTGAGCTGTGGAGGAGACGATGACACTACAGTAACCTTTGAGGTTGATGCTTCCATTAGTGTGACAAAGGCAAAAATATCTGAAGCTGAGCCTGCAGTATTTACAGTTACTATAAGTAAGAGTAATACAAGTGGTAATGTCATTCCAATGAGTTATTCCGTGTCAGGTACGGCCAGTCAGGGTGCTGATTATTCAGCATTGAGCGGTGTTGTGGAGATAGCCGAGAATTCTTCTTCCACTAAAATAGAAGTGGCCATAACAGACGACACGAGTATTGAAGAAGACGAAACCATTATCATCACATTGACTGACCCCGGTGTGCAAGGTGTTACGATCGTCAAGTCATCTGCGGAGGTTATAATTGAAGACAATGATACAAGAACAGTAACCATATCAAGCACTGACAATATTGGCTTAGAAGGTGATAATAATGCATCTTTCACAGTCAGCCTTGATGCAGCTAATAGTACGGGATCACCATTGGAGATACCCTATATTATTACAGGTACAGCGACTAACGGAACAGATTATACAGCATTGAGCGGTAGTGCTGCTATTGCCAATGGAGAAACTTCCACAGTTATAGAAATAGCAGTGATCGATGATGATGTTGATGAAGAGGCTGAGACTATAATACTGACAATTGATGAGCCTAATCTTCCTTTAGGAGTAATCACAGTTAATAAAGAGGCTACGGCTACAATTAATGACAATGATGGGGAATCTTCTACCACTTATACGGTTACGGTAGTGGGCCCGCCAACCATAGGTGAAGCAGATGGAAATGCCAATTTTAAAGTGACCTTAGACAAGTCAAACGAAGGTGCAGCTATTACCATTGCCTACACCATTTCAGGTACTGCCACCGCTGGAGCAGACTATACAGCGCCATCAGGGTCTCTAACCATCAATACCTCAGAGACAGAAAGAGTAGTTAATATTCCGATAGTAGATGATGCAGAAGTGGAGGGTGACGAAACAATTATCATTACGCTTTCTGCAAGTGGATTGCCCAGTGATGTAGCATTAGGTTCTCCAAACACGAAAACAATAACTATCACGGATAACGATACAGATGCTACTTGTGCTAATGACAACTCAACTGATCAGGGCAACCGGTCATGTACTTTAGGCCCTGATTCAAATACATATAATGATGCTACTGTCAATGGTGGAGGTGACAGAGAAATAGTAACTAACGGAATACCAACACATGAGTATGGAAACCAGATACCAATGATCGTCTCTAATCTCGATAATAGCACCAAAACATATTATGTTGACAATACACCTACAAAGGCCGGAGCAATTACTTCCATAACTTTTGATGATGGTTCACCTAAGTGGAAGTTTGGGGTAGCAAAGAACGGTGTTGCTATTGATCCTGCGCCTGCAACGCCATTTATCTTCGAAGATACTAACACAGGAGAATATAACTGGGACTGGGTATTTGAGCCTAATAATAATATGAATGCCGTTGGCTTAGACTGTGCCATTGCTCATGTTCAGCCGGATGGATTGTATCATTATCATGGAGATATGGCCATTTATGCAGAAGAGCTTTCATCAGGCATCAGCACTGGAACTGCTCCGACCGACCCTGTACAAATAGGATGGGCAGCGGATGGGTTCCCTATATTATACTATTACGGTCCGGATGCCGCAGGAACCGGAATAGCCAAACTAACTTCAAGCTATCAGTTGAAGTCGGGTGAAAGACCGGGAGATGGTGAATCAGAGCCATGCGGTGAGTACAACGGAAAGTATACCAATGACTATGAGTATGTAAATGGAGCGGGAGACCTTGACGAGTGTAACGGTATTGAAAGAAATGTAACATTATCTACAGGCACCTACAGTTACTTCTATGTTATTACAGCTGAGTTTCCGGTAATTTCAAGGTGTCTGGTTGGTACTCCAAATGATGCATTTAAGATAGGGCCTTAATTAAAATCTAAAGTCATTATGAAAACATTGAGCATAATCTTAATAACTTTTTTAGTTAATATTTCGGCTTATGGCCATAGCGCAAGAATGGCAATTTTTGAATTATCTGAGACTGATGGTCACTATACAATGTCTGTTGCTCTTGATATTGATGATCTTCTTAAATCCTTGATTACATCTTATCCAGAGTTTGAAAAGGCCAATACAGAAAGGGAATATGAAGAATTTATCAACAGGTACCTGCAGGCTAATTTTCAGCTACAGATAAATTCACAATGTCAGGAAATGATTGTAAGGTCAATATCCAATGACGATGAATATGTACGCATTTTAATTGACCTCCCTTTTTCTGGAGATGCAGTGTCTTTAAATGTTTTCAACACCTGTTTGATAGATTATAATGAAGGACATTTAAACATCTTTAAAAGTAGTCTTCATGACAGGATTAGGACATTTAAACTGGATAAGGACAGAATATCAACCGAGTTGAGTTATGATTTAATTTAAAATAAGACTAGGAGTAAGATTGTTTGGTTTGATTTAGTTGTGAACTATATCAATGAACCCCACCTCGAGCAGGTGGGGTTTTTTGTTTATTGGCGTTTAAACAATTTGAAGCTACACACATTATCTTCTATATTGTTTTTTCTCAATTTTGAAATGCAAAATCAACCCTGTTAATTGCATTGATTTAAAAATGAAAACTATGGCTTATAAGCATCCTTATAAAATTGGTAAAGGTTTTGAGAAATGTGTGGCGTATTTCAGTATGGAATTTGCCATTGATCAACCCTTAAAAATATACTCTGGCGGTCTCGGATTTTTGGCCGGGTCACATATGCGCAGTGCCTATGATCTTAAACAAAATGTAGTTGGCATAGGTATGCTTTGGAAGTATGGCTATTACACCCAAACCAGAAAACCTAACAATGAACTTGATGTCTTAAATGAAGAACATTATTATCCTTTTCTGGAGGACACAGGTATTATGTTGGATGTTAAGGTTCATACAGCAACTATTAAAGTAAAGGTATTTTATCTGGCCCCAGAAATATTTGGCACTGCTCCCATTTATCTTTTGTCAACTGAGCATCCTGACAATGACTATCTCGCACACACAATAACTCATAAGCTTTATGATAATAATCTCTCTACACGGATTGCCCAATATAACGTGCTTGGCATAGGAGGAGCAATGTTGCTGGATAAACTCGGACATCCTACCGAGGTATTTCACTTAAATGAAGCCCATGGATTACCTGCTGCCTTCTATCTTTATGATAAGCACAAATCAGTTGATAAAGTAAGGGACAAGTTGGTGTTTACCACCCACACACCTGTAAAAGCAGGCAATGAAGTTAATGACCCTAGTTTTTTATTGGAGATGGGTTATTTCCACAATATGAACTTGAAAGAGGTGGAGGATTTAATAGGCTATGAAAATGGAAACTTTAATCATACACTGGCAGCACTAAGATGGGCTAAAAAGGCCAATGCAGTATCCAAAAAACACCAGAAGGTGTCACAGGACATGTGGGGTGGTTTTGATAAAATATGCAAGATAGAAGCCATAACCAATGCCCAAAATAAAAAATACTGGACGGATATAGCTCTTGAAAAGGCCTATGAGAAAAAGTCTTATACCGCCTATACCAAAAGAAAATCAGAGCTGAAAAAACTATTATTCGAGGAGGTAGCTGACCAGACAGGAAAGCTGTTTGACCCTAACGTGTTGACGGTTGTTTGGGCAAGAAGGTTTGCGGATTATAAAAGAGCAGATTTAATTACTCGAGATTTAGAACGATTTGAGGCATTGCTTAATAATGACAAGCAACCTATCCAAATTATTTGGAGTGGTAAACCCTATCCTTTGGATCATGGTGCTGTGGACATGTTCAATAGATTGGTACATCTAACTAGGAAGTACAAGAATGCAGCAGTACTCATTGGCTATGAGCTCAGACTTTCTGCCATGATGAAGAAAGGGAGTGATGTTTGGCTGAATAACCCAAGAATTCCTCTGGAAGCCTCAGGGACAAGTGGTATGACCGCTGCTATGAATGGTTCCGTAAACTTTTCTACTAATGATGGCTGGATTTTAGAGTTTGCAAAGCATGGTAAGAATGGTTTTGTAATACCTGAAGTGGATCTCAATTTGAGCCAGGCAGAGCAAGATCAGCATGACCTGGATCATATGCATAGAATCATGAAAAATGAGATTATTCCTCTGTATTATAATAAACCTGAGAAATGGATGGAGGTAGTATGGAAGGCCACTGAAGATGTAAATAAAACTTTTGCAGCAAAACGCATGGCAGAAGAATATTATAAGAAGCTTTACAATATTAAGTCAAATGCAAAGGATTGATTTTTAACCTTTTACAATAGGTCAGTCTGCATTTGTTTTATTATCTTAAAAGGATATAGGTTTAATTTAGACTGAATGAAGACAGGGTTACTTTCCCTTTTTCTTGTTATTACGTCCTCTGCATTTGGACAAACTTTCCAAAAAATCACCTATGGTGTTAACGAAGGTCTGCTTACCCATCTTACTAAGACAGTTGAGATGGACTCTCTTGGTTTTATCTGGTTGGGAACTGATGAGGGTTTGGTACGATTTGACGGTAAAAATTTTACCGAATACCCAGAAGCTACTCAAAGCAGGTACATCAAAAAAATTGTATCCATTGACAACGAACTGTGGGTTTTAAATGATTTAGGTCTGGTTAAAATCCACTCATCTCCAGATACAGTTTCCTTTGAAAGAATTATTGATGGAATTCGTTTTAAATCGGATTCTTTGCTTTTATACCCAAAGGATATATATCAGGACAAGGCAGGTAGAATATGGATATCGGAACCAAGTCAAATTGTTTTGCTTAATCCTGACAATTCTATTAAAAAGTTCTATCTACCTGAATACTCTAATTCTGATAGTTTTTTCAGGTCATATACGTTGTTTGAAACCTTTGGAGAACTATATGCAGTTTCATTTAATGGACAGTTTTTTCATTTTAATGGCCAACAGTTTACTGAGCTTTCGGTAGACTCTTCAGTTGCTTTAAGTCATATAAATGCTGTTGCTAATATACAAGGGACTATTTTTCTTGGGGATAGAAACGGCCTACATGAGGTTGAAATTGGTAATGAAACGGCAATATCGGTCAAACATATAAAATCGGTTAGGTCAGAAGAGGTTTCATACATTGAAGCTTATGATGAAGAAACTATATTAATTGGCTTATTTGGAAATAGTATCTATCTACTGGATATCAATGATTTATCAATCAAAAATCAGCAGGAGGTGTTCAGGGTCAATGATATTCACATATCTTCTGATGGAGATATTTGGGGAGCCTCTGATGAAGGCGCTATGCTTTTTAAGCGAAATTACTTTAACAGAATACCTAATCAGGAGAATTATATTGAATCGATATGGCTTGCCGATGAGGCGATATATTATTGCCATAAAGGAGGTGTTTATAAGCTCTTGCCTTCAGAGAATGGCTATAGCCAAACTACCTTAATTGAGGATTTGAACGAATATTTTATCAGTATTGCTGGAAGTGAAAATGAATTTTGGGTAAGCAATAGAAGCTCAATCATGCATTTTAAAAATGATCAATTAGTTAATAGAATTGATTTGGATAGAAGAGGTTTTTATGTTTTTGACCTCTTACTAGATAAGAAAAAAAGACTTTGGGTAAACCAGGATAATACCTTCGGTCCTTTAATTATTAATCCGGATGGCACGCGTACAGACTTTAGGGACAGTGGCATAAAAGGCCGGATCATGGTGATTAAAGAAGGTGCCAATGGAGCCATTTATTTAGGAGGGGTTGGAGCTGAAAATTATCTTTTCAGATTCAATGAATTCAATGAAAAATTTGAAAATTTAAGTCTTCCATTAGATATCCAGCTAAATAATGATTTCGAAGTAAATGATATTTTAGTCGAAAATGATACAGCATGGCTTGCTACAAATGTTGGTCTTTTTTATCAGACAGATTCTAGTATTTCACGATTATATACTGGGCCGAATATTAGTAACCTTCCTACAAAGGCCATCCAGAAAATAGGATCAAAATTGTGGTTTTCAAACAGTTTTGGAGTTATGGGTTATAATATGAAAACCAAAGAAGTATTACTTTTTAATGAGTCATCAGGGTTAAATTCTAGATCAGGTAATGCTCAGGCACTTCATATTGGTAAAGATGGAACTAAATGGGTAGGTACTGCAAAAGGTTTGGCATATACAGAAATGGAGGATAAGCATATCTACGCTACAAAAAAGCCTCTATTTACATCAGCAATTTATAACAATACTAAGGTTAGGCCCTCAAAACTTAGTGACTTGTTAATCAGCAATGGTGCTTATCTGAAAATTAATTTCCTTTCAACAACCATGCCTGGTAGCTCAATAATCTACCAATATAAGACCTCTGTTTCTGACGATTGGATAGACCTTGGTAATGTTAATGCCATAGAAATAGCGGGTTCTTCAGCTGGAAATTACCAGTACTGGGTTAGAGCCAAGCAACAAGGCAATTACTCATGGAGTGAAGCTTCCAGCTTATCCTTTGAAGTAGATATACCCACCTATTTACAACCATGGTTCATAGGACTTTCTTTGATCGCAATATTTGCTGTTGCAGCTGTTGTATATCGATATAATAAGATTCGACTAGAAGCTATTGAGCAACATCTGAACAAAATTGTTGATGAAAAGACAGAGCAAATTCGAGCTACCAATGAAGAGCTTAAACAAATTAATAAGGAGCTCGATATGTTCGTTTATTCTGCATCTCATGACATGAAGGCGCCATTGGCTTCTTTAATGGGGCTACTCAATATTTATGACGCTGAAACCTCAGTTGAAAACAGAGAAAATTTGATCAAAATGATGAGGTCGAGTATTCAGAAACTGGATGCTTTCCTTCGGGAGATTATAGATTACTCAAAAAACTCCAGACTTGGTGTAAGTAGCGAACAAGTAAATATTAAGGAGCTGATTCAAGAATTGTTAGATTCATTTCAATATCTGGAAGAATATAAATCTGTTGAGATTATAGTTGACGATCAGGTAGGCACGCTAGTCTCCGATAAAAACCGTCTCAGAATTATTCTTAACAACCTGGTGTCAAATAGTATCCGTTATATGGACCCAAACAAGAAAAAATCATGGGTTAAGATTTCAGTATATAAAACGGACAGACTTTACATAGAAGTGGAGGACAATGGCGTTGGGATTAGGAAAGAGTACATTGATAGAATTTTCGAGATGTTCTACCGCGCTAATGAAATGAAGACGGGCTCAGGTCTTGGCTTGTATATTGTCTATGAATCTGTAAGAAATCTTGAAGGCCTCGTGTCAGTCGAGTCAGAATATGGGGAAGGCACCAAATTTATTATCCGTCTTCCCCTATTGGGCTAACCTTTGGACATAACTAACACTATTTTATTCCAGTCAGCCGCAGCATTAATTACTTCTCTAAAGGCCTCAAATTTTTCTTTAGGATAATAGATCTCTTCGTAGCCTTCATCAACTTGAATTTTTAATACTCCGTTTTCCAAAGTGTAGTTAGAACGGAAATAATAGATTTCTTTTCCTCCTTCAACCACCTTTTTTTCAAATATTAAATCCTCAAGGTTTTCTATTTTATAGCCATCTGGAATATCAACAGTTATGGTTCTATCGTATTCTCTATTAAAATCATTTTGAACCCTTGTTTTGCGCTCATTTTCCTGATACAGCTCAGTCTGTGGGCCTATTAATTCACCAGCTTTAAAAAGGATAATATCTCCTGCCAACTCAATAAAAGATGGTGAATCGAATTTACTATCCACTACAAGCGGGCTATCCCAGGTTTGAAAATCAAACTGAGTCTTGGCCATTGCCAGAGTACTTATATCTGCATCAACAGCCAAGAATTTCACAAGGCTTTTTAATAACTCTTGTTTTCTTTCTTCCTCTATCAAAGGATAAACAGCTTTTATAAATGCAGAGGAGTACCCATTAAAACTTCTTTTTAAAGTGATGGTGTTGGAGGTTAATTTATCATTAAAAGTTACCCCAACTTCCATTTTATCAAGATTGTCCTCAGCTGGCAAAGCGGGAATAGTTTTAATCTCAGCCTTTGGCAATGGCATATCATCCACAAATTGCGCAGTTACAAAAAGTCCTTCGGTGGCAGTAAGATCAGCCGGGATCATACCATATCTGAATTCAGGACTATAAGGTGCAATGTAGGTGTCAGTTTTAGGGAGATAGATAATGTAATCTTCCAAATAGTTATAGGTTTCAAAGTCACCATCAAAGGCAATCTCATTTCTGCTGGTAGTGAGCACCAACTGAACATCTACACCAAGAGACTTTATGCTATTCAAAAGCAGTTTGGTCATGCCTATTTTTCCAGCTATTTTGTTTTCCAAGATGAAGCTTAACTGGTTGGCTTGACCACCGGTGTTTTTATCAAAATAGAAGTTTGTTTTTATATAA
>NZ_SMLV01000262.1 GCF_009711525.1 Fulvivirga lutimaris
AAAAAGGCCGCAATTGCGGCCTTTTTTATTTGTTAATATCTGATATTCTTATTTAGTAAAATCGAATGTCCATGTTCCATCAACAGCCTCTATTCTAGAAGAACTATGAGTTCCATCATCAAAAACGAAAGATAGTTGAAGATTTGAATCAGTTAAAGTAGAAACAGTAATTACAAGTCCATCATCTCTTACAATATTGAATGATGATGGGTTTGCATCTGTTATTTCATTTTGGAAATTCCAAGTACCATTCCCTGCAAAAGGCACAATTCCAGAACCCTGTGGGCCACCAGAAATGCTATATGTTCCTGCATTAGTCCCTGCTGTGTAGCCAATAGTTAGTTGAAAATTTGTGTAATCAGCTGATCTGTCCTGAACGGGACTTCCAAAAGTTACACTAGTTGCATTCCACGTAGAAGTAAATTTTGCTCCAACTTGGTCTGCCGCAGGCACTCCTGGATCATCATCACTCTTACAGCTTGCATTTGCTAACAAGAATACCAATACTGCTGCACTAAGAAGGTAGTTTAAACTTTTCATTAATTATATTTTATCGTTTGCTATTTCTAACTATAGTTTAGTACTAAATCGATTGGCTAAAATAAGAATAATTTTTATTTAATACTTACTATACTTACTGTATATCAGTTTTTTTTACTTGGTAACCAGCAAGACTGACTACTTGAAACTTTCAATGTTTAGTACTGATTTGCAGCTTTTATATTCTTCCGGTTGATTAGATGCGATGATTACCAAACGGTTATCAATCTGATTTATTTTAGTGGCATACCAACTTATGGCTTTTTCATCCAAATTGCTGGTCGGTTCATCAAGGAGTAGTATTGGAGTATCAGAATAAAAGGCTAACACAAGTTTGAGCCTCTGTTTCATTCCAGATGAGAAGTTCTTAATGTATTTATTTTCTGAGCCAATAAAATATGCGTCTTCAATAATATCGGTAATGGTTTTTCCTGAAATTAAATTTTTGAATTTAAAATGAAACTCTAACAGTTCTATAAGTGTGAATTCCTGAATGATATCCAGGTATGGCGCTGCAAGAGAAACCTCTTTAAATACTTCCTCTACTGGTATATCCTGAACTCCTTTAGAATACTTGACAATGCCAGCGGATGGTAATGAGCCCCCAGCAATTACTTGGATTAGGGTAGATTTTCCACTTCCATTTGAACCAGTAATAGCATAGTGATTACCCAATTCAAATGTGTAATTGATATTCTCAAAAACACGCTCCTGATTAAATCGTTTAGTTAGATTTTCGAGCTGTATTAACATTTACTACTAATACGAGTAGCCTTTCATTACTCCGCGGTCTGAACTCCTGATAAAGTTGATGATTTCGTCTCTTTCTTTAGAAGGAGACAATTCAAGCTCAACAAGGTCGAGAGCCTTTGAGTTATTAAGACCTTTCAGAAAAATATATCTGTAGATTTCCTGAATCTCATTGATTTTTTCAGAAGTGAATCCCCGTCTTCTTAGTCCTATTGAGTTAATACCGGCATAAGTAAGAGGCTCCCTTGCCGCTTTAGTATAAGGTGGAACATCCTTTCTTACTAATGAACCTCCTGAAAGCATGGTGTGCGAACCAACTTTTACAAACTGATGAATTGCACTCGAACCACCAATAATAGCATGATCTTGAACAGTAACGTGACCAGCAATTTGCACAGCATTAGCGATTATGCAATTATCACCAATTAAGCAGTCATGAGCCACATGAACATAGGCCATCAAAAGGCAATTGCTTCCTACAACAGTTTTGTACCTGTCATCTGTGCCTCGTGAGATTGTAACATATTCTCTAATAACAGTATTGTCACCAATGTAGGTCTCAGTATCTTCACCTTTGTATTTTAAATCCTGAGGCACTGATGATATTGAAGCTCCTGGGTAAATCTTTACATTCTTGCCAATGTGAGCACCTTCAAAAATTGTAACATTTGGACCAATCCATGTGCCTTCTTCAATAGTTACATTCTTATGAATAGTAGAGAATGGCTCAATAACTACATTACGAGCTATCTTGGCCTGAGGATCAATATATGCTAATGGTTGATTCATACGTCTTTTCTTACAATACTGGCGGTCATTGTTCCTTCACACACCAAAGTGTTTCCTACATAAGCTTTACCTGTCATTTTAGCAATGCCTCTTTTAATTGGAGCAAGTAAATCACATTTAATTATTAAAGTATCTCCAGGTAAAACCATCTTTCTAAAGCGGAAATTTTCAATGCCTAAGAAGTATGTCCAATAATTCTCTGGGTCTGGAACAGTATTTAATACCAGAATACCACCTATCTGAGCCATCGCTTCAACTTGAAGAACACCTGGCATAACAGGATTTCCGGGGAAGTGGCCCATAAAGAAGTGTTCGTTCAAAGTAACATTTTTAACTCCAGATACACTTTCATCATCTAAATGAATGATCTTATCAATTAATAGGAAAGGGTACCTATGAGGTAAGATATTACTGATTTGATTTATATCTAATACCGGAGGTAAAGATGGGTTGTATTTAGGGATATTATGCTTTGAAGAACTGCTCATCGCCTTTTTAAGCTTTTTAGCAAAAGCCACATTGGCTGCATGACCGGGCCTTGCTGCAAGAATCTGAGCTTTTAACGGCCTGCCAGCTAGAGCAAGGTCTCCAATTACATCAAGAAGTTTATGTCGTGCTGGCTCGTTTTTATAACGAAGCTCTACATTGTTTAAGATGCCCTCTTTCTGAACTTCAACCTTAGGTTTATTGAATAAGGAAGCTAAACTATCCAATTCATGATCTTGGACTACTCTGTCTACAACAACAATAGCATTGTTTAAATCACCACCCTTGATAAGGTTGTTTTTGTGAAGCATTTCAAGCTCATGTAAAAAACAAAAAGTTCTACATGAAGCTATTTCCTTCTCAAACTGGTTAATGTTAGTTAAAGAGGCATGCTGACTGCCAAGAACAGGAGAGTTATAGTCAACCATAACAGTTAACCTATAATCGTCCAATGGTAAAGCCGCAATCTCTACATCTCGAGCAGGCTCACGATAGAAGATACCATCAGGCACTTCGAAGAAGTCGCGGAGCGCATTTTGCTCTTCAGTTCCAGCTTCTTTTAAAATATTAACAAACTGAATTGAGCTACCATCCATAATGGGAGGTTCTGGCCCATCCAGTTGAATTAAAACATTATCAATTTCAAGACCTACTAATGCAGCTAGTGTATGCTCTACGGTATTAACCCTTGCTCCACTTTGCTCAATTGTAGTTCCTCTAGACAGGTCCACTACATTGTCAACATCAGCATCGACAATTGGCTGTCCTTCTAGATCTGTTCTTTGAAACTTAATACCATGACCTGGTTTGGCAGGAACAAAAGTCATGTTGGACTGAACACCAGTGTGTAATCCAACCCCTGACAAAGTCACGGATTTCTTAATAGTATGTTGCTTAATATTCATTAGCTCTCCCGAAATGTCGGCAAATTTAGCATTTTTTCTTCAAGTTGCTTTAACCTGAAATTTAAATCGGGAAGATTTTTAAACAGTGCGTAAGACCTTTGGTATTTGATTACGTCCATAGCCGGTGTCCCCCACAGTTTCATACCTGATTTTGTGGATTTGGAAACACCCGATTGGGCACCCACTCCCGTATTGTCAGCAATTTTAATATGACCACCAACCCCAACTTGGCCCCCAATAATGCAATTGGTGCCTATTTCTGTTGATCCGCTTACACCAGTTTGAGCGGCAATAACCGTATCTTTTCCAATTTTCACATTATGTCCTATTTGAACTAAATTGTCCAATTTAACACCATCACCAACCCTAGTACTATCTCCATGAAAGGTAGCGCAGTCAATTACCGTATTTGCACCAATATCGACATTGTTTCCGATTACTACATTTCCCATTTGGGGTATGGTTTTGTAGGTTCCATCAGATTGAGGTGCGAAGCCAAAACCATCACTCCCAATAACTACTCCTGAATGAAAAACACAATTGGCACCAATTTTTGTATGCGGGTACAATTTTACATTAGCATTTAAAATTGTATTATCCCCAATTTCAACATTGTCACCTATATAGGTATGAGGGTATATTTTGACATTAGTACCAATCTTAACATTATGACCAATGTAGGAAAAAGCTCCCCGATATACGCTTTCTCCTACGGTACAATCATTTCCAATAAAACTGGGTTCTTCAATGCCGGTCTTCTGATAACTTATAAACTTATGATACTCTTCTAATAGGATTGTAAAGCTAGAGTAAGGATCGTCAACTTTGATAAGTGTTGTTTTTAGATCCTTTTTAGACTTAAAATCTTTGTTTACAATTACTGCTGACGCATCGGTTTCGTATATGAACGGCTCATATTTTGGATTGGAAAGAAATGATATCTCACCATTTTTGGCCTCTTGAATTTTGGCCAGCATGCTTATCTTCTTTTCACCGTCCCCCTGAATTTCACCTCCAAGAAGTAGCGCTATTTGACTAACTGTAAATTCCATTAATTGATTGAATCAGGGCTAGTTGTTATTTGGTAAAGATACATTTTTGGGATAGCATAGATAATATTTTTTAACAATTTTGCTAATAGCCTTAATATTAGGCAGATCAGCGGCATCAGCTATATTAATTAGCTTCCCCTTTTTTGTTAAAATATCAATGGAGGAATTCTCAGGAATGTAGGCTTTATTGGTAACCTCGCCATAGGCATAGAAATACCTGGCCTCAGATCGCTGAATATTAAATTTGTCTGCTATTTCATTTCTAAGATCTTCAATACCTTGCTTGCTAAGAGGTTCATTGTTAAGCTTGATTTTGAATAATTCCCTCTTTAATAAACTTTGACTCAACTCCCTTAAAATTCTGTCGTCTGAATGTTGCCAAACTTTAACAGCTCCCCAGATATCATGATCGTCAAGTTCACCAAAAAGTGTAATCAATTCATCGTTATCTTGAAAATCATCTAGTGTCTTTTCATTATACAGAAAGGTAAGGAGTGATTTAGTGCCGAAGATCTCCTGACCTGAAAGGGCAAGATCCTTGGCTCTTAGAATGAGGTTGATTAGCATTTTCTCAGCACTAACTGAAGTCTTGTGCAGGTACACTTGCCAATACATAAGCCTTCGGGCATTCAGGAAATTTTCAATGCTGTAAAGGCCTTTCTCCTCAATTACGATATTGCCTTCAACAACATTGAGCATCGATAATATCCTTTCGAGACCAATATTACCTTCTGATACACCTGTAAAAAAGCTATCTCTTTTTAAATAATCGAGTCGATCTACATCTAGCTGGCTAGATACTAGTTGATGAAGAAAATGCTTGTGATAGGTGTTTTGGAAGATTTTAAGTGCCAAATCCAATTGACCTCCAAAGTCTTTATTCAGCTTCTTCATTAACAAGTAGGAAAGACTCTCGTGCTGAATGCCTTTAAGTAAGCTGAACTCAAGGGCGTGAGAGAACGGTCCGTGACCAAGATCATGAAGAAGTACAGCTATTTGTGCTTGTTCGTATTCTTGCTCATCAATTTCTATGTTTTTACTCTTAAGTGTATCCAACGCTCTGGTCATCAGGTGCATGGCACCTATAGCATGATGAAACCTTGTGTGGTGAGCGCCAGGATAAATCAGTTCGGTTAATCCAAGCTGTTTGATTCTCCTAAGCCTTTGAAAAATGGGATGCTGAATGATGTCAAAAATCAAATCACTTTTTATAGTGATGAAACCATAGACAGGATCATTAAATATTTTCTTTTTATTCAATCTATTGCTTTCTTTTTCCGTTATTCAAGGAATAAAATTGATTTTATTTAACCAAAAACAGGTCGATGCAAAGATATAATATTTTATGGGCGGATGATGAAATAGACTTATTGAAACCTCATATACTTTTTTTAGAGAATAAGGGCTATGATATTACCGCTGTTAATAGTGGCAATGATGCAGTTGATTGCTGTGAAGAAAGTCACTTCGATGTTGTGTTTTTGGATGAGAATATGCCAGGTATGTCAGGGCTGGAGGCATTGGGACACATTAAATCAATGAAGCCTAATTTGCCAGTAGTGATGATTACTAAGAGTGAAGAGGAACAAATTATGGAAGATGCAATTGGGGCTAAGATTGCTGATTACCTTATTAAACCACTGAACCCTAGCCAGATTCTTCTGTCAGTCAAAAAGATTCTTGATAATAAGCGATTAATCACGGAGAAGACCAACCTCAACTATCAGCAAGAATTTAGAAATATCAGCATGTCATTCGGTGATGATTTAGATCATGAAGAATGGGCTGATATCTATAAGAAGCTTATCTACTGGGAACTTGAGATTGATAATACTGAGAATAAAAGCATGTATGAGGTTTTGAACATGCAAAAAGATGAGGCCAATACTCAGTTTACCCGTTTTATAAGAGATAACTACGAGTCGTGGTTAAATGATCCAAATGTAGATAAGCCAATGTTATCTCATCAGCTGATGCGGGAGAAGGTTTTTAATAAGGTAAAAAAAGGAGAGAAGAGTGTTTTCTTTTTAGTGATTGATAACCTAAGGAGTGATCAGTGGAAAATGATTGAGCCTGCTGTAACAGAATATTTTAACGTGGAGGAAGAGGATACTTACTATTCTATTTTGCCTACTACTACAGCTTATGCCAGGAACTCTATTTTCTCAGGGCTATTACCAAGTGAGATGGAGCATAAGCACCCTGATTTATGGGTTGGAGAAGATGAAGATGAAGGTAAAAATAACCATGAGCATGAATTTCTTGAGCGTCAGATTAGAAGGCTCAATAGCGATATTAAATTTAGTTATCATAAAATAAAGCATACCTCAGAAGGTAAACAGTTGGTTGACAACATCAACAATCTGCTGAATAACGACTTAAATGTTATCGTATATAATTTTGTGGATATGCTTTCTCATGCTCGAACCGATATGGCAATGGTTCGTGAGCTTGCTCCGGATGAGTCTGCTTATAGATCCATCACAAAATCATGGATTGAGCATTCTCCATTATTAGATGCGCTAAGGTTAATTGCAGAGAGCGGATCTAAGCTAATTGTGACAACTGACCATGGTACTATTAGAGTAAAGAAGCCTTTTAAAATTGTTGGAGATAGAAATACCAATAGCAATTTGAGGTACAAACAAGGCAAGAACCTTGGTTACTCTTCTAAGGACAACCTACTTGAAGCGCCAAAACCAGAGCGTTTTTATTTACCAAAGCTCAATGTATCAACCAGTTATGTTTTTGCCACTGAAGATCAATTTTTCGCCTATCCAAATAATTACAATTACTACGTCAACTACTATAAAGACACATTTCAACACGGTGGGGTATCCATGGAAGAGATGATTATTCCAATAATTTCGCTAAATTCGAAATATGGTAAATAGTGCTTTACCGCATCTGAAGATAGAAATATGCGGTTTAGAAGAGTTAGAAGCAGCAGCTTCTGAAGTGATTAAATTTGCGGGTGATTTAAGGTTTTGGATACTTGATGGTGATATGGGTGCCGGTAAAACAACATTTATAAAAGCTGTCTGTAAGTGTTTAGGAGTTGCTGACAATGTCACGAGTCCCACGTATTCAATAATTAATGAATATGAAACTGAGGGTGGTGAGCCAATTTATCATTTTGATTTCTATAGAATGAAAGAAGAATCTGAGGCTCTTGATATTGGGGCAGATGAATATTTTGATTCAGGTAAATACTGCTTTGTTGAGTGGCCATCTAAAATCCCGACATTATTACCTGACTCTCATTTTTTAAATGTGTCCATAAGTTTGACACACAATGATAACAGGCTCATTGAACTAAACCGTCATGACTAAGAAATCGCAATCAGGATTTGCTCAGCTAGCGTCAAAGACTAGTCTGTACCCAGAAGAAAAGCTTCTGAAAGTAAAAAAAGGTAAGCATTCTTTTTTAATAGGGCTTCCAAATGAAATCTCCATGCAGGAGAAGCGTCTGACGCTTACCCCCGATGCAGTAGCACTTTTAGTGAATAATGGCCATGAGATTTGGGTGGAAACCAAAGCAGGCGAAGGATCGAAGTTTTCTGATAAACAATATAGCGATGCTGGAGCCAAGATTATTTACACATCAGAGGAAATATATAAAGCTGATGTTATACTGAAAATTGAGCCGCCATCAATAGAAGAAATAGAGTTGATGAAAAATGGCAAAATCTTGATTTCAGCAATTCAATTAGGCAATCAAACTCCAGAATATATAAATGCTTTAAACAAGAAGAGTATAACAGCACTGGCATTTGAATTTATTGAGGATAAGGTGGCAGGAATGCCAATAATCAGAGCGATGAGTGAAATTGCCGGAAATACTGTTATGTCAATAGCGTCTGAGTATTTGAGCTGTACCAATGGAGGTAAAGGGATTATTTTAGGAGGGATTACTGGTGTACCGCCAACTAAGGTGGTGATAATTGGAGCGGGTACTGTTGGTGAATATGCCGGACGTGCAGCTATAGGTTTGGGTGCTGAGATTCAGATTTTTGACAATCATATTTATAAGCTTCGCAGAATAAAGCAGACGCTCGGCCATCAGGTATATACTTCAACCATTGATACCTTAACCTTAAGCGAGTCTTTGCAAAATGCTGATGTCGTTATTGGAGCTTTAAGAGCTGAAAAGGGTAGAAATCGACATGTAGTTAGTGAGGATATGGTGGCTCAGATGAAGCAAGATTCGCTCATTATAGATGTAAGTATTGATCAGGGTGGATGTATTGAAACTTCAGAACTGACTACCTTGAAGAAACCTACTTTCAGTAAATATGGTGTCATCCATTATTGTGTCCCTAATATAGCATCAAGAGTAGCACATACAGCCACTACAGCATTGAGTAATATTTTTACTCCAACAATTCTTAGAGCAGCAGAGGAAGGTGGGGTGGAGGATATGATTTTTGCGCATAGTTGGTTTATGAAGGGAGTCTATACTTTTAAAGGCAGCTTAACCAATGAGCATATTGGAAGAAAATTTGGTATGAAACATAAAGATCTGGGCTTGTTAATAGCGGCTCGCTTCTAACATTTGATTAATTTTTTCTTCTATTGGGTTGTAAAATGAGTCCAATATTTACTTTTATTGCTATAATTATC
>NZ_SMLV01000339.1 GCF_009711525.1 Fulvivirga lutimaris
GATATGATCTTTAATTTTATTAAAATAGCCTTAAGGAACCTTTTAAATAAGAAAGTCTTCAGCATCATTAACATAACAGGGCTCGCGCTAGGTATGGCCGCTTGTCTGAGTATATTTTACTATGTTAATTATGAGTTTAGCTACAATAAAAACTTTGCTGAAAACGAGAAAATCTACAGAACTTACTTTTCCAGAGATCAGGCCGGTACTACCAGAGCTTATATGAATCCGGGTTCAGCCTTGAAATTGGCTTATGACGATGTGCCCGAGATAGAAAGCTCATTTCGCATCATTAATATTGACTATCAGAACTACAGCCTCATTTATGATGATGGACGCAACAGAACCGCACTTGAGCAATCAGGAGTTAAATATGCGGATCCGGAGATTGAGAAGGTATTGCAACTACAAACATTAGCAGGTTCTTTTGAGCAATTAAAGGAGCCAATGAAAGTGGTACTTTCAGAAAGTGTGGCTAATAAGTTTTTTGAAACCACAGAAGCGGTAGGTAAGACCATTACGGTTAGTGGAAATATTGGTAACCGAGACTTTGAGATTGTTGGAGTGGTAGAAGACCTGCCTGCCAATACAGATTTTAATTTGTCGGTTTTGCTTTCAATATCTTCTTATGTAAATAAAGATGGTAGTACTGCTACCAATAACTGGAATGATTGGAATTCGGAAACCTATATAAAAAGCTCCAAGCCTAACAATGAGATATTGACGGCTTTAGAACGAGACATCACTTCAAGGCCAGAGTTTACAGAAGGGGACTCCAAATGGACATTAAAGACTTTGCCATTGAGCGATCTGCACCTTACAACGGTCGAGCAGGATGATACCATCAACAAATCAGCTGAAAGCCTGCTGTTGGGGCTGGCAGCTATTGGTGTATTTATATTAGTAATAGCGTGGATTAATTTTATCAATTTATCTACTGCCAGAGCGATAGAAAGAGCTCGAGAGGTAGGCGTGAGAAAGGCTCTTGGTTCACAGGTAAACCAAATTAGAGCACAATTCCTTATTGAGTCACTAATAATCAACTTCTTAGCTGCTCTAATGGCACTTACCATTGTACAGCTCGTATTGCCCGTTATTTTTGATATCAAAGATTTGATGAATCTTGGACTTGAACAAAGGGTTATGTTCTGGTCACTATTTGGTCTTATATTGGTGATAGGCTCATTTTTATCCGGGCTCTACCCTGCATTTGTGCTCTCAAGTTTCAAACCTTCTGCCATTCTTAAAGGCAAACTGACCAGCAGTAGAGGAGGAGAGTTATTAAGAAAAGGGTTGGTGGTGTTTCAATTCTCAGCTTCAACACTAATGATCATTGGCACCTATGTGGTTTATCAGCAGCTCACCTATATGCAGAATAAAGATTTAGGGATAAAGATTGATAACGTATTACTACTTGATGCGCCTCCATTGTCTGTTCATGGTGATGGTGATAATTATAAAACCGTCAATGCCTTTAAAGAAGAAATTGCCGGACTTAATGCAGTAAAATTTATGGCTGCCAGTAGTGATGTGCCAGGACAGGAAACAGGTTGGTCTACAACTCTGAGAAAGCCAGGGGAGCCGGATGAAGATAAAAAGACTATAGCACTTTTAGCTTGTGATAGAGACTTCTCTGATGTTTATGATTTGCAGTTGGCTGCAGGAAGATTTTACCAAAAAGGTGATGGAACATTTGATAAGGGCACTTTTGTAATTAATGAGGAAGCATTAGAGCTACTAGGTTTTGATTCTGCTGAAGAAGCCATTGGTAAGCAATTGGTAGAAGGCAGAATGTTTCCAGACCTCACTATAGTTGGTGTGGTTAAGAACTTTCATCAGCAGTCATTGAAGAATAAGATCGTGCCCATGGCTTTTGTGTTGAGCAGCTGGAGTAACTATTATTCACTAGCCCTCAATGTTGATCAAAGCTTGCCTTCAGATCAAAGAGCAGCACGATTGAAATCTGATATTGAGGCAGTAAATCAGGTATGGAGCAAATTCTTCCCAGAATATCCGTTTGACTATGAATTTTTAGATCAACAGTTTAATGCCCAATACCAGAGCGATCAGGAATTCAGCTTTATCATCAGTCTTTTTGCACTCCTTTCTATGATAATTGCCAGTCTGGGTTTATTAGGGTTAGCCTCATATGCGGTGCTCCAGCGCACCAAAGAGATCGGCATCCGAAAAGTACTAGGTGCTTCTGTTGGTAGGATATTTAAGTTACTTTCATTGGAGTATTTATGGCTGATTATCATCTCAAGTATAATCGCTATACCTGTTGCTTATTTTGCCCTTGGCAAGTGGCTTTCAACATACCCATATAAGATCGATATCACACTTATAATGTTTGCTATACCAATAATCTTAATTCTTGTAATAGCTTTTATAACTATTGCCTCGCAGGTGATTAATGCTACCATGAAAAACCCTGTAGAAAGTCTTAGACACGAATAAATAACAACACTCAAAATTAACCAACATGCTTAAAAACTATTTTTATATCGCCTTCAGAAACCTTACTAAGAGTAAGGTGTTCTCACTGATAAATATAGCCGGACTTGCTCTTGGCTTATGCTGTGCGCTCCTTATAGCGTTATGGGTAGCTGATGAATATTCGGTCGATAAATTTCATTCTAAAAAGGATAGAATATATTCAGTTGTATCTGAAATATACACCGGTGAAACCTCTTTGTTTTGGAGTAGTTCTCCGGGACTTCTTGCCCAGGTAATGAATGCTGATGTATCAGGTGTTGAAGTGGCAGTAAAGTCATCAGGTGAAATCAACAGGTTAATTATTAATGGAGCCAGCACTTTCAATGAGTATGGAATGTATGTTGATTCTGCCTTTTTAAGTGTTTTTGACTTTCCCTTGGTTCAGGGTAATAAAGAAGATGCACTAACTGGCTTAAATAGTATTGTGCTTACGGAAACACTGGCCACTAAAATATTTGGTAATACCGATGTAGTAGGTAAGATGTTAAAAGTAAGAGATCAGGATGATTCTGAATTTATAATTTCTGGAATTTTAAAGGACTTGCCGAGCAACTCGTCCATAGAGTTTGACTATTTATTGCCTTACCAAAAGTTTTTGATTGATCACCCACATTATAAGGACTGGGGCAATTTTAATGATGTCACTTATGTACTACTAGCTGAAAATACGTCAAAAAGGGCTGTTGAGGCCCAATTTCCTGAATTGATAAAGAAATATACGGATAGTGATCAGGGAAATTTTCATTTAGTTCCTACTGCCGATTTTTACCTAAAGACAGATCTCTCTAACGGACTGGCAGAGGGGGGGCGAATTGTTTATGTGAGAATCTTTATAGTTATCGGATTCATCATTTTAATTATAGGCTGTATCAATTTTATGAATCTTTCTTCTGCACGAGCAGGCAAAAGATCTAAAGAAGTGGGAGTAAGAAAGGCCGTAGGAGCTTCCAGAAAATCTCTTGTTTTTCAGTTTTTAGGAGAGTCGATATTCATATCATTAATAAGTATTGTGCTGGCGGTGTCAGTGGCTGATATTTTGATGCCTGCTTTCAACTCCCTAACAGGAAAGGAGCTTTCAATACCTTTTTTCGACCCATTATTTATTATTTCTGTATTAGGTGTTACGCTTATCACAGGTGTTTTAGCAGGTATATATCCAGCGGTGTACCTGTCCTCATTTCAATCAGCTAAAGTATTAAAAGGGATAGAACGAACAGGAGGTTCATTAACAGGTTTTCGGAGAGCGCTTGTTATCTTTCAATTTGTACTGTCCATATCCTTTATCTCCATTACAATAATTGCCAACCAGCAGTTGTCACATGTGCTGAGCAAAGATCTGGGATTGAAAAAGGACAATATTGTTTATTTCCCAATCAGGAGTGCTCGCAAGAATGCCGAAGCTTTTAGAAATGACTTATTAAATGTCAGCGGGGTAAAGTCTGTAGCGTATTCTAATTTTAATCCGACTAGTATCAATAATTCCACCTCTTCGCCACAATGGAGTGGTAAGGCAGAAGATGATCAGAACTTCTTTCATGTCATTCAAACAGATTATGCCTTTTTGGAAACTTTTGACATAGAGTTGCTACAGGGTAAAAACCTTCCTCAAACTGTGGATACGACTTTGGCTCACTTCTTAGTTAATGAAGCAGCAGCAAGAGTAATGGGTATGATTGATCCCGTAGGCCAGGAAATATCTGTGTGGGGTGATAAAGGCGTAATTAGTGGGTTGATGCGTGATTTTCATCATCAGAGTTTATTTCAGAGTATAGAACCTGTTATCGTTTATCAGACAGGCACGGCCTGGAGAGGTTATGCTGCACTTGACTCAGATAACAATAAAGAAGCAATAGCTGGAATAGAGCGTGTTTTTAAGAAGTATGAGCAAGAGTACCCATTTGAATATGGCTTTGTAGATCAGGAATATGAAAGGCAGTATACTAGTGTTGATATTGTAGGAAAGCTAACAGCTATATTCTCGAGTATTGCGATCCTTGTGTCTTGCCTGGGCCTTTTTGGTCTTGCTTCATACATGACAGAGCAAAGAAAGCGCGAAACTGGAGTTAGAAAGGTTTTTGGAGCTTCCATCTGGCAGCTCACTAATTTATTCTCAAAGCAATTTTTAAGACTGGTGTTAATCTCATTCATTATTAGCACACCAGTGGCCTATTATCTGACAGACAACTGGTTGCAACGCTTCGCTTACCGCATAGACTCATCAATTTTACCATTTGCTTTATCGGGCATTGCAGCGTTGCTAATAGCTTTTATAACAGTGAGTTATCATATAATAAAAGCGGCAAAAGCCAATCCAGTAGATAGCTTAAGATACGAGTAGACCTAAGAAACCATGATAAAAAACTATTTTAAAATAGCCCTTAGAAATCTTGTTAAGAACAGGATATTCTCCTTTGTCAATATTATAGGGCTGGCATTAGGTATTGCTGCGACTATACTCTTAACTTTTTATGTAAGACATGAAAGGAGCTATGAAAATGTTCATGAAAATGCGGATGATATTTTCAGGCTTTCATTGAATTTATATAATGGCAATGAGTTCATTATCAATGATGTAGAAACCTACCAGACACTTGGCCCGGCTTTTAAAGAGTCAATGTCCGAAGTATTGGATTATGTGAGGTTGGCCAATATGGACGCAGCGCAAATAAAGGCCAATAACAAGGTTTTTTATGAGCAATTGATATATGCCGCTGACCCATCTGTTTTTAAGATCTTCTCTTATGAAGTGATTGAAGGTGATCCTTATTCCGCTTTCAATGAGCCGTATAAGGCGACTATTTCCAGAGATTTAGCAATCAAATATTTTGGGCGTACTGATGTTATAGGCGAGACCTTTCAATATTCATTGACCAAGGAGCCCATTGAAATAGTAGGAGTGACAGAGAACTCTCCACAAAATACACATTTGAAGTTTGATATTTTACTATCTCATGAAACGCTGCCACTGTACTGGACCTGGTACTTGGAAAATGCATGGGGCGGTAATAATGAGTACACTTATTTGTTAATGGAGCCAGGCACTTCAGTTAGTGCTTTTAATGAGAAGTTGGCGCAATATAGTGAGGATAGCGAGCATATTGAAGATGAGGTGGTCATCTCAGAATCCATTAATGATATCCACCTATATTCTAACAAGTCTTTTGAGCCTGAGGTAAACGGCAATGCACAAACAGTAGATTTCATGGTGCTGATAGCCATATTTATTATCCTGCTGGCATGGATCAACTATGTCAACTTAAGCACGTCAAGAGCAGTAAACAGAGCCAAAGAAGTAGGCATCAGAAAGGTGGTAGGGTCTTCCCGAAATCAGCTGATAAGGCAGTTTTTGATGGAGTCTTTAATGGTTAACATAATAGCCTGCATTCTGGCATTTACTATAGTTCAGATCTCTATACCTGCATTTGCTGATTTAACCGGCCAGACATTACCACAAAACCTGTTTGCAGATTCGTTTATTCTATTTCTATTCGGAGGTATTGTAGTGGTGGGCACATTGCTTTCAGGTATTTATCCGGCATTCGTTTTATCTTCTTTTGCACCGGTAATGGTATTAAAAGGGCGATTTGCTAACTCTTCAAAAGGATACTTTTTAAGGAAAGGACTGGTTGTATTTCAGTTCATTAGTACTGTCGTTTTAATAGCTGTTTCAATAGCGGTTTATTACCAAATTGATTTTCTTCAAAACAAGGATCTTGGTGTTGATATCGACAATACTTTGGTAATCAGGAGGCCAAGGGTCCAAATGGAAGATTCAATCTATACCATTGTTACCAAATCATTTGCAGATGAGCTGAAAGCAATGTCCATAGTTAACAGCGTTGCCCAATCTGATGCGTTGCCAGGTGCTAAAGCTCACGAAATGGGAACGACTAATAGCTTAAAAAGAGCCGGTGCGGATGTTAATTCAGGTAGTTACAACTATTACATCTATTTTTTCAATGAAGACTTTATTCAAACTTTTGATATTGCTCTTTTGACTGGCGAGAATTTCAAAGTGAATCAGGAAGATCGCAGCAGGGTTATTATCAATGCAAGGGCGGTTGAGACTCTGGGGTTTGAAAGTGCTGAAGATGCTATCGGCCAATTTATTAGCTATGGTGGCGGTGACTATCAGGAACAGGTTATTGGGGTTATTGATAATTTTCATCAGCGTTCTCCAAAGGAGAGCTACTTGCCAATGGTATTCAGATATACACCTTGGGGTGATTATTTAAGTATTAAATTGAATACTAAAGATTCCAAATTGGCTATCGAAGAGGTTCAAAAGGTTTGGGATGCCAAGTTTGCTGATGCAGCCTTTGACTATTATTTCTTAGATGATAAGTATAACTATCAGTACCAAACAGACTTAGTTTTTTCATCTGTTGTTGTATTGTTTACACTACTATCAGTGGTTATTGCAGTGCTCGGTTTGGTAGGCTTATCCACTTTTACAATTTCTCAACGCACGAAAGAAATTGGTGTGAGAAAGGTGCTGGGAGCATCAGTAGCTGGGTTAGTCGCTTTGCTTTCAAAGGAATTTTTAAAACTTGTGATCATAGCAGGTGTTTTAGCTATACCATTGGCCTATTTTTTAATTGACCTGTGGCTTAATAATTATACATCAAGAGTTGAAATAGGTTGGTGGCTTTATATACTACCAATCATGGCTATAATATTTATTGCAATGGTATCGGTAATTGGGCAGACATTAAAGTCGACCATGGCGAATCCAACAGACAGTTTAAGAAACGAATAATCAGAATAATATGCTTTTAAATTATATCAAGATCATTTTCAGGAATCTTTTAAAGTCACCGCTTTACTTCATTCTTAATCTCTTTGGGCTGGCAGTGGCCATTGCATCCTGTGTAGTTCTAATGCAGTATGCCGTTTTCGAGTCTGAGTATGACAAGTACCAATCTGATATAGAAAACAAGTATAGAGTATTGATTAAAGATGATGGCGGCACTGGGGCACATACACCAGCGCCTTTACAATCAATGATTGCCTCAGACTTCAGCCAGGTAGAGAATGCTGTATCTATTAGAGAAGCAGATGGTGTGCTTAAATACGAGAATGACCCTTTTGTATCAGCCATTGAGCATAATATGGTTTCTGCTACACCGGAGTTCTTTGAGATTTTCGATATTGAATTATTATCAGGAAGTAAAAATGGTTTTGCCGACAAGGGCAAAGTTTACATTACAGAGTCCATAGCTGAAAAATACTTTGGAAGTATAGATGCCTTAAACAAGCCCCTGATATTATTTGAAAGTAATTTTGGTCGACTTGATCTTATCGTGGCTGGGGTTATGAAAGACCCAAGACCAGACACACACTTTCCTGTGAATGTCCTGTTTTCAATGGAAACAATTAATAATAGTGAAAACCCTTGGGCCAAGTTTGACAATATGGGCTGGAGTGAATTCTATACTTATGTTAAGTTAATTGATGGAGGTTCTATTTCACAGGAAGAGAGCAATACTTTTCTCGATAAATATATTGGAAAAGAGAACAGGGAAAGAGCTGGTTTGGAAGTGCAGTTTCAACCAATGAGTGAGATTCATAGTACTCCGGGTATTATGTATGAATACTCTCCATCAAGGGATAAGAGGATTCTGAATTTCCTGATGGCCATCGCCATATTCATTATGTTTTTGGCTTGTATCAACTTCGTAAACCTGGCTACTGCAAAAGGCCTTAAGCGTGCGAAAGAAGTAGGAATAAGAAAGAACATGGGGGCATCAAGAGGTAATCTGGTACTGCAGTTTACAATAGAATCTTTAATGATTAACATGCTGGCAGTGCTATTGGCAATAACGATAATTCAGCTTGCTAAACCATCATTATCAGAAGGACTTGGAGGAGCTTTTGATGTTTCTTTTTGGCAAAATAAAACAATTATAACCTACACCATTATACCCATAGTTGTGGCCATGGTTTGGGCAGCTTTACAACCAGCGTTGATAATTTCATCTTTCTCTATGGTGAAAATATTGAAAGGCAATGTTGCAGATTATGGAAAAGGAAAGGTGTATAGAAAGCTGAGTGTTGCTATACAGTTCGCAGTATCGTTGGTTCTCATGATATCAAGCTATATAGTTTACAAACAGATTGAGCTTTTTCAGAATCAGGATTTAGGTATTGATATCAATCAA
The DNA here is from genome assembly GCF_009711525.1 of Fulvivirga lutimaris. GTDB lineage: Bacteria > Bacteroidota > Bacteroidia > Cytophagales > Cyclobacteriaceae > Fulvivirga > Fulvivirga lutimaris. The sequence goes on from NZ_SMLV01000339.1 coordinate 8,658, forward strand.
AAGCTAATTGTAAATCGTCCATTGGAGGATGTTACTAATTATAATAATAAAGCCATTACTTTTAGAGAAGAGCTTAAATCATTGGCGCCAGTGGCGCATGTTACAGCATCTGGAAGTGTGCCTGCATCAGGTTTCAACTGGTCTACAAACAACATGCGTAGAGCTAACAGAGAGGGCGAGCGAGTAGGAGAATATGGTATTAATGTCACTTATATTGATAACAGCTATGTTGATGTATTTAAACCAAAGCTGCTTAAAGGTGTGGCTAGGGTAAATGAAACATCAACTGAACTTAAAGCCATCATCAATAAGAAAGCGCTTATTCCTTTAGAAATATCGTCCATAGACGAGGCGGTTGGAACCAGATTGATAAATGGGGATATGAAAGTTGAAGTTGTTGGGGTTATTGATGATTATCAGCATAGCTCTTTAAGAACTGAAAGTAGACCAGCAATATTCTTGTTTCAAACTAATCCTCAATACATCACGATAGATTATAATACTGGAGCTGATCCAAAAGGTGTAACAAAGCAACTTTTAGAAGATGTTGAGAATAAGTACAAAGCACAATTTCCAGGTACAAATTTCACGTATACATTTCTTGATCAGAAGTTCGCTGAACAGTATAGGTATGAGGTGTTTTTCTCTAAGGTTATTGTTGCTTTTGCTGGCTTAGCAATATTGTTATCGATTTTGGGGTTATTTGGGCTGTCGTTGTTCAACTTAGAGAGGAAAACAAAAGAAGTGGGCATTCGCAAAACGTTGGGAGCCACTTTTATGCAGCTGTTTGTAACTAATGTTAGACCCTTTGCTAATATCTTTTTGATTTCAATGTTGCTGGCAGTTCCATTGGCCTACTATTTAGCTGGATATTGGCTAGAAGACTTTACCTATAAAATAGAGTTGGATGCATTATTATTCCTGGTGCCCGTTATAGGGCTTATGCTCATCATGCTACTCACAGTAAGTTATCACATTATCCTTTTAGGGAGGAAAAACCCTGTAGATAGTCTGAGGTACGAATAAGGATTTTAAGAATAGAAGGTGCTAAAATTTCATCTAAGGGTATTTCTAAGGAGGATAAGTAAAAATGTCTTTTTTAATGCTGTAAACTTTATCGGTATTACAATCGCTCTTACCGTTGCAATTGCTATATTCTCATTCGTATTATATGAAAGTAGTTTTGACAACTTTCATAATAATGCCGATAAAGTATACCGAGTTGTTCAAGACAATGTGACTGCTAACGGGGTAGATCATTGGAGCACAACAGCTTACCCTTTGGCAGGAGCTCTGAGAAATGATTTTAGTGATCTGGAAGTCACTCAAACTGCCGGGCCTACCAAAAGGCTTTTAACAGTTAATGAACGGGATAAACCTAAGAATTTTGAGGTTGATCATGTGCTGTTTGCTGATACCAGCTTTTTCAAAATCTTCAATTATGGCTTAGTTGATAAGTCACTTTGGATTCAGGGTGAATATTCAATTTTTAAAAAACAGCACAATGCTATTTTACTTACTGAAAGCTTAGCCAATAAGTTATTTGGAATAGATGATAGCAATATTATTGGAAGGGAAATAGAGTTGAACAATAATTCAATACTAACGGTAGCTGGTGTTATTAGTGATCCACCCCTCAATAGTAATATTCGTTATGAAGCGGTTATAAATTTCTCATTCTTCAGAGAGAACAATCCTTATCCAGTCAATAATTGGTCAGGCAACTATCAGGGGTATACCTATATCAAACTTCCAGAGAATTTGAATAAAAATGACTTTGAACAACGGCTTCCTGCATTTGAATCTAAGTATCTATCTGAGAGTGATGATCAGCGCATAAATTATCAGGTACAGTCACTCGTAGATATTCATAATGACACTACCTATTCAGAAACAATTGAGAGTTATGCCATTTCAACAACAATGCTTAATAGCCTCATTGCTGTGGCTATTTTATTAATCATCATATCGAGTGCTAATTATATTAATCTTGCTTCTGCCTTAATCATAAATAGAAGTAAGGAAGTTGTTTTGCTCAAAATGTTCGGAGACCTAAAAAGGCAGCTAGTAAAGCGCTACATGCTAGAAACTTCTTTTTTAATTGTCATAGCAGCAGTTCATGCTTTGGTATTTGGTCAATACCTAATTGATTTTATAAATAACGGCATTTTGGGCATTCCATTTAATATCCAGATTACAGCCCATGTCTATGCTTTGGTGGTGCTATTATGCTGTGCCATAGTATTAATAACAAGCCTTTACCCAATTCTAATCATGTCCCGTTTTGATCTTTTGAAGGTCTTGAAGAACAATGGTATTTATAATAATCAAGCAGCTGGAGGCCTGATAAGTAGAGTTATGCTACTCGTTCAGTTTTCCTTTGTGCATATCATGGTTGTTGGAGTTGCTGTAGTTTATTTTCAGATGTCATTCTTAAAAAATAAAGATTTAGGATTTGAGCATGATGAGATAGTTACGGTTACATTACCAAAAGCGGATAGCCTCAAGATGGAAAGACTTCGCCAGTCATATGGTAATTATAATGATATTGAGCAAGTTAGTTTTTCTTCTGGTGTTCCATTTGAATCTGACATACAGTATGGCACAGCCTTTCGATTGTCCAGTGAGCCCGTTGAGATGGGAAGAGAGGCTGAAATGAAAGTGGTTGACCTTGATTATGCAGCACTATATGATCTTGAATTACTTGCTGGTAGCTGGATTTCTAAAAGCAATATATTGCCGTGGCAGCAGGGTTTTAATGGTTTTGTAGTTAATGAAACGCTTGCCGCAGAATTAGGTATTGCACCTGAAGAGTTAATAGGTCAGAAAATCGCAATTAATGAAGGTGAAGCAGAGGTTTTAGGAGTAGTAAAGGATTTCCATAATATGTGGTTGAAGGATGATATAAAGCCATGTCTGATGTTTTATTGGGGAACAGGATTCTATTCTAAAGTTGCTATGAGAATTAACAATGCCGCAGATAGAGAGCAAGCTATAAATTTTATTGAACAACAATGGAAGAAAGAGTATCCGGAATACAACTTCGAATCAGAATGGTTTAATGACAGAATTGATAATGTATATGAGTTAGATGATTTGACACTGTCCGGGCTTAAAGTATCTGGCTTTATTGCCATTATAATTGGTAGTTCAGGTCTATTGGCATTAATGGTTTTCTACTCAGAATCCAGAACAAAAGAGCTTGGAATTAGAAAAATATTGGGAGCAACAGCAGGTCAGCTCGCCATTGAATTGTCTTCCAGTTTCATGAAACAGGTTGTATTGTCAATAATTATAGGAACCTGCATAGGTTACTGGCTCACCTCAAACTGGCTCAATTCATTTACTTATAAAATTGAAATGAACTTGTTCATCTACATTCTAGCGGCTGGCATTACTTTAATGGTAGCTCTGCTTTCTATCATTAGGCAAGCTGTAAAATCATCTAATACTAATCCAGTGGATAGCTTACGATATGAGTAATTAAGAAATACTCTCTTAACATTCATCATATTCTAATAATCGAAATATTACGATTCGTAATGCTATGATAATAAGTCATTGACATTGTAGTAAAAGGCCGATCTTACCTTTGTAAGGTATGGTTAAGGATACCCGTTTGATTCAACTATTTATTTGAAAGTTATCAGGCGAGGTATCTTTTTTATTTTATGACCAATGAAAAAAGAAAATAGACGCCCAGTTGATGTTGTTGTAATATCAGATGTGCATTTAGGCACTTACGGCTGCCAGGCCGATGACCTGCTCCGCTATCTTAAATCTATCAACCCAAAAAAGCTCATTCTTAATGGCGATATCATAGACATCTGGCAGTTTAGCAAGCGCTATTGGCCTTCTTCGCACATGCAAATAGTGAAATACATCACTAGCGTATTGAGTAAGAAAACTGATGTGACCTACATCACTGGTAATCATGACGAGATGCTGAGGAGGTTCGTGGGGTTTGAATTAGGCAGCTTCAAAATAGCGAACAAAGTGGTACTCAACCTGGACGGTAAAAAGGCCTGGATTTTTCATGGAGATGTGTTTGATGTAACAATGCAATACTCTAAATGGCTAGCCAAATTAGGCGCTATAGGATATGATACTCTAATCGTCATCAACACGTTTGTCAACTTCCTTTTAAAAATGATTGGTAAGGGCAAGATATCACTATCTAAAAGAATAAAAGACAGTGTGAAAACAGCGGTAAAATTCATTGATGACTTTGAAAACACGGCTGCTGATATTGCTATCGATAATGACTATGACTATGTGGTTTGTGGGCACATTCATCAGCCACAGATGCGAAAGATAAAGACTTCAAAAGGAGAAGTCACTTATTTGAATAGTGGAGATTGGATTGAAAACCTGACAGCGCTTGAATATAATAATGGCCACTGGAGAATCTATAATTATCGGGAGGACCTAATAGCCCAGGCTATAGAAATCAACAATAAGAAATCTAAGACCTACCAGACCAATGATGATATTTTTAATGACATGGTAGCTGAATTTTTGACCATCCCAATTAAGAAATGAAGATACTTTACGCAATACAGGGGACAGGGAATGGACATTTAAGTAGAGCCATGGATGTAGCGCCTGCTTTAGAAAAACATGGCCAGGTTGACTATATGGTTAGCGGAGCACAGGCAGACCTCGCCTTACCATTTGAAGTAAAATATAAATCTTCAGGACTCAGTTTCTATTTTGGGCAGAAGGGGGGAATTGACATCTCAAAAACATTCAATAATAACTCAAGTAAGAGGGTATTGAAGGAGATCAAGGATTTACCCATTGAAGATTATGATGTGATAATCAACGACTTTGAACCTATTTCAGCCTGGGCAGCAAGAACTAAAGGAAAAAGGGTAGTAGCACTTAGTCATCAAAGTGCTTTGTTGTCAAAGAAGTGCCCAAAGCCTAAGTCTGCAGACCTTATAGGTCAGTCAATACTTAAGAACTATGCCCCGGCCAGTGTTCATTATGGGTTTCATTTTGATGCTTTTGATAAAAACATCTTTACTCCAATAGTTAGGCGATCGATTAGGGAAAAGGTAAATCTTGACTATGGGCATTACACAGTCTATTTGCCTGCTTATTCTGATGAGAAAATCATTAAAACACTGTCTAAGATCAAAGGCGTTGATTGGCATGTTTTCTCAAAACATACCAAGTCAAGTTATTGGCAGGACAATGTTAAAATTGAGAAGGTCAACAATGATAAGTTCGTACATGCCATAACTTCAGCCAAAGGCATATTATGTGGTGCGGGTTTTGAAACTCCGTCTGAAGCGATATTTCTCGGTAAGAAATTGATGGTAATACCCATGAAAGGTCAATATGAACAACAGTGTAATGCTGCTGCTCTAAAGGCAATGGGAATCCCCGTGATAAAAAAGCTCGGTAAGAAGCGAATTGAAAAAATCCAGGATTGGGTAGATAATGATCAAAAAACCTCAATTGATTATAGGGACGAAACACAGCAGATAGTAGATACAATCATCGAACATGAATGCAAGAGCCAATGAGCAGCAAGCACAGAATATTAATTATAGATGATGATAAAGATATCCTTGAACTGCTGCAGTACAACCTTATAAAGGAAGGTTATGATGTGCTGGGGGTAAGCAAAAGCACTGACAGTCTGGATGCTGCCAAGGCTTTTCAACCAGAACTGATCATATTGGATATTATGATGCCGTTTATCAATGGCATAGAGGTTTGCAAACAGCTTAGATCAACACCAGAGTTCAAAAACACTTACATTTTCTTTCTTACAGCATTATCTGATAAACAGTTACAGAAGGAAGCGTTGGAGACTGGAGGTGACGATTTTATTCAAAAGATAACGGGCTTAAGAGCTCTTACTCATAAGATAAGCACGGTACTCAAGAAGAAGCTAGTAATTAGAAAATGTGTGAAACACATTGAACTTGGTGATCTGATTATTGACCGTAACTCAAGATTGGTCGCTTATAAAGGCAAGGCAATCAAACTTTCTGAATCAGAGTTTGAAATTATGTACTTCTTTGCCCAAAATCCTAAGAAGCTAATTTCTAGGGAGAGCCTATTAAATAACATCTGGGGTTCTGATGTCTACCTGCTTGCCAAGACTTTGGATAACTATCTGAAAAATGTCTCTGAGAAGCTAGGAGTTGATCTTGTAAGACAAGTAAGAGAAGGAAAGTATAAGCTGGAAACCTCTAGCTAGATTTATCAATTTCTCGATATTGAACCAGCACTTCTTTAGCAGTTGGACCTGGTGTAATTCCGTTCATTTTTAATAGGCCAGAAGCTGCCTCGTAAATGGGAATATTAGGATGAAAATGATCCCTTGCATAGTGGACGTATTTCAAAACTTTAAATGCATCAAACCACTGATAGAAGTTAGATTTAAAAGCATCTAGTGACCCTGAGTTATTCGCTATTCGCTCAATATTATTTTCGAAATCTAATGTTTCCAAGAATGATTTAATTGAATCGGGCCATTGAGTATTCGCTAATTCAGAAATGATGTTTTTGAAATCTTTACTTGAGTTAATACTTTTAATTAATAGCAATAAATCACTGAATATTAAATAGTTATAAGTATTCAATTTCCCATTACTTAACCATTCATTCACGGCTTTACCAGTACCAAAGGGTACGCGATCACTAATTCTGGGTGAGGGAATTACCTTAGTTTTATTAAGATCGCCAAACTGTCCCAATGGAATTATCTTCTGCAAAAAGTAGAAGTCCTCACCGGCCTTACGCTTATTCATGCCACCTTGCTTTTGATAGATATTATTCCTCACTGCCATGCTCGATCCTATGGTCTGATGGGCATGAGGATATTGCGCATATTTTAGCGCATGAACATAGTATCTGAGAAACAGTTCATAGTCAACTATAGCCTGATAAATCTTCTCATTTTCAGGGCCTTGTAATGGATGCTCGAAATGAATAGAGCAACCCGGACTTTTTGGGTTTGATTTAAAATATGCTTCAAGTGCTGTGAGATAATTTTGTTCACACAAACTATCGGCATCATAGCATGAAATGATGCCATTGATGTTACCAACATGATCTAATCTTCTCGCGGCCTCATCCATGGCAATCTTCCTCGCTAGACCAACTCCTGCATGCTTTGGAGGTAAGGCTTCATAATGAATAAAGAACTTTAGCTGATTAGATGAATGTGCTGCTGACCATGCTGTTGCAGCGTTTAGTGTGTCACTATTTTGCTTTTTGATGCTTTCGCTGGCATTCTGGCTTTCGTTAATCACCACAATAACCTCTACATCACAACCTGGTGGTTCACATGCTTTTAAAGATACAAGACTGCTTATTAAATCAGGTTCATTGAAACACGGAATGGTAACCACCAGTCCCAGGTTTGGCGAAGGGGGCTCTTCGATAAATGCATCGCGATAAGCATATCGCTCAAAATAGAGTTTACTCAAGGTGCCAACCTGTTGATCTTCCAGCTATTGTTAGTTAATGTGTATGCTATTCTATCATGAAGTCTGCTAGGGCGACCTTGCCAAAACTCAATATAAAATGGTTTTACTCTATATCCACCCCATTGCTTTGGCTTAGGCAATGTGTCCTGATTGGCAAACTTCTTAGATAACTCAGCCTCGCGCTGCTCTAGCAAGCTACGATCTTTGATAATACTGCTTTGTGGTGATGTCCAGGCTCCAATCTGGCTGGCTTTAGGTCGACTTTGAAAATAGGCTGTTGACGTAGCCTCGCTTACCTTTTCTACTTCACCTTGTATTCTAACTTGTCTTTCCAACTCTGGCCAGAAAAAGGTTAATGCTACTATTGGGTTATGTTCCATCTCCTGACCTTTATCACTCTGGTAGTTAGTGTAGAAAACAAAACCACTGTCCACTTCTTTTAACAATACTATTCTGCCAGTTGGAGCTCCCGATTTACCAACTGTTGCCAGATTCATGGCATTAGGTTCTG
>NZ_SMLV01000232.1 GCF_009711525.1 Fulvivirga lutimaris
AAACTGGTAAAAAAATCGCATTGTTCTTGGGTATAGCAACTGGTGCTGCAGTAGCTGCTGTGACCTTGGGTAAAACAAACAAAAAAATTAGAAACATAGCAAGTAGAAGTATTTCAAAGTCAGGTGATAAAAAAGACTTGAATAATCTCGATGACTCTGATATCAATTACATTTGATTGTAATAATTAATTGCATCTAGAATATCTTCTTTGGATATTTCACAATCCCATTGAGCACTTCCAATTGAACTAGGTAGCACAGCCAATATCTGTCTGCCTTCATTTTTTTTGTCCTGTAGGGCATATTTAATTATTTCCTTTTTATACTCATCCTTTATCCTGTGTATGGGGTATATGCTGTTAATATATTTAATGATCTGGTGAAGATCTGCTTCACTTATCATATCTCTTTGTGATGCAATATAGCTTTCGCAAATCATACCTAAAGCCACAGCTTCACCATGCAAAAGCTTTTCTGAAGTGTTTAATAAAAATGTTTCAACGGCATGTCCAATAGTATGTCCGAAGTTTAATAGTTTTCTTGCTCCCTTTTCTGTTGGGTCACTGTCAACTATCTTTCTTTTTATTTCTATGGAGTGCCTGACAATTTCAGTCCAATCAAGTTGATCATAAGATTTGCTGACTAAGTTTTTCCAAGCGACACCATCAGCAATAATATGATGTTTAATGACTTCGGCAAAACCCGATCTTAATTCTTCCTTTGATAGAGTTTTTAAAAATATCTGATCTATTATTACTAATTCTGGTATACTAAATAATCCGATATGATTTTTTAATCCATTAAAATCAACGCCTAATTTACCACCAATACTTGCATCAACTTGAGCTAATAATGTGGTTGGGATGTTGATAAAATCAATACCACGTTTGTAAGTTCTGGCACAAAATCCACCAAGGTCACCAATGACTCCACCACCAATATTTATCAGGAGGCTCTTTCTATCAAAATTGCCATCTGTAATGGCTCCCCAAACTTTACCACAAGTTTCAATATTTTTATATTCTTCACCTGAAGGTATTGTGATGACAATATGATCAGGAATGTCTATTAGCGGATAACAATGTTGATATGTATTCTCATCACAAAGTACTGCTATTTGGCTGTAATTGTTTTTGCTAAGAAACTGTTTAAGCTCCGTATTTAAGTCTGATGTAATAGTAATTTGCCCCACAGTGACTACAGAAATGTTATGGTAATTATAGCGATGCTTACCCAGAGATAGCCTGAATATTATTGCACTATTTTATATCGTTTAAAGATATTAAAATAAAACAAAACACCGGATTATAGGTTATTTTATATCTTTGGGCGCAATAATCTAGGTACCTATGCAACTTGCATCTAATATATCATTTGATGACACATCTAATGCTTTTGAGGCCAAGTCTGACAAAGCATTAAAGAAGGCAAATTTTCTGTTTTCTGTGGTTAACAACCCCATTATGTCAAGCCTTTCGACAGGCTCAGTAAAGCTTGGATTGGCATTGAGATTGCCAATTAAAGGAATAATAAAGCATACAGTATTTGAACACTTTTGTGGAGGAGAAAATATTGAGGAAAGTAGGAAGACAATTAAGGAGTTAGGTGATTATAATATTGGAACCATTCTGGATTATTCAGTTGAAGGAGAAGATGATGAAGAGTCTTTTGACAAAACCAGAGATGAGATAGTTCGAACAATTGAGGAGGCGGCTAAGTCGGAGCATATTCCTTTTAGCGTTTTTAAAGTAACAGGACTAGCTGACAGTCCTTTATTGATAAAGATTCAAGCTGGTAAAGCTCTCACTGATAACGAACTGCAAGCCTTTGAAAGAGTTAGGCAAAGAGTAGATACCATTTGTAAAAGGGCTTTTGAATTAAAGGTTCCAATACTCATTGATGCAGAAGAAACTTGGCTGCAAGAACCTATTGACAAGCTCGCATATGAAATGATGAAGAAGTATAATCAATCGTCATGCATTGTTTTCAATACTTTTCAAATGTACAGAACAAGCACTTTGGATGGCTTGAAAAAAGCTTTCCATTATGCTGCTATGGACAACTATTACCTGGGAGCAAAACTTGTAAGAGGAGCTTATATGGAAAAGGAAAGGGAGCGAGCCGAAGAAATGGGGTATGAGAGCCCAATCCAACCAACCAAGGAGGCCTCAGACGACAATTTTAACAAAGCATTGGCATTTTGTATAGATAATCAGCAACGGGTTTCGGTGGTGTGTGGTTCTCATAATGAGTATAGCAACTACTACCTGGCGTTGTTAATGGAGAAGCATAATATGAAAAATGATGACCCTAGAGTGTGGTTTGCACAGTTGTATGGAATGAGCGACAACATATCTTTTAACCTTGCGAAAGCAGGTTATAATGTAGCAAAATACGTCCCATACGGTCCTGTAAAATCAGTAATGCCCTATTTGCTCAGAAGAGCTAGTGAAAATACTTCAGTTGCTGGGCAAAGTAGTCGGGAGTTATCTCTGATCAGAAAGGAACTTAAAAGAAGAAAATCACTTAGTTAGAATCACAAATTCTACTCGTCTGTTTTTCTTACGATCTTCTTCTGTCTCATTAGATTCAATCGGTTTTGTTTCTCCAAAGCCAAATGAACTTAAGCGTTTTTCCTTAATTCCGTTTTCCACAAAATATTCTAATACCGCCCTGGCTCGGTCTTCGGATAGCTTCTGGTTATAATCATCTTGTCCCATAGAGCAAGTATGCCCATCTAGTTGTATGGTGATCTTTTTGTTCTCTTCAAGAAACTTGATCACCTTATTTAGCTGAGGTTTTGACTCATCTTTCAATGTAGCTTTATCAAATTCAAAATAAATGTTATCAAGAGATATCCTTTGACCCACTTCTACTGGAGATAAGAATATATCTCTTTTAATACTATCACTTTCATAGACAGAATGAAGGTCTATGGGTTCATGTTCAACAGTAATATAGTTTTCCTTGATAACATTAAGTTCAAATATGGCCGCTATTGGCATTACCAAACTATAATATCCATCAGCCTCTGTTGTCTGCTCTGTGACAATGTAGTTGTCAGTTTTATTAATTAAATCAATTGTAGCTCCTTCAATCGGCTCGTTTGTATTAGCATTTAATACTCTTCCATAAAGTGTAATTATTGGTTCAGGCAGGTGCATGGCTGGTAGTTCAATTCGATAAATGTCAGCATCACTACCTGTTCCTTCTGTATAGTATGCATACTTTGAATCGTATTCTAAGTGAAAAAACATCTGATCATTTTCGTCATTTACAGTTGGGCCAATATTTTCTGGGTCAGACCAGTTCGTCCATGTATCGTCTAGTCTATGTGAGATGAATATATCAGTACCACCGAATCCTAAATGACCTTTGGAAGAGAAGTATAAGGTTTTTCCATCTGGAGCAATAAATGGTGATGACTCTTCATCAGATGTATTTATTACCTCCCCAAGATTCTTTGGCGTTGACCACCTGCCATTGTCCTGAATGAAACTAACATAGAGATCACGATCTCCTTCAGTATCTCTTCGCTGTACAGACATCAAGATTGTCTTCTGATCTTGACTTAAAAAGTAATTTGCATGTGGAGAAAAGTTCTCCTTATTTTCGATCTCAACATTTTTGATACTGGAAATTCCACTATCAAGCTTGTAAGCGATGGAAAGGCCCTCAATCATTTTATCTTTTTTATACTGATTGCCTAATAGTAGAGTATAACCTCTTTTATATGGTACAATTGAGCAAACGAAATTAGGACCTTCATTATTTAAAGGTGCCCCCAAATTAACAGCTTCTTTCCACTCCCCGGAAGCATCTTTTTCAGCATACCAAATATCTTCCAGGTCCTTTTTTCCACCAATATTTTCAGGGTGAGAAACACGACTGAAAAACATGGCTTTTGCATCGGGTGTAAGCAGAGGCTTTAAATCCTTGTAAGGACTATTAATCTTCTCGCTTAACCGCTCAGGGGCTACCTCACCATAAACACCCTTTGCCGCTGTTATATTTATTGTAATTGGTTCATCAGAATCGGAAATACCAATGGCATCAATGCCATTATGACCAGGCACCTTGCTGCCATCTATCTCTACTTTAACGGCAGCAACTTCGTAGGGTGTTTCTTCAAGGAAAATGTTGAGAAGTCTGCCTTTTATTGGAATAGCTTTAGGTTTGAATACATTAATTAAATATTCTACACCTTGAATATCATAGGCATAAACTTTAGATACAGCACTCGGGTTAAGCGATTCAGCAATTGCTATTTGCTTTATTTTTATAGGGTTTTTAAACCCAACTTTAATAAAATCTACTTCATCATCTTTTCTAGGTGCCCAAGCTCTTGTTGAGCTGACACTGCCAGGGTAGATGTTTGGTTCGTCTAATGCTTGTTTGGCTTTATATGACTCATCACCAATTAGGGCCATATGCCTTGATACTCTCCATTCTGATGAAACCTCAATTACTTCAAATGCCCATTCAACTTTTTGTGCACTAGAGAGAAAAAAGGAAATAATAAAGAGAAAAGTTAGAACTGCTTTCATTGGTTAGTAGCGAGATTTTGCTGGTGCATGACTTGTGAACCTATAAGCCAAATTAATTTCATATGTTCCTATGCCCCGATCATTATATCTGAGTGAAGAAGTGTTCCAATCATAACTAAAAGCTACTTTAAAGAGGGCAGTTTCGAATTCTGTTAACAGAATAAATGAATCATTTATTCTATACCAGCCGCCAAGCCTGGCTATTCCATAGGTCATTTTCCCTTGATTAAAAGTAGTTAATTTGTAGCTAAAATAGGAGCCAATATTGTTTTGAATAGTTTCGTCCTGATAGGCAATGAGATAGTTAGCAGATATAGTTGCCTTATATGAAACGTTTAGGACCATCCCACCATGATATTTATATAATAAAGGAAGCTGCTGGCTTTCTTGTTCCAATAGACTCTCGTTTGGGTTATTAAGGTGCGAAACTGATATACCAGAATTAACGCTGTTGATCAACTCGTTTCCTGTTTGAATTGGATTATACCACCAAAATGCTCCGGCATTTATATCAATAAAAGTCCTTCCTCTTAAGCTACTAACATCTGATGATGCAATTGATGCGTCAAAACCCACATAGGGGTTATACTGTTCCCCCCACTGCAGTCCATCAGGATCTATTCTCTTATTAATGGCCCCTACCTGTAAACCGAAAGTTATGAGATTTATATACTTGTGATCTAGCGGTAGGTTGTATGCAAATGCCACATTTCCGCCTGTTGTTTTGAAGTTATTATTCTCACCAGCAGTGTCATTATAGATTGAGAGACCAAATCCTCCAATATGCCCAAGTGGCTTTGTATGTTTCGATTTGTAGTAAGGAATCACAAGAGAAAATTGACTTGTGGTGTATGGAAACAATAAATTTCTCCATTGTGATCTATGCCCGAAACTAACCGTGACATCTTGTTCGATACCCGCTAGTGCAGGATTAAGATACAGTGTACTATTAAAAAACTGTGAAAACACAGCATCCTGCCCTTTTGTTGAAAAAGGCAGGACACATATTACCAGTAAGATTATCGAATGATAAAATCGTTTAGGGGTCATCTCATTTAGCTAATGTGATGGTTCCAGTTTTTTCAAATTCAGTACCATTATTAAACTTACCCCTTAGTGTGTAAGTGAAAACATTATTTTCTTTTTCTTCATTATTGCTTTTGCCGTTCCATCCGCTAGTCGTAGCATCTGCAACACTATTGGTTCTATAAACTACCTGACCCCATTTGTTGAAAATCATAAACTCAAAATCATCCGAAGAAATATTTTCACCGTATACTTTCACCTTATTATTATCTGGGTTACTAGAGGTAGGGCTAAATACATTTGGCACATACAAGTTTTGGTTCTCAGTAACAATAACTGATTTACTAAAGGTTGCTTCACAAATACCATTCTTCACAATTAATTCTATAGTGTAGCTACCTGGAGTTGAGTATTGATATTCTAAGGTGCTACTGCTGCTTCCACCACCATTGCCAAAATCCCAAGTGTAACTGGTGCCATTCTGATCATTGGCTGTAAAAGTATAATCAACATTTGAAGTCAACTCTAGAATTTCAGAAAATTCATTAATAGTGAACTCAGCGCTTGTGCCCTTGAAATCCGCAATATCAGAAAACTGAATAGTTGAGCATCCATCAAAAACTTGAAGAACGAACTCTACATCAAATTCTTCTTCTATTGCCATGTAAGTGGCAATTTTAGAATCAGCATTCGAAAGGTTGCCTGTGCCGGTGGTCGTCCAGTTAAATGTATTGTTAGATTGTGGAATGTCATTATTTAGCTTAACCTCTTCACCAACACAGTAAGTTGGGTCAATGTAGAGCTGCCCATTTGGTCTGGTATTTAATGATACTGTTACAGACCCACTAGCACTACCACCACAATTAGAATCAGACACAGAAATTAAAGAAACTTCACCAACTTCGCTTGTTTGAAATTCAAGTGTCGACTCTTGAGTGGTTTGTGTTATTTCATTGTTATTGATTGAATAAGTAACAGTCCAAGGCCCATCACCAGTCAGTGTGATTCTTACAGTTGCATCCTCATCTTCACAAACACTTCCACCACCGGTTATTTGCGCAGTTGGTGCGTTAGCTCTTTCTAAAAATGCATCGCCACTTACATTTCCGGTTACTCCATTGGCATCCACAATTGACACTAAGGAATATTTACCTCCTTTGGTCACATCCATGACATAAGGGCTTTCATCAATGTCTATATTGAATTCATTATTTCCATCTGTATATGCTACTTTCCACGGACCAACACCTTCAAGGTCTATAACAAGAGAGTAAATATCTCCGCTACAAAATACTGCCGAACCTCCTGTTAGTATGGCCTGTGAAATTATTGTTTCACCATCACCATCTCCATCACCATCACC
>NZ_SMLV01000372.1 GCF_009711525.1 Fulvivirga lutimaris
ATAACACCGTAACAAATGGGTAGGTGGTTATTTTTTTAATAATTACCTATATTGACACTCCAATTTGGTTAGTTACATTCTTTTATGAAAAAAAGACAGCTCCTTGAAGATGAGTTTAACAAAATGCTGGAAGAGCATGAATACATGGTTAAATTCAGGGGAGACAATGAAATAACCATAATTGGGGCCCCCTCTAACAACTTTGTTTCCAGAATTTTACTCTCTGCGAGCGGGGTGTTGTTGGTTACTTATTGCTTAATAATGGGAAGTACAACTGAAAACACTCTAGCCATAGGCGGAGCTTTGCTAGGGTTAATATTTGCCGCTACTCCGTTCTTAAGTTTCTATTCGAAAAAATATTTTAAAGTATTATTCTCCAGACAACTTCAACAAATCAATATTATGAACAGCCCAACCGGGCCATATAAAAGACTTGACTTTTCTAATATTGACAAGTTCCGGTTTAAGCGGGTGGAAGTTGATGATTTTGTGAGTCCAGATCTGGAAATTCCCGTCACCTACAATTATGCCCTTACCGCTATCTCAGGCGATAAAGAAATTGACCTCTTTGCAATAGACTCAAAGTACAGAGATGTAGAAAAGTTTACCAATAAATTTGGCCAGTTCATTTCTGATTTTACTGGTAAGCCGGTACTCTCCTGATATGTCAGGTTCATCGGCAAATAATTTTTGTATAATTGCATTATAAACTAAGAAAACAATCAAATCATGGGTTATAACTTACTTAAAGGAAAAAAAGGAATCATTTTTGGCGCATTAAATCAGGAGTCAATCGCTTGGAAAACTGCATTGCAGGCGCATGAAGACGGTGCTGAATTTGTTCTTACAAATGCTCCTATAGCCATGCGCATGGGCGAAATCAATGAACTGGCAAAGATGTGTAATGCAGAAGTAATACCAGCAGATGCTACATCTATTGAAGATTTAACTAACCTTTTCGAAAAATCTCAAGAGATACTAGGGGGTAAACTTGACTTTGTTTTACACTCTATAGGTATGAGTCCGAATGTTAGAAAAGGGAAAGAATATCATGATCTTAACTACGACTGGTTTTTGAAAACCTTAGATATATCAGGCTTGTCCTTCCACAAAGTTTTACAAACAGCAGATAAGCTGGATGCTATGAATGATTGGGGTTCAATATTGGCCCTAACTTACATAGCTGCACAAAGAACGTTCCCTGATTATGGTGATATGGCCCAAGCTAAGTCAGTGTTAGAATCAATTGCGAGAAGCTATGGCTATCGTTTTGCTAAGAAAAACAACGTTAGAGTAAATACTATTTCTCAATCGCCAACAATGACTACAGCAGGTAGCGGAGTAGGTGGTTTTGATGTATTCCTAGATTACGCTAACAAAATGTCTCCACTAGGTAATGCTAGTGCAGAAGATTGTGCGAAATACATTGTGATGATGTTCTCAGACTATACCAGAATGGTGACCATGCAGAACTTGATGCATGATGGAGGATTCTCTTCTTCTGGTATAACTGAAGAGATCATTGGAGAGTTAACAAAATAAATAATTATACATCATATTTAATCCCAAGTCAGATCATATTGGCTTGGGATTTTTAATTTTATAAGCATGGTTGTTTTTCCAAATGCCAAAATAAATATCGGCCTCAATATTCTCTCTAAAAGAGATGACGGCTATCATAATATTGAATCATGCTTCTACCCTATTCCATTCTGTGATGTTTTAGAAATACTGCCTGCTGATCAGTTGAGCTTTACCTCCACGGGGATTCCAATTCCTGGTGATGCAGACAGTAATTTATGTTTAAAGGCCTATCAATTACTCCAAAAGGACTTCGATATTCCTCCAGTACAGATTCATCTACATAAAATCATCCCTATTGGTGCAGGACTTGGTGGAGGGTCTGCAGATGCTACTTTTACATTGAAGGCGCTAAATCAAATGTTCAATCTTAACCTAACAGATGAACAACTTGAAAAATATGCATCACAACTAGGAAGTGATTGCCCATTCTTTGTAAAGAACAAGCCTGTAATTGCAAAAGGTACTGGCAATATATTCGAGCGTATTGATGTCAACCTATCTGGAATGCATCTTCAATTGATCTATCTAGATATCCATGTAAGCACAAAAAAGGCATATGCTGGTGTGGTTCCAAAAGACAGTAATCAGAATCTTAATGCTGACCTTAGTAAAAATATATCCGTCTGGAAAACAGCTGTAAAAAATGATTTTGAAAAATCCGTCTTTCAACAATTCCAGCAAGTTGAGGAAGTGAAAGCCTTGTTGTATAAAAATGGAGCACTCTATGCCAGCATGACTGGCTCAGGCTCAGCAGTTTTCGGGATATTTGATAGAGAAGTTGCTAGTCTGAGTAACTGTGTATGGAAAGGTCAACTACCTTAAATTATCCAATGACTGTGCTTTCCTTTTATGCATTTTATTTAGCAATGGATAGGCCAGCACTGAAAGCAATATTATTAAAGTCCCTAAATAAAAAGCAGGCTGCATTTGCTCTTTTTCTTTGAAGATGAGTACCGCTAACACAATACCATAAACTGGCTCAAGGTTTACCGTAAGGTTCACTACAAAAGCAGATATCCTTTTCATAATTTCTACCGACACAGAAAAGGCATATACAGTACAAATAATACCTAATACGGCTAACCACAACCAATCCATACCTACAGGTATCAGGTTAATGCCCTTTCCATTAGTAAAGTACATCTGGTAAAAGGGCAGAAATAATACTGTCCCTAACCAGGCTCCGAGCATCTCATAAAAGGTGATAATATAGGGATTGTGCTTTTTAGTAAACTTCCCATTGATGACAGAAAATAGAGCAGATAAAAATGCAGAGATTACTGCCATGGTCAACCCAACAGCATGATTAAATTCAAACCGAAAAATCACATACAGCCCAGCGATCACCATCAAACCCAGAACTACTTCAAAGGACTTTATTTTGGTCTTATTCATAAGCGGTTCTATAAAGCTGGTCCAAAGAGAACAAGTTGCTATTCCAGCCAGACACACAGAGGCAGTGGAAACTCTGGCAGCTGCAAAGAACAATATCCAATGTGCAGAAATGATAACCCCTGTACCCAATATCTTATACACCTCTCGGCTTCCAATCTTAAAATTGGTTTTTCTGAAATACAACACGACACCAAGAGTAAAGAAGGCGATGAGTGTTCTGTAAAAAACTATCTCAACTGAAGGAATGGTAATCAGTAAACCTAATATGGCAGTAAAACCCCAAATCCATACTATGAAATGGAGCTTAAGATAGTCTATAGTTTGTGGCATTAGCGCGGAACGTATTTATACATGAGCAAAGCTATTCCACCAAAGATAATGTTTGGTATCCAAACCGATATTATTGGCGGCATTCCACCTGCTTCGGCTATACTTTTAGTCATGATAAAAAAGAAGATGTAAAGAAAGGACAGTAAAAAGCCCAAGGCAATTTGAAAACCCGTACCGCCCCTACTTTTACGAGCAGACACGATAACACCCATAAAGGTTAATATCAACACAGCAAAAGGAGACGTGAATCTTGTGTATTTCTCAACTTGATAAAATTCAACATTACTAGCTCCCCGTAATGTAAGCTTGTCAATTTCATCGTTCAGTTCGGGTATGGTCATACCCTCATAGTTTTTCTCAAGATTGCCAAACTCACTAGGATGGATTACTAATGTGGTGTCCATTGATTTACCCTCTGTAATCACCTCCTTGTCGCCATCGATAGTATGGTGACTCCAGTTCATCAGAGTCCACTTTTGAAGCTCCTCATTCCAGGTAATTCTGCTTGCTGACAGCTTCTCGGTCAGTTTGGTACTGTCTACACTTTCTAAAGTAAAATTATAGCCCATGTTAGACTGATTATTATAACTCCTCATATATAGGTACTTGCCTTTAGCCACCTGCATATGAATGTTAGTCTTATCAAAAAAGTATCTACCTTTTAAATACTCGAGCTCAAACTCCCGCTTTGTTTTATTTGAATTAGGGATGATCCAACCTGTCAGAATAAAGCTCAAAACAGCAATCATAACAGAACCAATAAAATATGGGTAGAGCATCCTTATAAAAGATACTCCGCTACTCAAAATGGCAATAATTTCAGTTCGGCCTGCTAAACGAGAAGTAACAAACACTGTGGCAATAAAAACAGTTAAAGGAGTAATAAAATTGGCAATCCAAGGAATAAAATCCATGTAGTAGCCAAAGATTTGTCCGGTGGTTAACTCAGCTTTTACATACTTTTCAGTTTTCTCGGTTAGGTCAATAACTACAATCACTGAAACTATAATCAGTACGGTAAAAATGAACGAACCTAAAAACTGTTTTAAAATGTATCTGTCAAGTAATTTCAATGCCTATCTCCTGTTTTATATTCTATTATAGTCTTCTGCTTACCTTTTCTACCATCTCATTTTTCCAGGATGCAAATGTGCCGTTTTCTATTTGAGTTCTGGCCTCACCTACCAACCAAAGGTAAAAAGTAAGATTATGTATACTAGCAATTTGCGCGCCTAAAATTTCCTTGCTCATAATCAAATGTCTCAAATATGCCTTTGAATAAAAAGTATCCACATATCCTCCCAAATTAGGGTCAATCGGTGAGAAGTCATCTTCCCACTTTTTATTTTTAATATTAATTATACCCTCAGAGGTAAAAAGCATTCCATTCCGCGCATTTCTCGTTGGCATCACACAATCAAACATATCTACACCCAGAGCAATACATTCCAAAATATTGGCCGGAGTACCTACTCCCATCAAATACCTTGGCTTATCAGTCGGCAATATATCACATACATGATCCGTCATTTCGTACATCATTTCAGCAGGCTCACCAACTGACAATCCACCAATGGCATTGCCTTCGCGCTCAAATGAAGCAATAGCCTCTGCCGACTGCTTCCTTAAATCTTTATAAGTGCTCCCTTGAACTATCGGAAATAGCGTTTGACTATACCCATATTTGCCTTCTGTGCTATCAAATCTATCGCAGCATCTTTTCAACCACCTGTGCGTCATATGCATGGACTTTTCTGCATAGTCATATTCACAAGGAAATGGAGTGCATTCATCAAAAGCCATGATAATATCGGCACCTATGGTTCTTTGTATATCCATGACATACTCAGGAGAGAAAATGTGTTTTGATCCATCAATGTGAGATTGAAAAGTAACACCTTCCTCTTTTATCTTTCTTGTGCCCGCTAAAGAGTAAACCTGATAGCCTCCACTGTCAGTTAAAATGGGTTTTTCCCAGCCGTTGAATTTATGCAGGCCACCTGCTTTTTCAATAATATCTAAACCCGGGCGAAGAAAAAGGTGATATGTATTTCCCAAAATGATCTGCGCAGCAATATCATCATGAAGTTCACGCTGATGCACTGCCTTTACAGAACCAGCAGTACCTACCGGCATAAATATTGGCGTCTTTATTTCACCATGGTCTGTGGTGATGGTACCAGTACGGGCTTTACTCTTTTCGTCCTTTACTTCTAATTTAAACTTCATAGGCTATTCAAAAACTCCGCAAAGTTAATCGAATATTATTAAGTAGATGGGCAATATCCGTTTACATAAATAAGGAATTTGGATTGTGGATTTTCGATATATCTTTGTGCCTTTTAATTTCTATAGCAACTTTATGTTTTTGGCTCCTTCTATTCTCGTTTTCACTATTTTTTTAACACTACAGGTCATAATTCTGTTAATTTTTCTTAAAGCTTTTTCAAGCAAGAAGAGGTCAAAGAAAAGTTCTAATCAACCCGTTTCAGTAGTAATAGCTGCCAGAAATGAGCTAGAGAACTTGAAAATGCTGCTACCAAAGTTATACAGTCAAGGTCATGATAATTTTGAAATTGTGATCGTTGATGACCGATCTGATGATGGCACTTACGACTTTTTATATGAAGAGAATAAATCTCAGCCTCTGCTAAAAGTTGTAACAGTTAAGGATACCCCCAACAAAATGAATCCCAAAAAGTATGCTCTGACTTTGGGAATAAAAGCCGCTAAAAATGAAATTATTTTACTGACAGATGCCGACTGCATACCAGAAAGCGATCAGTGGATTGAAAATATGACAATCAATTTTGGCAACCCATCGACAGAAATAAACCTTGGTGTTTCTCTTTACCAAAAACAAAAGGGATTGCTCAATGCATTTATAAGATTTGAGACAATAACCACTGCCATCCAATATATAGGTTTGGCTTTATCTGGACTGCCTTATATGAGTGTGGGCAGAAATCTTGCCTATAGAAAAGATCTCTTCTTAAAAAATAAGGGTTTCAATAGCCACATAGATATAACTGGTGGTGATGATGATCTATTTGTAAATAAACATGCTACAAATAAAAATACCACAGTTAGTCTGGGTAGCGAAGCATTAATCTATTCTATTCCTAAAGCATCCTGGCCAGATTTCTTCAGGCAAAAAATTCGTCACCTATCGGTTGGAAAGCACTATAAATTCAAACACAAATTAATATTAGGTTTAATTTCTTTAACACATCTGGGTTTTTGGGCTGCTTTGATTTTTTCTGGTGTACTTTTAATGGAACCTTATATATTGCTGTCAGGTTTTATACTACGAACCTTGCTGTTATATCTAACGTTTATGACTGCATGTAAAAAATTTGGTGTGAGGTTTGACCTTTGGGGGCTTGTGTTTTTAGATTTTATATTCGTCTTTTACTATCTTTCCATTGGCATAAGGGCACTATTCACAAAAAGGGTTAGATGGAGCTAAAAAAACAATTCTCTGATAAGGCACTCGAAGATTTCAAACTGATCGACCAGGCGGTAAATGAAGGTGATGAGCAGGCATATGCTATGCTTATGGATAGATACAAGCGCCCGGTCTATCACATGGTGCTTAAAATGGTCAGAAATGTAGATGATGCCGAAGATTTAACCATAGAAGCCTTTGCCAAATCATTCAAAAACCTTCACAAATTCAAAAAAGATTTCACTTTCAGTACCTGGCTTTTCAGAATTGCCACTAACAATGCCATTGACTTTATCCGTAAAAAGAGGCTAAATACAATGAGTATTGACACCTCATTTACTGACGACAATGGTGAAGCTGTAGGTTTTGATGTTGAAGATCAAAATCTAAATCCTCAAGAAGTAGCTATAAAAAGTCAGAAGATTGAGCTTATTCAAATGTTTGTGACCAAGCTACCGGCCAAATATCAGCGGTTGGTTAAGTTGAGATATTTTGATGAGCTGTCTTACGATGAGATAGCTACAGAGCTAGATGCACCACTTGGAACTGTGAAAGCTCAACTACACCGGGCTCGTGAGTTGATGTATGACCTTGTAAAAAACAAGAAAGAGCATATTTAATACTTAAGGGTAAATGGTTGGTTATTGCTAGCTTTGCAATCAACTATGTCTAACACCGCCCTACTGCTAAAATACTTCCCAGATCTCACTATTGATCAACAAGCCAAATTCGAAGCGCTTAAAGGTCTCTATGAAGATTGGAATGCTCAAATCAATGTGATAAGTAGAAAAGATATTGATGAGCTATATCTAAAGCACATCCTACACTCAATGGCAATAGCCAAAGTGATTAATTTTAAGTCTGGCACTGATATACTTGATGTAGGCACCGGTGGTGGCTTCCCTGGCATTCCGCTAGCCATACTTTTTCCAGATTGCAACTTTCATTTGATTGACTCTATTGGGAAGAAAATTAAAGTGGTAAGTGCCATTGCCGAGGCTTTGCAGTTACAAAATGTGAAAGCTGAAGTTATACGTGCTGAGAAAATTAAAGATAAGTATGATTTTGTTGTTAGTCGAGCGGTAACTCGTCTACAACCATTTTATCGCTGGGTAAGAAACAAATTCAAAAAGGAGCGAAATCACCGAATATCTAATGGCATCTTATATTTAAAGGGTGGTGATTTACAAGATGAGCTAAGAGAAGCCAAATTAAAAACTAAGATTTTTGAGTTGTCTGAATACTTTACCGAAGATTTTTTTGAAACTAAAAAAGTGGTTTACGTTCCTGTTAAATAATGATTAGATATCTATTACTGGGGCTACCTGTCACCTTAGTTTTCATCGTTTTTTATACTGGTTTTAATGACCCGGAGTTAACCGATGTAAGGCATCTGTTTTTCTTCACCATTACAACCTTTATCATTTATACTTATCAAATATCGAAGAATGAAACGCTAACCAGAGGAGCCAGATGGCGATGGTATCTATGGCTTTTCTTTGTTCCTTCGATTACCGCACTCATCTATTGGTTTAAGCATCTGAATGTTGATGAATTAGAGGAAAATTAATCTCTATTTTCCAGCGAATCATACAAGCTAAACCAGCTACTTTTCCGATATTTGATTATCCGTCAGGTTACAGATTATTTCTATATAATCTTACCTGACAAACCACTACAACCACTGCATAATGTATATTATTTTTGATACTGAAACCACCGGTTTACCGCATAGCTATAGCGCTCCAATATCAGACTCTGAAAATTGGCCAAGACTAGTTCAGCTGGCATGGCAGCTGCATGATGATCATGGTAAACTACTCAGCAATGGTAACTTCATTATCAAACCAGAAGGGTTTACCATCCCTTTTAACTCTGAAAAAATACATGGCATTTCAACCAAACGCGCTCTTGAAGAAGGTCATGATTTAGGTGAAATATTAGAGAAATTTAAAGTTGATCTTGACAAGGCAGAAGTTGTTATAGGTCATAATGTAGATTTTGATAATAAAATAATTGGGGCTGAATTCTTCAGACTCGACAAGGAAGAAATTGGTCAGTCATTGGTGGATCACGAGCAGATTGATACATCATTAGTGTCCAAAGAATTTTGTCAGCTGCAAGGTGGTATTGGAGGAAAATTCAAGTCTCCAAAACTGATTGAGCTTCATGAAAAACTATTTGGTGAAGGCTTTGGTGATGCTCATGATGCAGCCTATGATGTTGATGCCACTGCTAAATGTTTTTTCGGGTTAATCAAAGAAAATGTTGTTGAGCCCTTGGGGGGCATTGCAGTTGAAGATGTTACTTATGAGCCTCCCAAACTTGATGATGCCAACTTTGCCAAGAAAGACGATAAAAGCACCGCTGATTTTGGTGGTGATACTGAAGCTGCAGAAGAAATAGATGCTCCTTTTGTACATCTTCATGTTCATAGTCAGTACTCGGTACTTCAGGCCGTTCCTAATGTAAAAGGTATTGTTGCTAAGGCAAAGGAATACGGCATGCCTGCGGTTGGTCTTACTGACTTGGGTAACATGTTTGGCGCTTTCAAATTTGTGCGCGAGGCCAACAACAATGAAATAAAGCCTATTGTCGGATGTGAATTTTTTGTAGCTGAAGAGCGACTGACGCTTAAGTTCACCAAAGACAATCCGGATAAAAGATACAATCAGGTATTAATAGCCAAAAACAAAAATGGCTATCACAACCTTGCCAAATTAAGTTCATTAGCCTTTGTTGAAGGTCTGTATGGTATTTATCCGCGTATTGACAAGCAGCTCATTGAGCAATACTCTGAAGACGTAATTGCGCTTACAGGTGGACTGTACTCAGAAATTCCTTCCCTAATTCTTAATGTGGGTGAGCACCAGGCAGAAGAAGCATTTGTCTGGTATCACAATCTATTTAAAGAGGACTTTTATGTAGAACTGATCAGGCATAATCTGGAAGAAGAGAATCGAGTTAATGAAGTTCTCCTTCAGTTTGCAAAAAAATATGATGTAAAAGTAATTGCCGCCAATGATGTTTATTACCTGAATCAGGAAGACAGCGAAGCACATGATGTGTTGTTATGCGTGAAGGAGGGCGAAATGAAGTCCACCCCTATTGGCCGAGGTAGAGGATTTAGGTTTGGTTTTCCAAATGACCAATACTATTTCAAAAGTCAGGATGAAATGAAAGTGCTGTTTAGCGATATTCCTGAAGCGATAGAAAACCTTGCCGAACTGGTCAATAAAATAGAAGGTTTTAAACTGGACAGAGATGTTCTACTTCCTGCCTTTGATATTCCTGATGAATTCAAAGATGCAGAAGATGAAAATGATGGTGGCAAAAGAGGTGAAAATGCCTATCTGAGACACCTGACTTATGAAGGCGCCAACAAGCGCTATGATGTAGTTACTGATGACATAAAAGAACGTCTTGATTTTGAATTGGACACCATTAGAAATACTGGTTACCCTGGGTACTTCCTGATTGTGCAGGACTTTACCAGAAAAGCCCGTGAAATGGGTGTATCAGTTGGTCCTGGACGGGGTTCGGCTGCAGGTTCTGCTGTTGCTTATTGCATAGGCATCACCAATGTTGACCCAATTGCATATGACCTGCTTTTTGAGCGTTTTCTAAATCCTGACAGGGTATCACTACCCGATATTGATATTGACTTTGATGATGAGGGTCGAGATAAAGTAATTCAATATGTAATCGACAAATACGGAAAAAATCAGGTAGCGCAGATTATCACTTACGGTACTATGGCTGCCAAGTCATCTATTCGTGATGCAGCAAGGGTGATGGAGTTACCACTTAACGAGGCTAATGACCTGGCTAAACTTGTACCTGAGCGTCCCGGAACAAGTTTAGATAAAGCTTTTAAAGAAGTTAAAGAGCTTGAAGCCTTTAGGCAGGGATCTGATTTAAAGGCAAGAGTGCTTAATCAAGCTAAAGTTCTGGAAGGTGCGGTTAGAAATACAGGTACCCATGCTTGTGGAGTAATTATTACCCCAGACGACCTTACCAAGTTCATCCCTGTTTCTACAGCCAAAGATTCTGAGATGCTCATAACCCAGTTTGACAACAGTGTTGTTGAAAATGCTGGGATGCTTAAAATGGACTTTTTGGGTCTAAAGACTTTAACAATCATCAAGTCTGCGCTTAAAATTATAAAGGCCAGGCATGATGTTGATATTGATATCGATACCATTCCCCTTGATGATGAAAAGACATACCAACTCTATCAAAGCGGACAGACCAATGGAACCTTCCAGTTTGAGTCTCCGGGTATGCAGAAGCATTTACGGGCTTTAAAGCCAGATAAATTTGCTGACCTTATTGCCATGAACGCCCTGTACCGACCAGGGCCAATGGAATACATTCCAAACTTTATTGCGAGAAAGCATGGTGATGAAGAAATTACCTATGATATCGCAGACATGGAAGAAAACCTTGCTGAGACCTATGGAATTACGGTCTACCAAGAGCAGGTGATGTTGCTTTCACAGAAATTAGCCGGGTTCTCTAAAGGTGATGCCGATGTGCTCCGTAAGGCAATGGGTAAAAAGATATTTGCCCTGCTGGAGAAGCTTAAGCCCAAGTTCATTGAAGGCGGAAAAAATAATGGCCACGACCCTGTAGTCCTAGAAAAAGTTTGGAAGGATTGGGAAGCATTTGCAGCCTATGCCTTCAACAAATCGCACTCTACCTGCTACTCACTAGTAGCTTACCAAACGGCCTACATAAAGGCGCACTACCCGGCTGAATATATGGCAGCGGTGCTTACGCATAATCAGAATCAGATTGAAAAGGTGACCTTCTTTATGGAAGAATGTCGCAGTCTGGGCATTAAGGTGTTGGGGCCACATGTCAATGAATCTTTCAAGAACTTTGCGGTAAATAAAGATGGCGAAATCCGTTTTGGACTGGCTGCCATAAAAGGAAGTGGTGACGCTGCTGTAGAGGCAATTATTGAAGAGAGAAAAGAGAATGGACCGTTCAAAGATATTTTCGACTTTGCAGAAAGGGTGAACCTTAGAACAGTAAATAAGAAGACCTTCGAATGTCTGGCGATGTCCGGAGCCTTTGATTGTTTTGAAGAGTATCACAGAAGACAGTATCTCCACGCCCCTGAAGGTGATCAGCCTTTAATTGAGAAGATTATTAAATACGCCAACAAGATGCAGCTTGAGGCCGATAGTGCTCAGGCCAGTTTGTTTGGTGGTGATACTGGAGTAGAAACTCCAAAACCTAAAATCGAACCTATTGAGCCTTTTGGTGAGTTTGAAAAGCTAAATATTGAAAAGGAAGTTGTGGGACTTTTCATCTCAGGACATCCCTTAGATTCTTATCAATTCGAGATTAATAGCTTTTGCAATACGGAGCTTACGGAGCTGAATGATATAGAAACTTTACAAAGCAAACCTATTATAAGGCTAGCAGGAATAGTAACTGGTTTTGCACATAGAACTACCAAAGGCGGAAAACCTTTTGGCACTCTAACTGTAGAAGACTACAATGGTAATTTCACTTTCTTCTTCTTTGGTGACGACTACATCAAGTTTAAAGAATACATGATGCAGGGTTGGTTCTTGTTTATGCAAGGTCGCGTAGTGCAACAGAAATGGGGAGATCAGAGACTAGAATTAAAACTCAATAGTATTGAACTGCTAAGTGAACTTCGTGATAAAAAGACCAAAGGTATTGAAGTTAAAATCAATTATGATGAGGTGACTAATCAAATAGTAGATCAAATTGAAAAGGTCTGCCTGGCCCATAAAGGGGACTTATCTCTTCAAGTCAACATCATGTATTTAGATGATAACGGTGAACGAAAAAATATTGATTTGAAGTCATTAAAATACACGATTAACCCCAGCAATGAGATGATCGAAGAAATGAAGCAAATCCCTGAGGTGATGTGTAAAGTGCTGCTTTAATTTTTCAGCTTAAGACTCTTAACTGCATCAGCTTCTCGATTAAAACCATATCCTCTCCAATAGGTTGTGGTTTGATTTTTATATTTCCAGGCGATTTCTCCCAGAGGAGTAACTTCCCAAAAACCGTAGTCGCCTTCACAAATCAGGGTATTGCCGTTACTTAACCTGTCAGCTCCAGAAATTCTTCCATAGGACAGTTCAGAGTTTGTATAACTCCATATAATTTCTGGTTCATTATCCTCATCTGGAATAAGCATAAACTCAGTTGGCATCTTTAGCTCAAATACCTCAGATTGCTTTGCCTTAAGTCCATTATTATATACAAGTATATTGCCTGTACCAGGAACTCCCTCGCCAAGCAGATTGGGAAAATGAACATGATCAAAAATCTTCTTTCCTGAAGTATTATTATAAGTTTCAGGGTTTCCAAAGCGATAGATTAACTCTCCTCCCTTATTATAATTTCCTCCTTGATTGGTCGCTGCTTCAGCTGTAGTAGTGCTATGATCAATCACCCAAACCTCGCTGTAAAAGTTTACACTAACATAAAGTAAGTCATTATCCGGATCATAAGTAAGTCCATTAGCATGCATAATATCACCATCCTTTCTGAGGTTGTAATTGATATTAATCTTATTTGGGTTTTCATTTACATTACCATAAGTACTCACACCTTCTTTAACGTCTTGTACAATATGATCCCAACTATGCCACTCCCAAACAACTTCCTTTGTCTCTAGGTTAACCTCTAAAATTTTCTCAGGATAGATATCATAATCAGCATTTACACCTACTGCTTGTCCTTTTTCAACAGATATTTTCTCCCACGCTAAAAATATGAGGTTTCCATTTGGAAGTAATTCAGCATCATGGTGCGAAAGGTATTCAGGGGATTCATATACATATTCCCATTCAATAGAACTATCAGGATTGATTAATCTAATTACACCAGCATAACCGCCACCAAACTTTATAGTAGCCGTCTCAGATTTGAATATGCCCAAAACCTGACCTGTTGGTAAAAGTTGAGCATCATTACCAAGTTTTAAATCAAACTTCCACTCATGAATTTTCTTGCCCGACTTGTCCAACAAATAAGCTGCTTGCCCGCCACCTTCAACAGCAAATACATAATTATCATCAATTGTTGCAGGATTATACTCCACAACCTCAGGAGTTAACGGAGGCACCACTAAAGCCTTTTCTTTATTACTTTCTTTTGATTTACATCCCCAAACAAATACTGTTAATAACAATACAATGATTATTTGAGCTGTATGATTCAATCTTACTTTATGCATTCGGTAAAACTAGATATTTTATGATTTTATCTAAACTAAAGATATCAGAATCGCTCATAATTGGTTTACAAAATTTGAATCTCATTCCAATTTCCCTCAAGTATCAATGATTTTTAATCTTAAAACTGCATTTTAGCGAATTGTATATTCAGGATCAATTACATTTTATCATGAGCATCAGACTTTTTGCCTTAGTTTTATTACTCTGCTTATTTTTAAATTCAATTACAACAAAAGCCCAGACCTACAGTAGAAATGGGATGGTCGTATCTACAAGTAGTGTTGCCTCCGAAACAGGTAGAGACATACTAAAAAAGGGCGGCAATGCCATAGATGCAGCTGTTGCCACTGCCTTCGCTCTTGCTGTTACACACCCTTCAGCTGGGAATATTGGAGGTGGCGGCTTCCTGGTTTACATGGATAATGAAGGAACGGCAACAACCTTTGATTTTAGAGAAAAGGCACCTTTAAAAGCAACTGATGATATGTTTCTGGACGAAAATGGTGATGTAATTGAAAACTCAAATCACTTTTCAGCAAAGGCCATTGGTGTACCCGGCACCGTTGCAGGGCTATATAAAGCCCATGAAAAATTTGGTAAACTAAGCTGGCAGGAAGTTGTGCAGCCTGCAGTAGAATTAGCATCTAATGGGTTTACCATGAACTGGTCCCTATATCAATCAGCTCAATATTTTGAAGGTGATAAAGAACGGTATCCGCAGATGCAAGGCTTCTTCAGTAATGAAAATGGAGATATTGTAGAGCCAGGTGATATCTGGAAACAAACTGCCCTTGGCAACACACTAAGCCTTATTCGTGACAAAGGTTCTGATGGTTTTTACAAGGGAGTTGTGGCTAAGAAAATTGAAGCTTTTATGAAAGCTAACAATGGCATTATTACCAAAAAGGATTTAGCAAAATATGTAGCCATAGAGAGAAAGCCTGTATTTGGAACATATAAGGATTATCAAATCTGCTCTATGGCACCACCAAGCTCTGGAGGGGTAACCCTCATTTCTATGATGGATATGATGGAGCAAGTGAGTTTTGATACGTTAGAGTTTAACTCAACAGCCTATGTTCATTTTCTTGCGGAAGCAATGCGCAGAGCCTATGCTAACAGAGCAAAACACCTCGGTGACCCTGACTTTAACCCCGACATGCCCATAGATTTTTTGCTGGATAAACAACTAGCAAAAGAGCAGGTAGCGACCATTGACATGCAGAAAGCGACCAAAAGTGACTCTTCAAAATTTGGGCAAATGCCAGAAGGCGATAACACTACTCACCTATCGGTAATGGACAAAGATGGCAATGCTGTATCCTTAACTTATACTTTAGAATATGCTTATGGATCTGGAATGGTGGATAAAGAATTAGGATTCATTTTTAATAATGAAATGGGCGACTTTAATCCAAAGCCTGGTGTGACTACCACAAGAGGACAGATTGGAACTAAACCTAACTTGATTGAACCTGAAAAACGTATGCTCTCCAGTATGACTCCTGTGATAGTTGCTAAAGATGGAAAACCATATTTGGTCATAGGCAGTCCTGGGGGCAGAACAATTATCAACACAGTTTTTCAAACCGTGTTGAATGTCATTGAGTTTGACATGGAAATTGATGATGCTATTGAAGCAATGAAAATCCATCACCAATGGTTGCCGGATAGAATCATGTATGAAGAACTGCTACTCTCACCAGACACCAGAGAAGCACTAAAAAGTATGGGGCATGAAATGATCAGCAGAACACGTCTGGGTCAGCTCATGGGTATCATCTATGAAGATGGTATCTTTAAAGGCGCTTCTGATTCTTCCAGTGGAGAAGGTGCCGCTGTTGGGTACTAAATAAGTACACTATTCGCCCTTTGCGGCCTCATCCAAAAACCAAATAAGGTTTCCTGATTTTGGCTGAACCAATGAAGCTGGGTAGTCTTTGCTTGCAGCATCTTGAGCCAAGATAGAAGTGACTTTTTCCTTCTTATCAGCACCTGTTACTAAAAAGGCCACTTCCTTGGCATTATTAATGACTCTTCCTGTTAAAGAAACTCTCCTTTGACCTGAGTCTGGGTGAATCGCAACTTCACAGTTTCTTGACGAATCCCAAAGCTCAATTTCATGCGGAAAGATAGATGCCGTATGGCCGTCACCACCCATTCCTAAAATGACTAAATCAAATTGAGGAATTCCATCTGCTTCTTTTAAGTTCTTAACCAATAGATCATCATACCTTGACGCCTCTGCCTTTGGCTCATTCTCACCCAACACGCGATGTATATTCTCTTCAGGAATTGATATCTTGCTCAGCAGATGATCCACCGTCATCTTATAGTTGCTCTCTTCATGAGTTGGAGGCACACAACGCTCATCACCCCAATAAAAGTGAACATTAGACCAATTCAAGTCTTTAAAATGCACTGCTAAATAATCAAATACAATTTTAGGAGTACTCCCTCCAGAAAGTGCCACCGTGTAGTTCTTATTAGACTTAATTCTAGAAGCCAGGTATTCAGAAAACTCCCTGGCTACCTCTTGTTTATCTTTATATACTTTTATCTCCATAGCTTAACACAATACACAGAATCCGGGATCATCTGCAATGTTTGGCCCGGGGTTACGCCAAATATAATCTCCTTCAATTAACTCATCAGAATTTTCAGGTCCCCAAACACCAGCAGCGTAGCCATACATCCTCACATCTTTACCATTTTGCCAGTAATCCAAAATAGGATCAACAAAACGCCAGGCTGCCTCAACTTCATCTCCACGGGCATACAACGTAGCATCACCTTGCATAGCATCTAACAGCAATCTTTCATAGGCTCCCATCACCCTATTGCGGGTGAGCTGAGAGTAATAAAAATCCATATTGGCCTCTTCAACAATAAATCCCTGGCCAGGGACTTTCACTCCAAACTTCATCATGATGCCTTCATCCGGGTGAATCCTGATAATGAGCTTGTTATCTCTATTGGCCCCAACAAAAAGGCTGTGTGGTGTAGACTTAAAATGTATCACCACTTCGGTAACCTTGGTGGGCATTCTTTTAGCGGTACGCACATAAAACGGTACACCCTTCCATCGCCAGTTATCAATATAGAACTTGATGGCTGCAAAGGTCTCTGTCAATGATTCAGGATCAACACCTTCCTCTTCACGATAGCCCATAACTTTTTCACCGTTAATTTCTGCTGCACCATACTGCCCTCTGATGGTATGTTCATAAAGTGTCTGCTCATCTTTCATAATGCGCAGCGCCTTCAAAGCCTTCACTTTTTCATTTCTAATCTCTTCAGCAGTAGCTTCCAAAGGAGGCTCCATAGCGACTAAAGACACCACCTGCAACAGGTGATTTTGAAACATATCGCGCAGCGCACCTGACTTATCATAATAACCACCACGCTTTTCAACACCAATACTTTCGGCATTGGTAATCTCCACATGACGGATGTAATTTCTATTCCAAAGCGGTTCAAAAATGCTATTAGAAAACCTTGTGACCAATAAATTCTGAACAGTTTCTTTTCCTAGGTAATGATCAATTCTGTAAATCTGAGATTCCTTAAAATACTCTAGAAGATCCTTATTTAGCGCTTGAGCGGTTTTTAAATCATAGCCAAATGGTTTTTCAACTATAAGCCTTGTGAAACCCTCACTTTCATCATTAAGACCAGCCTGTCCCAACTTATGGGCAATATTTTTATAAACCTTTGGTGGAGTTGACAGGTAGAATATATAATTCGATTCTGTTCTAAACTCATTATTCAATTCATGGACACGATCGCTCAATGCAGAATAGTCCTCTTCATAACCCTCGATTGCCTGATAGAATATCTTATCAGCAAAAGACTGAATCAACGACTTTTCCTCATCGCTAAAGTGTTCACTTTCCAGACAAACCTTATTTCTAAATTCCTCATCAGACATGTCGCTGCGGCTTGTACCCAGAATAACGTAATTCTCCGGCAGGTCTCTGTCCTTGTACAGCTGATAGATAGCAGGAATTAATTTTCTGGCTGTCAAATCGCCCGATGCTCCAAAAATAATGAGCATTTGATTCTTAGTTTTTTTCATTGTGCGTTAGCTTAGAACACTAAATTTAGAGACCTTCATTTTTTTTAATGAGAAATGATAGTCATCTTCACCTAAAGGAAATTAAGCGCCAAATATAAGGCTTTTCAGATGTTAGAACACAAATACGATTTCGGTTTAGTTGGTCTTGGAGTTATGGGCCACAATTTTATTTTAAATGTGGCTGATAAAGGTTTCTCCGTTTGCGGGCTAGACCTTGATCAAACCAAGGTAGATTCACTTATCGCTTCAGGTGGTGATGCCGCCAAGGTGCAGGCTACAACCAAAGTAGAAGCGTTTACGAAAGCCTTAAGCTCACCAAGAAAAATAATGCTTTTAGTGCCTGCCGGAAAACTGGTAGACGCTGCAATTGAAAGCTTGCTGCCACATCTGGAAAAAGGAGACATTATTATAGATGGCGGAAACTCTTTCTTTACCGATACAGACAGAAGAGAAGCTTATTTAAAGGAAAAAGGAATCAACTTTTTTGGTTCTGGAGTATCTGGTGGTGCTGAAGGTGCCAGACGTGGGCCTAGTATTATGCCGGGTGGCAATAAAGAAGCCTACCAGCATATCAAGCCAATATTTGAGGCAGCAGCAGCCAAGTTTAATGGTGAGCCATGTGTGGCCTATTTGGGCCCGAAGTCAGCAGGTAACTATGTAAAAATGGTGCACAATGGTATTGAGTACGGTTTGATGCAGCTTACCGCTGAAGTGTATCATCTTTTAAAGCATTCAGCCGGACTGAGCAATGAAGAGCTTGCAGCCACTTTTGATTCCTGGAACAAAGGCCGCTTACAATCATTTTTAGTGGATATTACCGCTGAAATCTTTAATCAGAAAGATGATAAAGGTGAAGGACATCTGGTAGATAAAATATTAGACAAGGCCAAGCAAAAAGGTACTGGTAAGTGGACCTCTCAAAATGCCATGGACTTGGGTATTCCTATCCCCTCCATTGACATTGCGGTGAGCATGCGTGAAATATCTGCCTTTAAAGATTTACGTGTAGAAGCCGAGGCTCTTTATGGTAAACCAACACCTAAATCTGTTGACAAAGCTGACTTTATATACAAAGCAGAACAGGCGCTATACTTTGCATTCATCATTACTTATGCTCAGGGTTTAAACCAATTGGCTGAAGCTTCAGAAGAATATGGCTATGAGCTGGATATGGCAGAAGTGGCCAAAATCTGGAGGGCAGGCTGCATCATTAGAGCCGCATTGCTTGACGATATTTCAAAAACATTTGCCACAGCTCCTAAATTGAAAAATATTGTAATGGCTCCTGATTTTGTGAGCAAACTAAAAGAAACCTTATCAGCCACACGTAATGTAGTTACCTATGGTGCTGAAAATGGAATACCATTGCCAGGATTATCAAATAGCCTTACCTATTTTGATGCTATTACCTCTGGTAGATTACCACTGAACCTGATACAAGCACAGCGAGATCATTTCGGTTCGCATACTTATGAAAGAACAGATATGGAAGGCATTTTCCATACAGAATGGTGATTTAATTAAAATATATATCCTGAAGCACTTATTTTCTCGCTCAGTCATGCCGTAGCAGAGCGGAGGCATCTTGGCCATAACATATATTTGTAAAAATTATGTTCTGTCTGCCACAGAACTAGGAAGCGTGTTTAAGGTAAAGATCCCTTACGGGATGACTTGCTTAATGGAGAAATACTGAGGGCAATAACATCAAAACCGTACACCTCACCTGTTCATATTCGTACTAATTTTACAGTTAAAACTGCTCTGATACGCTTCTGAGCACATGGCACTAATCTTGTCAACCTAGAAAATAATTCAATGTACTGGTCGTTCAACTTCCATGGAAAAGCTCAAAACCTTTTTTTGGTACTGCTCAGGGGCAGATACCAAACTCTTACAACAATGCGAATCTGAATCAAGCAAATATGTGGGTATAGGCGCCACTATTTTCTTTACAGGCCTCTTTGCTGCCCTCTCAGCTGCATATGCCTTTTTCACTGTCTTTGATAGTTACCTTATCGCCTCAATTTTAGGGTTAGTCTGGGGTCTCATGATTTTCAACCTGGATAGATTTATAGTCTCTAGTATGCGTAAGTCAGGTAAATTTTGGTCAGAATTTGCCGTGGCTGTTCCCCGTTTATTATTGGCGGTTTTGATCTCAATAGTAATAGCCAAACCCCTGGAACTCAAAATCTTTGAAAAAGAGATAAATGCCGAACTGGCATTGATGACAGAGGAAATGTTTGCCGAGCAGGAACAGCTGGTAAAAGACAAATACCTGGCACAAACCACTACATTAAAAAGTGAAATAGACAGGTTAAAACTTGAGATAGAACAAAAGGCCACCAAACGTGATGAGCTGGCAAGAATAGCCCAGCAGGAGGCCGATGGTACCGGTGGTACCGGCAAAAGAAACCCCGGCCCTATCTACAGAATAAAAAAGGCCGATGCCGACAAGGTGGAAGCTGAGCTACAGGCATTGACCATTACCAACCAGGCGCTGATACAAGAAAAACAAGACCAGTTGAACGGACTGGACTCGTTAAGTAGCACAGCGTTAGCCAGTCTTCAAAAAACGTCTATTGGCGGGCCTGCCGCACGACTGGAAGCCTTGAGCCGATTAACGATAGACAGTGAAGCCATTTGGATGGCTAACCTTTTTATCATATTGCTTTTTATCGTAGTAGAGACCTCTCCTATTTTTGTAAAGCTCATCTCCAAAAAAGGGCCTTATGACTATCTTATAGAAACCTATGAGTATAAGTATGAAACGGCCATCATCAAAGACAAGGCCTATATACACAGCGAACTAAAGAAAGAATCCGAAGCCTTCTCTGCCACAGAAAAGAAATTTGTAGACACAAGGTTGGATGTGCGCTTGGATAATGTTTAGCGAACAACAATAAATATCATTGATTTTAGATTTTTTCTAAACTTGTTTGATTAGTCATAATAATTACCTTTCAGAACCACTTTATCTCCACGACTGGCAGCATTTAAGCAACGAGTATTAGGAAACCACTCCTTAATTACCTACATTAAATTTTCGATATATTTTAGTATTCATCTATGAAACGAACAAGTTATTTTCTGTTAATAATTATTAGTATAGGTTGTCAGTCTGAATCCGTCCAATTAGCAGATTTCAACACTTCAAATTCAGTTGATATTAATAGCCTTGATAAGTTATCAAGCTTAGATACCTCAAAGGGTTGGTTTCCTCATGAGGTGGGTAATTATTGGGTCAACGAAGATTATATACCCTGCAATGACAAAACAAAGGAATGGTATTGGGAAATTATTGACGGAATTACAACTGATTCGGCAGATTATTTCTTGATTGAAAAGCATTATAACCCTTGTGATACAACCGATTATTACGTCTATGAAGAATGGTTTGCATTGACCCATGATCAGAAGCTATATCTCTCTAATGAAAAATTTGAGTTTGTTCGTTTAGAAGGCGATTTTAAACTTAATCTAGATGAATCATACATTGCCCAAGGTCTTAGGTATACTGTAATTCAAAAGTCGAAATATCGTATGGTTTTTGAATACGACATATACTCTCATGGCACTTATACCCGCAGATGGATCAAGGGAATGGGTAGAGAACTTCATTGGAATCGTATTCAAATTGGAGGGAAAGAATACATTAAGGATATAGATTACTTTAAACAATGAAATTATGTAGCGTTTTTCTGCTTTTCTTTATCCAAATTTTAGTTTTGAGTTCATGCATGGATGAAGAAATTATTTCCGATGATAATGACGACAAATTCATTTTTCCCGTTGAGTTTGGGGACCCAAATCATCCTGTACACAATATCACTACTCAATCCGGAGCAACTTTAGGCCGAATGCTTTTTTATGACAAGACCTTATCAAGAAATGACTCTGTTTCTTGTTCTTCATGCCATAAACAACAGTTTGCTTTTGCTGATAATGATAAATTTTCAATTGGGATCCGTAACCAGAAAACGCAGTTTAATTCACCAAGTCTGGTAAACCTGGCCTACGCTGGCCCATTAAATTGGGATGGAAAAAATGAATCTCTTGAGATTCAGGCCCTCTCACCTATTACAAATATTCATGAGATGGACCAAAGGCTGGCAGTCATGATCGAAAAGCTGGAGTCAAATGATGAATATTCAACACTATTTTATAACGCTTTTGGTGATTTCGAAATTACAGTAGAGCGCGTTTCTTTGGCTTTATCTCAGTTTCAAAGAAGCATTATTTCCAACAAGTCAAAATTTGACCAGTACTTAGTAGGAAATGATAACCTCACTGATGGCGAGTTAGATGGATTTTTACTATTTCAGGAAATTGGATGTTCATCTTGTCATGCAGGAGTTTTGTTTTCAGGCTCTGCAATTAATTATGATGGTTTTGCAAACAATGGATTAGATCCAGAAAAATACTTAAGACAAGGACTTATGGGAATTACAAATAGCACCTTAGATAAAGGGAAATTTAAAATTCAGACTCTTAGAAATATTGATATTACTGGTCCTTACATGCACGATGGCCGGTTTGCTACTTTAGAAGAAGTAATAGATCACTATTCAAAAGGAATTAAAATCAGCGCTTCTTTGGACTCAAGGCTTAAGGATTCAATCATCTTCAAAGATGAGAAGTATGGATTCCATTTCAGTGATGAGGAGAAAGCTAACTTGTTGAAGTTCTTAAATACACTAACAGATCATGATCTTATTACTAATCCCAGATATTCAGATCCTTTTAATAATTAATACTTCTTTTATATCATTTTCTCAGCCAAGATAATTTCTAAACCAAAG
>NZ_SMLV01000139.1 GCF_009711525.1 Fulvivirga lutimaris
TTTTTTGGATGGTGACAGTACGTTGGCTCCTGCCAAATAACCTTCTGAATTATTAACAATTTTAGGATGTCCGATAAGAAGGTTAACTTTTGAATCGATCAAATAATTTATATCTGAAATCTTGCTGTGACCGGGCCTTGTGTCGAATACAATGCCATTTTTGGCAATGTATTTATCATTTAACCCTAACATATCAATAGTATACAAATCTGCATAATAAGGGATAGCACCAGCAGCTGTTACTGCTATTTTAGTATGTGTGGAGTCAAAGTAGTCGTTTAAGGTTTTTCCAACAGAAATCCATTTCTCTTTATATAAATGTGACTCCAATTTGGATGCACTTTCAACGCCAAATCTTAAACCTTTAATTTTCCCAAATAATAATGGATGTGCCAAAAGCCCTAAAAATAGGAGGCCAATAGAGACTTTTCTTGAGTTACCATTCAAACCTTCTAGCCCCTTGATAATTAGCAATAACAAGAATGGTATAATGGGTACAAGGAACCTGAATTCCATAAATCCACCACCAATTTTCAGAACGTATGCTACCCAGAAGAGGATTACAACACTTGCAAGCCCGGTCAATGTAGGTTTCGAGATATTGTGAATTACTGCTTTTGACTCTTTGAAAATAGTCTTGACTAGTATATGTATAGAGGGTAGCATAAATGTGTAAAGGAGAAACATTAGCACGAACATGAATCCATTAAAAAGTACCTCTAAAGGTTTTTCAATTCCACCTTTGACATAAAATGTATTAGGCAAAATATTTCCGTAGTAATCCCATTTCCAAATTAGCCAAGTAAATACAATAAGACATGCAGGAAGAAATAGAGTAAAGTACCTTTTAACTCCGCTTGAGGTGAATTTAAATTCATTTATGATATTGATTAAGATGATAACACCGGTTATTAAAATAAAAAGTCCTGAGTCTAACCTGTTTAATAAACTGATTCCAGAAATAAACGAATAGAGAAAAAGAGTGGCTAGTTTTTTTTTGTTGATGTACTCAATCGCAAGCCAAAAAATGCACAAACAAAAGAAAGTTTGAGCAGATGTCTCAAGTCCACCAGTGGCATAAATAGAAAAGGAATAATTAAAGGAAGTCAGGAATAGAAACAGTGTACTATTCCACCCTGTGAAAACTCGATTTGCTATATTATAAACAATTAAAAGCGAGAGTATAAAGAACATAATGCCAATGATTTGGCTGAATAGCACAGGCTCTATTTTTAGCTTTAAACCAATTGAAATAATTAGGGTCCATAAAAAATTACTATAACCTTCAACCCCAATCTCACCAATGTTCCACCTAAGGCCATTCCCTTCAGCAAAGCTCTTGGCATACCTAAAGCTAATAAAGGCGTCATCCTGAATGAATTTATTTAACCAAGCATAAAGTATGGCAAGAACAGTAATAACTTTGTTCACTAATGTTGGGGTAAAACTATGTTTGAACACTTTATGTAGGAGTTGTAATTAAAATATCTCTTTTGGTTTAAGCCTTAACTTATAAACATATATATTATTCGAAATTAAACCCAATGTATAAATCCTATATGTCAGAGATTAATGTTAGCCATATACTAAAGTGGGCTTTATTTTTAGTTATAGCAGTCTTTGTAGTCTCACTTTATCACCGTTATATACAGCAAGATGAGCCGTGGTTTGGTGAACAGGCTTACTGGCTTGTAAAGGAAGGTAATGTCAAGATAAAAAGTATGCCGGGCATTTTTGATTGGACTTCTAATATGATTATTTATCATAAACTAGTGGTTTGGTTAGGTGCGGCTGTGGTATTCTTATTTGGATGGAGCGTGTATTATTTCAAGTTATTGATACTTCTTTTTTTTAGCACAACAGCATACTTCATTTATCGGTTTTTAAAAGTGAAAATGAAAACAGGAGATGCTTTAGCATTTCTTGCAGTTATACTATTATTTCTTACACCAGAACTCATTCATCGAGGCTTTATTTACCGACCTGAGGTCATGGTGATGTGCTTTGGGTTTCTTTCGTTCTATTTTATCCATGATTATAAATCAGCTCCAAGGCTGATGTTAGCGGGTCTTTTTGCGGGACTTGCCTTTCTAAGCCACCTCAATGGAATGATATTTCCGGTGGCAGGCTTTATTTATCTTCTTATTCAAAAACAATGGAAGCCTTTAATGCTATTTGCTCCTGTAGCTTTTGTGGTGTCAATGATTTATACCGTAGGTCTGTGGAGTCAGGAGTCAATAGAAATTTATATGTTTCAGTTAAAAAACTGGCCCACTCATCAAGATACCTTTAGTTCAAAAGTAGATGGAAATGTATTTAATACTATTGTAGGCCATATTCAACGAATTTTAGGTGAGCACAAACGCTATTTTTGGGATCAAGATGTCTGGGGTATAAGCGGGCTTTTCATAATATCTATGTTGGTTTCATTTAGAAGGAGCAAGAAAAATTATCCAGCCTTAATGACTTATACTTTAATTCTTCTCATAAGCATTGCTGTTCTAACAAGTAGCCATAGTCCAAGATACTTGGTTGCTCTTATGCCTTTTATGGTCATAACCATTGCCCTTACTATATTCAGTATAAAGGATTTAAAATGGAAAAAAAAGGCTGTTACAGCATTGTTTTCGCTCATGGTTACTGCGCAAATAGTATTTGCTTGCATGGCTTATTCAAAAATTTTCAGAACTAATGTTGATCATGTACGAAAGCACTCTCAGACTCTGGCTAAAATGGAAAAGGGAAAGAATATTCTTGCACCCTGGTCTATGATCTATAACCAGATTGATGAGTATAATTTTTTT
>NZ_SMLV01000313.1 GCF_009711525.1 Fulvivirga lutimaris
CGCCAAGACAGTCCTTCCACCCTTGGTTTTATCACCTTCTTTCACCAAGATTTTGGTGCCTACGGGAAGAAAAATGTCTACTCTTGAGCCGAATTTGATGAAGCCAAATTCTTCACCGTGCTCTAAAGACTGACCTTCTGCTACATACCATTTTATTCTACGAGCCACAGCACCAGCAATCTGACGAACTAATACAGAAACACCATTGTCCATTTTTACTACCATAGTAGTACGTTCATTTTCCGTGCTTGATTTAGGGTGCCATGCTACCAGGTATTTACCAGCATGGTATTTAAAAAATTCTACTACTCCTTTTACCGGAGTTCTGTTAACATGGACGTTAACAGGAGACATGAATATGGAGAGTTGTATTCTCCTGTCTTTCAAAAACTCTTCTTCAGTAGTCTCTTCAATTACTACCACTTTACCATCGGCAGGCGCTATCACCTGGTTGGGCTGGGCATTAATCTTGAAAATTGGGTTTCTGAAAAACTGTAAAACAAGAAGGAAGATTATCGTACTTGCAACACCCGATATTTGTACTACCATACCGCCACCGTAGCTTTGATATAGTGCTATGTTGATAGTTGCCAACACAATTAGCATTACCAATAATAATAACCTGCCTTCTTTATGTATAGTCAAAATGTAATTTGATTTAGGTTTAGAATCCGCCTCTAAATTTGTAAGTTTTCGCCACTTTATCAATAGCCACTATATAAGCTGCAATTCTCATGGACACATCATGTTCCTGAGAAGTTCTGTAAACATTGTCAAAAGCATCTTTCATAATCCTGTCAGATCTTCTGTTTACACGCTCACCAGTCCACTTATAACCCAATCTGTTTTGTACCCACTCAAAGTAAGAAACAGTAACACCACCGGCATTGGCCAAAATATCTGGCGTTACCATAATTCCTTTATCATTGATGATGTTATCAGCTTTGGCAGAAGTTGGGCCATTGGCACCTTCTACTATCAATTTAGCTTTTATCTGATCAGCATTTTGAGAAGTAATTACATCTTCAGTAGCTGCAGGTACCAGCACATCAACTTCAAGGGTTAATAATTCAGCATTGTCAATTTTTTCAGCGCCTTTGTAGTTTTCTAAGGTGCCATTATTATTGTTTCTATATTCAATGGCCTCTTTAATATTGATGCCATTCTCATTAAAATATGCTCCGGAAAGGTCACTTACCGCTACTACTTTTACACCTCTTTCAGCAAGAAGCAAGGCAGCAAAAGAACCCACATTACCAAAGCCCTGTACAGCGCAAGTAGCTTTATAAGGATTGATTTTTAATTTTTCCATTGCAGCCAAAGCAGAAACCATTACCCCACGGCCTGTGGCTTCAGTTCTACCTAATGAACCGCCAAGTACTAAAGGCTTACCAGTAACTACAGAGTTAATAGTCATACCCTGTGTTCTAGAGTACTCATCCATCAACCAGGCCATTTCTCTTGGTCCCGTTCCCATATCAGGAGCTGGAATGTCTCTATCCGGGCCGAATATTTCTAGCATAGACAAAGTGTAACTTCTTGTCAAACGCTCAATTTCACCAGCAGACATCTCTCTTGGATTACACTTGATACCACCTTTGGCACCGCCATATGGAATATCAACAACGGCACATTTCCAGGTCATCCATGCGGCAAGGGCTTTTACCTCATCAAGGTTAACACCCGGGTCAAACCTGATACCACCTTTAGATGGTCCCAGGATATTTGAGTGAATCACTCTATAGCCATCAAACACTCTGATGGAGCCATCATCCATAGTGATGGGTAGCGATACGATTACTTGTTTTGCAGGAGATTTTAGTACGTTGTACACTTCATCATCCAACCCTAAAATTTGTGAAGCAATATGAAATCTTGACATCATTGCCTCGAAAGGGTTTTTCTCGTCTTTCAAAGGTGCAGGTTCAATGTAACCCATAAATACTAGTTTTTTGGTAGTTTAAATCGATTGCAAATTTATGTAATTATAAATCATAACGTCTTGCAGTTATTCAAAAGATTTTAAGGAATGCGGCAATAAATGGGGCCGCTAACAACAAGCCATCGAACCGATCCAGAAAACCTCCATGACCCGGGATCAATCTACCCGAATCTTTTATT
Source organism: Fulvivirga lutimaris (assembly GCF_009711525.1). Taxonomy (GTDB): domain Bacteria; phylum Bacteroidota; class Bacteroidia; order Cytophagales; family Cyclobacteriaceae; genus Fulvivirga; species Fulvivirga lutimaris. The sequence continues at coordinate 2,122 of NZ_SMLV01000313.1, forward strand.
TCAATACTTCTTTTAAAAAGCGATTCTACAAGGTCGCCATATGTTCCACAAATTACAATAATTACTCCAATTGAGAACCATTGCCATGGTGCTAATGAGTCGCTAAAGTGCGACAGCGTATAAGACATACCCATGGCAAGAATGAACCCACCCAAACTTCCTTCCCAGGATTTCTTTGGCGATACTCTTTCAAAAAGCTTTCTTCTTCCATACTTAACGCCTGCAAAATAGGCACCCGTATCATTAGACCATAAAATGAGTAATGAACCTAAAATAAGTTCGAAAGTATAGTCTTCAAGGCTGAAGGCTATCACATTTAATAATGAGAATGGAATGGCTACATATATGATTCCTAAAAAGGTAAAAGCGATACCTCTAAAGGGTTTTACTTCATTCTTTTTATATAAGTAGATGAGGTAAACACAAACTATGATAGGAAAAAGTAGAAAATAGTATTTATCATTTAAGTAGCCGCCTTCAATAAAGAACGAAAGAACGAATAAACTAAACCCACTAAATGTGCCGAAGGTTTTTAACGGAAGCATACCATCAAGACCTACCAATTTGTAAAACTCCAATTGGGTGATCATAGTGATGGCAAGAAATATTACGAAATACAACCACTCACTGAAATAAAGCCCGAAGCCAATAACCAATGCGCCTAATATGGCTGCTATTATGCGTTGTGTTAAATTGTTATACTTACTTAAAATCGATGTCATTTTTTATAATCTGCAGTGCCTTTATAACATCATCGGCAGATACATGTACCTCATGAGCACCGAAGTTATTATAGGATGAATCCTTTTTATTTATTATTACTGCGTTTATAGCAGCATCTTCCAATACATCTTTAACTATTTCAGCTCTGTATGATTGTTCAGCGCTATACACCTTTTGCCATGCTGCCATCCTGAGAGTTTATAGTTTGATAATGTTTGCGAAAATAGAAAATTAGACCAGAAGTAATAATAGTGAATATTAAAACAGTAGACAATTCAGGAGGGTCGCTATTTTGAATATCGTAGGCAACTATCTCTTCGCTGTAGAAATATATCATGCAAAGTGTGAATGCATTATTGACAAAATGCGCAAAAATGGGAATTAGTAGATTGCCTGACCACAGGTACAAGTATCCGAAGAGTGCACCTAAAAACATTCTTGGAAAGAAGCCAAAGAACTGCATGTGAATACCGCTGAATAATGCTGCACTTATCCATATTGCCCAATGGGCATTCCCAATGCCTTTAGAAAGTCTGTTTTGCACCAGGCCTCTGAAAACAAATTCTTCAGCAATAGCAGGAAATACGGCCATAATAAAAAGAGCAACAATGAACTGTACATTGTTATCAAACGTGGCTAGGAAACCAGTAAGTTCTGCAGCCATTTGTTCCTTTTCCTGAGCCCATTGCTCAAAGCCATTTAAGAACTCAGGTAAGTTAACGTTGGCATTCCATTCTATAATGAGGCTGTTAAAGCCCATAAATGTAAAAGTGATGATGCCGGCTAGCCCTAAGCCAATAATGCTTAAAGGGTTGGCGAAGAATGCTTTTATAGGAATATGCATTTTGGCCTTTACATATATTAGTGGTACAAGCACCATCCCTAATGTAGAGCCAGCTTGTAGAAAATAAAGTAATGTTTTGCCATCTGGGCTAGACGATGGGTCTGCTAAAGTATTTTGAAGTGATACAAGATCTTGAGAGTAAAAGGGTATTCCTGCTATAAATCCAATGAGCGGACCAATGATAATAAAACCAATGAGAGCTATAAATAGTAGGACAAAAGCATTAAAAACACCTTGACTTCCACCTGGCAATTCTACCTCACTTTTAATTATGTCCATAATTTGATCTAAATTTACAGTTTATTTTAAAGGTCACTAAAGTAAGCATTATCAAAATGGTTAAAATCGGAAATATTGAGGTTGGTGAATTTCCATTATTACTGGCGCCAATGGAGGATGTTAGTGACCCTCCATTTAGAGCGGTATGTAAAGAAAATGGTGCTGACCTGATGTACACAGAGTTTATCTCGGCCGAAGGGCTTATTAGAGATGCCGCTAAAAGTGTGCAGAAACTAGATATCTATGATTATGAACGCCCTATAGGTATTCAGATCTTTGGTGATAAGATTGAATCAATGCGCGAGGCTGCCACTATCGCAGAGGCTGCTCAACCAGAGTTGGTAGATATTAACTATGGCTGTCCGGTTAAGAAAGTAGCTTGCAAAGGAGCAGGAGCAGGGATATTGCTCGACATCCCTAAGATGCAGAAAATGACCGAGGAGATAGTGAAGCAGGTACAACTGCCTGTTACTGTTAAAACTCGTTTGGGTTGGGATGATAGTACCATCAGAATCGTGGAAGTTGCCAAAAGATTACAGGACGTTGGTATTCAGGCTTTGACCATTCATGGGCGTACGCGCCAGCAGATGTATAAAGGTGAGGCCGACTGGACTAAAATAGCAGAAGTAAAAAACCATCCTGATATTCACATCCCTATTTTTGGTAATGGCGATATCGATAGTCCTGAGAAGGCACTTGAATATAAAAATAAGTATGAAGTTGATGGTATAATGATTGGCCGAGCAGCCATTGGTTATCCATGGATATTTAATGAAATCAAGCATTTTCTGGAAACAGGAAAGAAACTGGAAGAGCCAACCTTGAATGACAGAATTGAGGTTACTAAAAAGCATCTGGATTTTTCTGTGCAGTGGAAAGGTGAGAAGCAAGGCCTTTTTGAAATGCGCAGACATTATACCAACTACTTCAGAGGCTTACCAAACTTTAAGCCCTACAGAATGAAGCTTGTTACCCTTGATAGCCACGCAGAAATTGTTGAAGTTCTGCAGGAGATTAAGGAAAATTTTCAGGAAGTTTACGCGGCAGTTTAAGAGCTGCATCCATCTATTTTATTGTAATTATGACCAAGCAAACTGGTGCCCTCGCCTGGGTGTTGATGGCTGTGCTGTCGTTGATCTGGGGGAGTTCTTTTATTTTGATAAAAAGAGGCCTTGATGTATTTAGTGCCGGAGAGGTGGGTGCCATCAGAATTGTAGCCGCTTCAGTCTTTTTGTTGCCTATTGCTATTCACGGTATGAAGAAGGTTCAAAAGAAGGATTGGTTTCTACTTTTATGTGTAGGCTTTTTTGGAAGTTTTATACCTGCTTTTTTGTTTGCCAAAGCTCAAACTCAAATACCTAGCTCAGTAGCGGGAATCCTAAATGCCCTCACACCACTATTCACTATGATCATAGGTGCGGTATTTTACAGTCAGAAATTCACCCCAAGAACTGTGCTCGGTCTCATTATAGGATTTGGTGGAACAGTAGTTTTGATACTTGCTGGAACGGGTGGGGACTTAAGCGCTCTGAATTACTATGCGCTTCTTGTTGTGCTGGCAACAATATTTTACGGAGCTAATTTAAACTTGATCAAGTTTAAAATTCCGGACTTAAATGCCCGAACCATTACCAGTATATCTCTGGCCTTAGTAGGTCCGTTAGGTATTGTCTATCTGTTCTTTATGACTCCTTTTGTAGAAAAGCTTACGTCTGTTGAAGGTGCCTATTTTTCATTGGGAGCCATTGTTTTGCTAGGGATAATGGGAACAGCCATTGCGCTAATTCTTTTCAATCAATTAGTAAAGATGACTACACCAATTTTTACCAGTTCGGTTACTTACTTAATACCGATAGTGGCTGTTATTTGGGGGATTCTGGATGGTGAGCAGTTGTTCTTGGGTCATTATTTGGGAATGACGGCCATAATATTTGGAGTTTATTTGGCCAATAGAAAGAAGAAGCCGGTTCAGCCTGCACAGGTTCCTAAAGGATAAATTAGTAGATAAATTAAAAGCCCATGATTTGTGTCATGGGCTTTTAATTTCAATGAATATAGCTCTTTAGAAATTGCCTCGGTTCAACTGAATCTTGCCAACACCGGCATTGTAGGCATCTTCGTATTTCTTAGCCAGCTCATCTTCACCATTTCTATATAGCGTTCTTTGTAGTTCGGCAAGTATTACCAAATTCACCTGGATCTCATATCCCATACTTCCATTGCCAGACTCTATCAGATATTCAAGCATTTCTAATGACCGGTCACCCAAAGTTTCCGCAACTTCTTTTGCCTTATCATCGGCATCGACCATATACAACAGTGCTACTGTTCTAGCGGTTGTATAATCATAATTGATAGAAGTATCAGGCATGCGCTCAAGACCAAAGAGTAAGGCCTTTCTTGCTCTTTCCATATCACCTTCATCAATTAATGCCTGCGCCAGTGTGTTAAAGCTACTTCTGTGATTAAGAACAAAGTTTCTGTAATCTTCAGTATAATAGACATTTGGATTGTCCAACTCACGATAGAAGAAGTTGTTCATCAGATTGTCATACATGATATCAGTATCAACAAAATCCTCCTGAGGATTTGGATTCTTGATAGGCAATATTCTAAAGGCATTGCCTTCCTGAATGGCATACTGACTAAGATCAAAATTGATCTGCTGCATTGAAGTATTGTTCAGGTAAATTGGTCTTTCCCAATTTGCAGTAGCTATATTATCCAATATTGCTAAATCCTTCTTCTCCAATGCATTTTTACCTTTTTTGAGACTGAATACCATATTGTCAACCAACAAACTATCCATTCCCTCAGGTACTATGCCAAGCCTTCGAACATGAGCTTTATCCACCTTTATTGAGAAGGTTCTGCTTGGAACCACATTAGCAGATGGGTATAGTTTAAGTCGCTTGTCATTATTCTTTAGCAGATTTAAGAACTGATTTACATCCAAAACTTTTACGCCTAAATCTTCATAAGGTAGGTAATCATTTAGACCACCCTGCTTGTAATTTTCTAGTGTCAAAGTAAATGGGAATGGTTCTGATTCATAGACCTGACGCATCATTTGGCCAATGTACCAGTCAGTGTTATAATAACTTAAAACAGTGACTCTTGTATCAGTCCTAAAACCTTCTACATCTTGCGAATACCATAATGGGAAGGTGTCATTATCTCCACCAGTATATAGAATGGCATTGGGTGCCAGAGAAGCTAGAAAGTTTTTAGCGGAATCTACAGAGAAAAATCTATTACTTCTGTTATGATCGTCCCAGCCTTGCTGTGCCATAATGGTGGGGGCAGTAAAGCATATAACTGTGGCTAAAATGGCCCCCATTTTCTTAGAGCTAAATCTTCCAATTAATTCTCCAAAAGCCAGTACTGCAAATCCTATCCAGATGGCAAAGGCATAATAAGAACCTACATAGATATAATCTCTCTCTCGAGGTTCTATTGGTGGTGAATTCAGGTAGAGAATTAGTGCTAATCCTGTCAAGAAAAACAGCATAGCGACCACTGCAAATTCCCTTTTACTTTTAGAGTATTGGAAGAACATGCCTACTATACCTAATATAAGTGGAATCATAAAGAAGTTATTCCTTCCCGGATTATTAGCCAGTTTGGAAGGCACTTTTTCCATAGCCCCTAATGGACTTAGCCAATCAGCATCCTGAATGTCACTTTCTCTTCCTGCAAAGTTCCATAAGAAATAACGCATGTACATCCAGCCCATCTGATGCTTAAACATGAAATAGATATTATCACCAAAACTAGGTTTTTCACCATCTCGTAGGCCTGTTACTTCCTTATAACGTTGAACATGGGCCGGAGCACTGCTGTACATTCTAGGCAGGATTGTAGTTTGAGATGGATCGTAAACATAACTTCTTGATCTCTCTTCAATTTCATATTCATCTTTTCCTTTCACATAAGAAGGAGCACCTTCTTTAGTATCAATTGGCTGTGCTGTGAAATACTGTCCATGTAGCAATGGTCTACTTCCATATTGCTCTCTTTTTAGATACTTCACGAAAGACATTACGTCAGAGGGGTCATTCTCATTTATCGGTGTATTGTAGTTAGATCTGATAACTACAAGTGCATAAGAAGAATAGCCAATTAAAATAAAAGCTAACCCCGTGAGGCAAGTGTTGAGAATTACTTTCTCCTTTTTAATCGAGTAAATGATTCCCCAGATTAAAGCTCCAATTATAAGTGAGCCAATAAAAATGGCGCCAGAACCAAAAGGCAGTCCGAGGCTGTTTACAAAATAAATTTCGAAGCTTCCTGCTAGTGATGGTAAGCCAGGGATTATAATGTTATTTATTAATACAACGATGAAACCACTCACGGCCATTGCAGCTACAATACCCCATGTGGTCGGTTCTTTATATTTCTTGAAATAATAGATAAGGCCAAGTGCTGGAATGGTTACAAGATTCAAAAGGTGAACGCCAATTGAAAGCCCCATCATATAGGCGATAAGAATTAACCAACGGTTGGCTCTACTTTCGTCTTCCATTAATTCCCATTTCAAAATGGCCCAAACCACAAAAGCGGTAAAGAATGATGATAATGCATATACTTCAGCTTCTACTGCTGAAAACCAGAATGAATCAGAAAATGTATAAGCAAGCGACCCAACTGCAGATGCACCTAAAATCATAATAGTTTGACCAAGATCCATTTCTGAAACATTGACAACTTTCAGAAGCTTTCTAGAAAGCATTGAAATGGTCCAGAAAAGGAACAGAATGGTGAAAGCACTGGATAGCACACTGATCATGTTGATCCAGTAAGCTACTTGAGTCACATCTCCAAAAGCGAAGAATGAAAATATACGACCTAATAAAAGAAAGAAGGGCGCACCTGGAGGGTGAGGTACCATCAATTTATATGAAACGGCAATAAATTCACCACAATCCCAGTAACTGGCAGTCTCTTCAGCAGTAATCAGATAAACCAATGCGCTGATGCCAAATACTATCCAGCCTCCTATATTATTGATTTTATTAAAATTCATTCAATCGATTTTTTAAATTTTAAATGGCGAAATTAACGAACTATCGACAATTAACCATACTTAGCTTTACTAACGGAAGATGCTGGGTATTATTTATATATCATAACATAGAAACCTAGCCATAAAAGGAAGAATAGAACATATGAGCTAAAAACAATGGCATAGGCAATTGTTTTCTTTTTTTGCGCTACAGTATGGATTCCATAGACTAGAATAAACCAATAGGCAACTTCAAAAATGTTCAGTGCTTTTAACGGATAAAATGCCTTGGGGGCTAATGTTTCAGTATCGAAAAGATTAATCAGTGAGAATGGATAAAATGCCCTAATGTCGAAAATATTATAGTCCCCAAAAACGAATAGAAACCAACATATTTTTAGAAACTCTGGGATTAGAAATATGGCTTCAGAAATCATTACAACTTTCCAGGTTTGTCCGTAGGTAATTCTATAACCAAACATGAAGCAGCCCATCCAGATGGTAAAACTAATAATGGTGAATTTGAATAGATAAACAACAGGTATAGTAAGGTATTGCAAGGCGTTTATGGCATGAAACATGCCCATTTCTCCTCTTTGATCGAGAATTTCAAAAGCGGTGGTCTCATTTTCTACAAATGTTTTCTTCACCACCAACAATGTTAAAGTGGCAAGGCAAAGCATTAAAAAAAAGGCCCAGGTATTGGTGTCATAAATACCTTTATCTTTGACTTCTTGATTCATGGCTGAAAATTAGACAATTAACCCATAACTTTAGGTGCCATTTACGTTAGTAAGATGCCGGTTACCTGATTATGGAATGAAATTTGAAATTCAATAGCTGAAATGAATTTCTGTATAGTATGAGAAAATTGTTAATCATAAGTATTGTAATCCTGAGTGGCTTTAGAGCTAATGCTGTTGAATTAGATAGCATTAATAAGAGCGAACAGATTATTTTAATTGCAGATATGCAGTTGCAGATTGACATCAATCAGGCCATGAATAATATGTATAATTTCAAGTTCGAAAAGGCCGAACAAGAATTTAAATACTTCAAAAAGAAATATGGCTGGCATCCATTACCCTACTTTTTATTGGGATTGAGTGAGTGGTGGAAGATTATGCCTGATGTTCGTAATAAGTCACATGATGACAAGTTTCTTGCTTACATGGATACCGTAATACAGATTTCTGAACGGCTACATGAAATACCCAAGCATGAAGTGGAGGCCTCCTTCTTTTTAGCAGCGGCATATGGTTTTATTGGAAGGCTACACTCCAGTGAAGAAAGAAAAAATTGGACCAAGTCGGCTTTTGCCGGTAAGAATGCATTAAATTATATGCAAGAGAGTGAGGGTTATCATGATTTGAGTCCCGAGTTGTTATTTGGTGATGCCCTTTATAATTATTTCAGAGAGTGGGTTCCAGAAAATTATCCTTTATTAAAACCATTGCTGGCATTTTTCCCAAGAGGAGACAAAGTGCTTGGCATTAAGCAATTGAAGGAGGTGTCCTATAATGCCTTTTACACGCGGACAGAGGCTATGGTCTTCCTAATGCGTATTTTAGGTGGGTTAGAGAATGACAAGCCAAGAGCACTTCAAATCAGCGAATACCTTCACCAAACCTATCCTGATAACCCTTATTTTCACAGATATTATGCTCGTCTACTTTACACTTCAGGAAAATTTAGTAGCACAAAGCCTGTAGCAGAAAGTCTATTGGCTAAAATTGATAGCGGTATGTTAGGTTATGAAGGTACCAGCGGTAGATATGCAGCATTTTTTCTGGGGCAGATATCAGAAAACACTAAGGACTTTGAGAAGGCTAAGTATTATTACAGAAGAGCAATAGAGTTTAGCGAAGATATTGATGCCACTGACACAGGATATTATCATTACGCCTTGCTGTCATTAGGTGATATTTACAAGGATGAAGGCAATGAAAAGCAGGCCAAAGTTTTCTATAAAAAGGTTAAGAAAACAGCTAAACGCAAGGACAAAGTCCATGAGCTGGCCAGAGATCATATGAAGGATTTTTAGATGGAATTAAGAGACTTCATAGTAACTCCAATATGGCTTTTTATAATCTATATCGTTGCTTATTGGCTACGCCCAAGGTTTACCGATGTAAATACCAAACGGTATTTTATTCCAGCTTTAACAGTAAAGATTCTAGGCGCAATAGCCGTAGGGGTTGTTTATCAGTTTTATTATGGATATGGAGATACTTTTTGGTATCATACATACGGTAGTAGAATAATATGGGAAACAATTATTAATAGCCCAATAGAGGGATTCAGATTAATTTTCGAAGAGAATCAATTTACAACTGATCTTTATCCATGGGCATCCAAGATTAGATATTATGAATATGATGACACCTATTTTATTGTAAGGCTTTCTGCTATTTGTGATTTATTCACCTTTAGTTCATATATAGGAACAGCGATGCTTTTCTCTGTGATAGGTTTTTCTGGTCTTTGGGCATTATTTAAAACCTTTTATTCAAGGTTTACTGAATTACATAGAAACCTAGCTCTTGCCATTTTATTTATTCCTTCAATCGCCTTTTGGGGATCTGGCATATTAAAGGATACAGTTACTTTATCTGCACTGGGATGGTTAGTTTATTCAGTTGACCAACTACTATTTAAAAAGAACAAATCTTTAATCATTCTATTGGTGCTGATTATCAATGTGTATATCCTCTTTGTAGTAAAAAAATATATATTATTAACTTTTGTGCCGTGCTCAATTATTTGGATTTATCTCAGTAGAATTTCGAAAATTTCATCCCTTTTGTTGAAAACTGCAATCGCACCTTTTTTAATTATTTTTTTTGCAATTTTTAGTTATTGGTCGGTCATAAAAATCAGTGAAAACGATGCACGCTATTCCATGGATAAGATAGCTGAAACCGCGAGGATAACAGCTTATGACATTGCTTATCAGACAGGTAAAGGCGCAGGGTCTACCTATGAATTGGGTCAATTGGATGGAACATTTGAAAGCATGATGAGTTTGTTCCCCAAAGCTGTTGTAGTCTCCTTATTTAGACCATTTCCATGGGAAGTAAAAACACCTTTAATGTTGTTAGCCAGCTTGGAATCAAGCGTTATCTTACTTTTAACACTCTTGGTTATTTTTAGAGGTAATTGGATTTCTCTATTATACGGAAAAATTGATCCAATCGTCATTTTTAGTATTTTGTTTGCACTTACATTTGCATTTGCAGTAGGAGTTTCAACATTTAACTTTGGGACACTAATGAGGTATAAAATCCCATTGATGCCATTTTATTTATCATTTATTGTTGTAGTCATTAACTCTGTCACGAAAGAATGATAGCCAGAGGGGTACTTTGGGATTTAATAGGAAAGGTTATCAATCAGGGAATAACCTTTATTATTTCAATTTTTCTTGCAAGGCTCTTGTTGCCAGCAGATTTTGGGCTTGTTGGAATGGTTATGGCCTTTATTAGCATCGCTCAGGTTTTCATTAATATGGGCTTTCAAACATCATTGGTGCAAAATCAAAATGTAACTCAGATACAGTATAGCACGATATTTTGGATTAATCTATTCGTGGCATTTTTTATTGGTGGACTCTTTATTATGTGCGCCAAATATATTGGCGATTTCTATAAAAATCCAGAATTGGTGCCTATTGTCTACGTCCTATCAATTACATTTATTACTGGAGCCATCGGCATCGTAAATCAAAGTATGCTGATAAAAAGAATGGATTTTAAAAAAATAGCTTTTTGCCATTTAAGGGCTTCCTTTTTTTCTGGGATTGTTGGTATTTATCTTGCGTTTAATGACTTTGGAGTCTGGGCATTGGTGTTTCAATATCTTCTGCATAGCATTATTCTTCAAATACTTTTATTTGTTAAATCGAAATGGTTACCTCTTTATAGATTTAGCTTCCATTCAGTTCAATCCTTATGGG
>NZ_SMLV01000380.1 GCF_009711525.1 Fulvivirga lutimaris
AAACCCTCTAAATAATATTTTTAGAGGGTTTTTTATTTCCTTACTAATCCAATATATATAATATTTGTCATCACTTAGGTGAACAATTCGGTGAACATGTTATTTAATATAATTTGCATATAATTTACTGATTATCAATATTTTACAATCATTTAATTTGCTGCTATTTGTACTAAAATGAACTAAATTAATAGTGACCTCTATCGAGGTCGTCAAGAAGTTTAATATATGTGTTTTTCAACTATTTCAAACGATTGCGGTGAACAATTTCGCGCAATGTAAGCCAAATTATATTTTAACAATAGGTGATGTAAGAAATATGATTTTTTATAATAAATTATGATACATTCATATTTTTAATAGGTGTTATAATTAAAATACCTTGAAGCTCATTTGATCTTCACTGACGACAATTGCTCAAAGGAATTTGGTGATGGGAATCATAGTTTAGTTCCGGATATCTTACCTCTTTTATAGTTAATCATCAGTTCTTTTAAATCAACTATGTATTCCATTAAAGAAGGTCCATCATCAATATCTTTAACTCTGATTACCTTTGAAGATGGTGAGTAAAGCGTTTCATAAGACTGAATATCAATTTCTTCATCGATAGCCTTTTGTTTAGACTCAAATGCCATATGTGATATTAGCTGCTTTCCCTTTTGATCAAAGATCAAAGTATAACCTGCTATACCTGTCTTACTCTGATAAGCTTTCGAAAATCCACCGTCTATCACATACAATTTACCATTGGCCTTCACAGGGTTTTCTCCTCCTTTAGCAACCACTGGCACATGACCATTTATAATAATGGCATTCTCATCAGTAAGACCAAAGTCATTTAATATTTTATCACAAGTAGATTCATCGTTCCTGTATTGATAGTAATAAGACTTGTTTTCCTTGTGCGTTTCTGTATCTGTTATGAAATACCGCTCAAAAGTGGTCATCTTACTTTTTCCAAAAAGCGGTGAATCGGGTCCACACCACAGGTACCAAATGATATCCACAGCCAGCTGCTTTTCCTTGTCAGTGCTTTCCATAAAGTAAGCTTCACGAACTTTAGCATCCAGAAAATCGAGTAAGGCCTTACCTTTCAATTTCTGTCCAAGAAGGTCAACTTCTTTTAAATCACCCTGCTCGTTCAACGGAATACAACCATGATATAAAAGGCAATTGTTAGTAACCTTATACATACCTCCTTTTCCAATCAAAAATTTAACGTGTCTCTGAAGTCTATCACTTTCTTTAAATGCCAGCTCCAAAACATTCATTAAATCCTGCTCTTCAGAAGATAGTTCATGAGGTGCATTTGGGTCTACGGTCGGCAACAACTTATCGTGTAGTTCATATTTCTTTCCCTCCAGTTCAATCTGAAAGGTCTTAAAATCGATATTTTCCCATATCAATTGATCATTCATATTAAACCCGGGTTGTCGCATTTTTAGCTGATCTTCCAATTTAAACTGAATCACACTAATGGCCTTATGCATCATGCGATTCAACAATTTCTCACTTGTATTAATCAACTCTTCAGGATCAACCTTTGGATCAAAATGGATACTTTCTTCTTCTTTATAATGCTCCAGAGCAAATGATGCCAGCGGAATAAGGTTAATACCGTAACCCTTCTCCAGCGTACTGGTATTACCATACCTGAGGGAAAGTCTAATGACATTGGCAATGCAGGCCAAAGAACCACATGCTGCTCCCATCCATACAATGTCATGATTACCCCACTGGACATCAACAGAATCATATTCCAATAAATCATCAAGGATATTTTCAGCGGCCGGCCCACGATTATAAATGTCACCAATGATATGAATGGAATGAATAGATAGCCTTTGAATGAATCTGCAAATCTCAATAATTATTGCCTCAGACTCTTCAATATCAATGATTGTATCGATGAGCTGATTATTATAAATTCTTTTGTCCTTATTTGAATAGTCGGCACAAACCAAACTTAGGATAATAGCCTTATAAGCACTGTTGATAAGCCTTGCTAATTTTCTGTTGGCATAAATGCTGGAAAAGTCTTTCGCCAAGAGGCTTAAATCCTGAAGTGTACTCTTTACACTTTCCTTATTGAGATTTAGTACTTTCAGCTTCTCTTCAGGGTAGTAGATCAATGAAGCCAAGGACTTGAGCTCTGTTTCTGATTTTGATTCACCAAAAATCTTAACCAATCGCTGCCTGATCATACCAGAGCCATTTCTGATCATATGCTGAAACGAGTCATACTCACCATGTACATCGCTAATAAAAAGCTCCGATCCTTTTGGTTGAGACAGTACCGATTCCAGAAGCATTATCTCCTTACCTAATTCACTTCTTGTTGGAAATTTTTGAGCTAGTTGTTTGAGGTATTTTAGTCTGTCTGGAGTCAAGGCCTTATATTTCTAAATTAAGATATGCTGTTCAAATCAGTTGATTTGATAAATTATCATTACCACTACACATACCAAATGTTCAAAAAATATCAATTAATCCGTTTACCATTATAATAATTGAAAATACCAGAGCAGCAGCCATAATAATATTGATGACAACTTTGCTACCTGGAAGATTCATGTGCTTTCTATTCCACAAAATTAAAAAGCTCAAAACCACTAATGGTAGACCAAATACATTAAACACCTGAGTAAATATCTGCCCTTGTATAGGGTTAAAACCGAATATTGGTACACTGAGTGCCAAAATGCTTGCTATCGCGGTGATAAGTTTAAATCGACCAGAGGATACATCCAATTTACCGAAGTTGTAATCTCCCAACATTAGTGGCACGATCATCAGACATGGAAATATTGAGGACAGACCTGCACTCAATGTTCCTGCAAAAAATATACTGACAGCAAACTTTCCAGCTGACGGTTCCAGAGCGCCTGACATGTCTAGCACATGAGTAATATCAATGCCTTTACCATGCAAGCTTCCGCTAGCTACTGCCATGATTGATCCACTGATAAGTAAAATCAAAACTGTTGCTATAATCGCGTCATTTTTCTGGACTATATGATCATACTTAGTCCAACCTTTTCCTTGAATGAATAAGGGACGCGATAAAAAGGTAGCAGCTGCCATAGTTGTACCCACAAAAGCTGCAATAAGAATACCCGCGCCTTCAACTTTAGGAATTTTAGGGATTAGCCCTACAATAATTTCAGAGGGTAAAGGAAAGACAAAAAAGAGGGTAAAAATGAATGATAACCCCATAATGGAAACAAACAGAGTTAACACTTTTTCAAAGATCGAGTAGTTGCCTTTTATCAACAAAAAATAGAAAACCGCTATCATTATTATTGCCAATGTCAGTACCACAAAATATTTGTGGCTTTCGATTACCGGAAAATTAATGAGGAGTATCTCAAAAATGACATTGGAAGTAATTCCCAAAATACCAATTAAGGAGTTCCACTGACCGATGCCAACGGTCAAGATAATTGCTATTGCTATTGCTTTTCCAAACGGTATGTGCTTCCGAACTGCAAAAAGGGCCGTCTCTCCAGTAAAGAGATAATAGGTACCAGAAACATAGATAAGCACACCTGAAAACAGGCAACTACACAAAAGCACCCACAGCAAGTCCATTCCAAATGAATTTCCTGCAACTATCATGGATGTCACGCTGCCTGTACCAATGGTGTACCCTATGGCAAAAATTCCTGGGCCAAAAGCCAAAATAAACTTCAGGAATGATTTCATACTATTGGTGACTCAGAATGACCTTGCTCTTGGCTAATATTTGATTGGATCCATCAAGTATAATGGCAATTAGAACACCCTTGTAATCCTCTACTCTAACCGTATCACCACTAACCTGATTATCATAAACCCTTTTTCCAGTAGTATCATATAACATGAGCCTTACTGGAAACTGCTCATAACTTATTCCATGAACAATTACTTCATTTCGATTACTTGAAATAAATATGTTTGATTGGGAAGATTCTTCAATTGAAGTAATAGAATCATCAACACTCCAATCAAAACCCACATCTTCCTTGAATAATGGTTTATTGACAATGGTCAAAGATGACTTCTCGTCACAGCCGACATCAGGAGAATTATCTCTATTCTGTCCATCAATATCTTGAATTACATATTCAAAATTTCCAGTTGCATTGTTGATTACCGGACTTTCAGAGGCCGGTCTAAAGATTACTTCCTCTTCGACAATTAAAGGATCTTCATTTATGATACCAGTTGCAGAAATACCAACTGTACCATTGATATAGTTTGAAAGGTATTCCATATTTATAGGAGTATCAGTATAGGTGATGGCTTTACCGCCAATAGTCTTATCTATGAGGTTATTGGCTATTGTGCTATTTATTGGGGGTAAAGAAAGTTCATCAGATTTTCCTTCTCCAATGGCAATTGGTTCTTTACAATTCACAATTGTATTATGAACAACTTCAGCATTTTTAACCTGGAAGTATCTATTTAGTGGTGAATCAGGAACACCATTTGTCATACATATTGCTGCTCTAAAGCCATCACCTTTAAGTCCTTGAAAATAATTATTGTACACTTTGTGACGCTCTCCTATAATCCTTACACCACCAGAGCTCTTATCACCCCCAAAGAAAAAATTACCGTAAACTTCACAGTCATTACCATGTCTAAGTGTTAAAGTCCCCTCATTATCTCTGAAGGTGTTGTACCTGTAAACATTGAAGCCTGATTTGTTTGATACTATTTCAATCTCGCCATCGCAAGATTCAAACATGTTGTATTCAACAGTAGTTCTCGACTCAGTCATGCTATTGTCGCTGGTTCCGATTCGTATGGTTTCAGCACCGTTTCTTCCCAATTCAGGAATGTTGGCGAAATAGTTATGATCAATTCTGTGATGATTCGCAGAACCCGATAGCCAAACTACTAACAATGCTCCTTCATGGTTTTTACCTTCAAAATGGCTGTGATCAACTCTATTGTGCTCACCATAGAGGGAAACCCATTTGTACTCTGTAGCATCCGTTTCCGGGTTGTAATTAATAATTCTGCAGTTGGTAACTCGTGAATGATTTGCAACATCATTAGAGTTTCTTCTAAAACTAATTACAGCATCTCCGCTTGAGTATCCTTCATTAAAATCAAGGTCCTTCACAATTAGGTAATTACCAGCCAATTCTATTTTAGAAGTACCTGTGAAAATAACTTCTCCAGGAGTTTCCGCCATGATAGTAATAGAATCTCCTTCCACTCCATTAGCAAAGAAACCTATATGTACATCGTCCCAAACTCCATTTGCAAGGACAATTTTTCCTCCCGGCTCTACCTGCTCAACTGCCACGTCAAATTCACCAACGTTGGTCACAAAAAAATTCTGCGCATTAACATTTATTGGATTAGTCAACATCGTTATTAAGAAGGCCAATGTCAATTTTGAAATTAGGTGCATAACCTACTTATCTAGAGATTTTCGTACGTTACTTATAAGTGTGATACATTTACGCACTTTTGATTCAAGTCCATTAAAATCTTTGATTTTGTAAAGATCATTGGGAATCAACTGAGAACCCATTCCCACGCAAGTGACCCCAGCTTCAAACCAACCTTTTAAATTATCCTCTGTTGGTGAAACACCACCTGTAGGCATGATTCTAGTCCAGGGCATTGGCCCTTTAACACCTTTAACAAAGGCTGGGCCACCAACCTGCTCAGCAGGAAATATCTTAACCACTTCCGCCCCTAACTCTTCCGCATAAGAAATCTCACTTACAGATCCACATCCAGGCATCCAGGCAATTTTTCTTCTGTTACAAACTTTTGCAATCTCAGGATTGACTATCGGTGAAACTACAAAATTTGCTCCTAGTTGGATGTATAAAGCAGCAGTTGCCGGATCAACAATTGAGCCTATACCTAATATCATATTAGGTAAATTTTTGATAGCCCAAAGATTTAGATCTCTAAATATTTCATGAGCAAAATCATCTCTATTAGTGAATTCAAAAACACGAGCTCCACCATTATAGCAAGCTTTCAATACTTCCTTACAAAAGTCCATATCACTATGATAAAAGACGGGCACAAAACCTGTCTCATCCATTTTAAGCACCGTTTCTATTCTGTTAAATCTACTCATCGGCTAATTCTTCCTGTTTTATTACTAGTTAGTAACTGCAAAACCTTATTTTCTGAGGCAATATTATAATCACCATCAATCGTAAGTTTTATACTTGATGCTGCTATTGCAAAATCAAGCACCTCATCCATTGTTGTGAATTTGTTAAACCCATGTATAAATGCGGCCAAGAATGAGTCTCCTCCTCCTACTCGGTCTACTATATTGTCTATTTCTATTGTTGTGCTTCTTGTGTATTTAAAGCCGTCATATACAACCCCAGACCATCTATTGCTAGACGCTGAAATAGTTTCGCGTAATGTACTTATCACCAGTTCTAATTTTGGAAACTTTTTAATAAGGCTTTCACTCGTAAACTCAACACTTCTCTGTCCAAACCCCTTGATAGACTTATAGTCCTTTTCTTCTGGGGTTATACCCAAATAGACCGAGGTATCTTCCTCATTTGCCAAAATGATAGAACACCCTTCTATAAGTTTAGGCATTATTGCACTCGGTTCTACCCCATATTTCCATAGCTTACTGCGATAATTGAGGTCACAGGAAACTTTAATACCCTTTTTTACTGCTACATCAATGGCCTTTTTGCAAGCTGCTGCTGCGCCTTTTGATAAGGCAGGCGTAATACCGGTCCAGTGAAACCAGTCAGCATCTTTGAGTATATATTCCCAGTTAAAAGTGTTGGCATCAATTTCACTAAAAGATGAATTAGCACGATCATAAATAATTTCACCTCCTCTTATTGAAACACCATGCTCCATAAAATAGGATCCCATTTTATCGCCTTTAAACTGGCAGTAATTTGTATCAACTCCCCAACTTCGCACCTCTCTCAATGCGGCATGCCCCAAATCATTATCTGGCAGAACCGTTATAAAGCTCACATCATTACCAAATTGTGACAATGAAATGGCGGCATTGGCCTCCGCTCCACCATAGTTTATATCAAGAGATCGAGCAGTAGCCAGTTTTTCATACTTAGGAGCTGAGAGCCTCATTAAGAGCTCACCAAAGGTTACTATTTTCATTAATTATTACCTTTAAGAAAATGCTAAACCTCCATTTATATCTACATTATTTCCTGTTAAGAAAGATGATTCTGGTCCTGCCAAGTAAGCTACTAAATCTGCTACCTCACATGCCTTTCCTTCTCTTCTTAGTGGAGTAGCATTAGCTACATTCTGACGAACCTGATCCTTTGTAAAATCATCATGAAATTTAGTCGCGATCATTCCTGGGTTAAGGGCGTTAACTCGAATCCCTTGTGGTCCTAGTTCCTTTGCTAAACCTCGAGTAAATGTAGATACTGCACCTTTTGAGGCTCCATATAAAAAGGCTCCCGGCCCTCCACCATCTCTTCCTGCCTGAGATGCAAAATTGACAATTGATCCACCTTGATTAAACAGCGGCTTGAAAGCCTTCGTTACAAAAACTGTTGATTTGAAGTTAACATCCATTATCAGGTTATAGAAATCCTCATCTACTTCATCTATAGTTTTGCGAGCAAAAAGACCCCCCGCAACATTTACAAGTATGTCAATCTTATCACCAAAAGCCTCTTTCGTTTTGGCAACCATGTTGGCAATATCGGCCTGCTTAGTGACATCTGCATACACTGCAATAGCTTCACCTCCCACTGATTTAATTAGCTCCATAGTTTCATCCCTATCTGATTCACTATCGAAATAATTCACCACTACTTTTGCTCCTTCTTGAGCTAATTTTACGCAGACGGCACGCCCTATATCTCGAGCTCCACCCGTTACAACTGCTACTTTGTTATTTAAATTTCCCATTGTTTTAAAGTTATATTCTTGAATTATATTTTATTTCTACTGGTTCTATTTTCTTTATTACCCATACAATTGAAAACACAGCAAATGGTGCCAAAATGGCTATTACTATGAATGCTGGTGTATAGGACAAACTAGTTATTTGTGGAATCAGCCAGTTCATAATTATAACTGAAACAGCACCTACTGTACCTGCCAAGCCAGCTAGTGTACCTACTGATGGGCCTTTGAATAAATCACTTGAGATGGTCTGTATATTGCCAATGGCAAATTGAAATCCGAAGAGTACTACACCAGTTATGTAGATGAAAGTCATTGGATTATTAGCATTGACAAGGAAAATGATTCCCATTAGTCCAAGGAATATTAACCCTCCACCTATAGAAATAGTGATTTTCCTCGCTTGGTCTACAGTTTTTGTTTCGATTAACTTACCACAATACCAGCCACCAGCAAGACTGCCTGCCATGCCTCCTATGTATGAAATCCAGATAGTAGAACCAATATCTTCAATACTAAAACCAAACTCTGAATGAAGGTACAATGGCATCCAGCCAACGAAGAGCCACCAAATAGGCTCAATGAAAAAACGTGCTCCTAATACACCCCAAGACTCTCTGAATTTTAAGATTTGGAATACGCTAAGTCCTTTCTCCTTGCTATCTTCTTCCTTTATTATTCTTCCCTCAAGAATAAGTTCTTTCTCTTCATCAGTAATCCATGCATGGCTTTCGGGTTTGGCTTTATTAATGACTAGCCAAGGAATAACCCATAGCAAGCCTATAGCTCCTATAATGATGTAAGTTGATCTCCATCCGAATTGAGCATATAAAAAAGCAATCAGAACAGGAGCAATAACACTACCCAACGATGCACCTGCATTGAAAATACCCTGAGCTAAAGCACGTTGCTTTACTGGAAACCACTCTGCATTGCTTTTTACTGCTCCAGGCCAATTCCCTGCCTCTCCAAGCCCTAAGAAAGCTCTATACATTGTCAGAGAAATCAACCCCTTGGCAAAAGCATGGAAAATGGATGCAACTGACCAAACAACAATTGAAACGACAAACCCAAGTCTTGTGCCAATAATATCAAACAGCCTTCCAGCCAGGAACTTCCCTGCAGCATATGTAATCATGAACACATTTAACATTATTGCATAATCGGATTCATCCATTCCCAAATCCTTGCCCATCTCTGGCCACATTACACCAAAAGCTGTCCTATCAATGTAATTGATAACTGTTGCCAGGCATATCAATGTAATGACCCACCACCTTAATCCTTTTAGTTTCATAAGCTATCTGCCCCGTTTACTTTTATCAACCTTATTTTTTACCAAAATATGATACTGTCGACCCATCCAGAAAGTCTTCTCTAACAGGGCTAAATACATCGATTAGCATACCTGCCTCCAGGCATACAGCACTATGGACCAAGTTGGGTTGGATGTAAACACCATCTCCGGCTTTTACAATTTGTTTCTCACCATCAATCTCAAACTCAAATTTCCCTTCAGCGCAGTAGGTAGCCTGAGTATGAAAGTGATGATGTGGCGAGCCAACAGCACCCTTCTCAAACTTTACCTGCACCATCATTATCTGGTTATCATAACCCAAAAACTTGCGGGATACACCACCACCAAGCTCTTCCCATTCCATATTTTCTGTTAGGATGTATTTCTTACTGTTTCTTTCCATGTTCTTATTTATCGATTTTTTTAAAGTCATATACTCCTGTCCATGTCATTGATGAATTATCAATTTGTACAGTGTGTTTTGCAACCTCACTATCGTTGACTAGTGAAAAAGCAAACTGATACTTCTCCCCTGTCTTTAACCCAAATTGAATAATCACATACTTATCAGATTGGTGTAATACCTTTAGCCCTGAAATTGAGGTGAATGAATTAATAGGAATCTCGTCTGAATAACTATACATTCCGTGAGTCTCATATAGACTTGCAAACAGTGTATTTCCACCTGTTCGTCTTTGAATAAGGCCTGGATCTCTTCGTAGATTGAAGTTGGGATCGTTTGCTCCAATTCTAGTTAAAAGCGCTTTATCTCCCTCTTGGAATGTTGACGTTACCGTGTAGAAATTCTTCTTATTAAACCATGTCATGCTGAACATCTCTCCATTTAAATCTGCCTGACCTTCAAGCCATAGATGTTGATATCCTGATTCTTTACCCATTGGGGCAAGCTCGTTATTGGTCTGGAATTTTTGATTGGAAGACATGAGTTCCCCCATATAGTACATGGGTAAATCGTATCTTGTCCCTGTAGGTGCCTGCGCAGAAAATAAATCAACTATCAACGGGTTTTCCAGCTCATCAATATCCAGAACGGCCATTGTTCTTTGCATACTGATGTCAGGATATGCATTTAACTCTTTGGCAGAAACAATCTGAACTTGAGAGTTTTCAGCATTAAAATAATAAGGTGTTCCGGATGTCTTATCTGCATCTTTTACATTACCATCAAAGTGAGAGTCTTTATCAATTACAAGTGTATTGTGCGCAATAGTCTCTTTAGCCCAACTTGAGTTTTCTTTAAGATATCCTCCACCATCTTTGTGGTCAATATTGACCCATCTGGCAGACCCGTAGTCCTGGATAACCTCATCAGCTCCATTATACAGTAAGAATCCAAGACGATCGAAATGTCCATGACCCATGCCATGCTTAGCATATTTCATCATTAAAGTGATATCACCATTTCGGATAATTCCAATTGCTCCCTCATCGCCATTAGCACCATCAGTCAATTCCATACTTTTATATTGATAAGGTTTGGCTTTGCCTTCAGCTATAGCCTTTGCAGCACCTAAACCCGAATCATTAAGTGGGACTCTGCCCTGATTTTTGATGATTGACAGTAACTGAGGGTCATTTCCTCCATAGAAGTAAGCCATGCTAACTGCATTGACCAACTCTCTGGAGCTAAGGGACATTCCTTTTTGGGCATCATTAATTGGAAAAAATTCTCCAGCAGTGTTGGTCTGATTGATGAGCGCATCAACGGCTTTTATTAATAGCCCATTTCTGTATTTCAAGATTTCTAATTCGGGTTCCATGTTTGTAAGACCCTGAGCGAAAATCAGAAAAGGATACATAGCATAGCGCTGATAATATGGCCCTTCTGTGTAGTATCCATCAGGAGAGAAAGCATGATTTAACTGAGCAAAAAAACCAGCTTCATCCTGACCTTCAAGTCTGATAGCCCCACCATCATTATCCCTTACTATATCTCCTGGTACTTTTACATCCAATCCGTACAAAGCCCATTTCACAAGCTCTTCATCACCCATTACTAGACCAATCATACCTACCGCAGCATTACCCCAGGTGCTATGGTTATGGATGCGGTTAAAGAACTGTGGATTCTCAATTGAAATGTATTCTGCATATGGTCGGAATAGATCTTCGTTTAATCTCTTAACTGTTTTTTTATCTAACCAATCATAGATGCAGTCATAAGCCTGGGAAGTATAAACCAGCCAGTTGGCATCATTTAAGCACTGCCAAAAAAACTTTCCGCGAGCATAAGATCGCTCTTCTGGATGTTTACCAAGTGTAGGGTAGATTTCAGCATAGGCTAAAAGCATGTCCCTAATGTATTCAGCATATTTTACATCTTGAGTAATCTGAAACAAAACACCCGCTTTTTGCATTGCAAAGAAGTTGGCTTTATGCCTTTCATGTGTATAGCCACCGGCCATGTCTTTGGGTACCGGCACATCAATCCCCTGCTCGATCTCATCATCAACTTGGACTTTAACTGTTTGAAACGTCTCGTCAAATAGTGGAGCTCTACCAAGCTCCGCTCTCATTGATTGAACCCCCTTTTTAGTTAAAATCAGATTAGGATGGTTCTGAGCGTATGAACTCATGAAAACAACTACTAGCGATATGGTGGTGATAAATCTCATTTGTTGTTTACCACTATGTTTTCAGAATCGTAAGGTTCACCATTGGTTTTTAGGCCAGCTGAATTGGTGAATGTAACATTTGACACCTTGGTGATAGGTTCGCCATTGGTCATAAACAGGTCAACACCTTTGCTATCACTAATTTGAACACTATCGATAATTAGTGTCTGAACTCCATGAAAACGAAGTACTGCACCAATTTTATTTCTCTTGCCTTTGCCAGAATTTGTTATTTCAACACCCTTTACGGAAGTAATAGGACCGAAGGTGCTTTCATCTGTACCGCCTCTATAAATATTGGCTATACTGCCCTGTACATCTTCAAACTTAGAGTCAAGGATAGCTACATTCTCAACATTATAAATACCTAAGTCCTCCACTTCTGTGTCTAATATTAATATCGATCCTGTAACATTTTTAAAGTTTGAATTGATAATCTGTATTGAATCAGCAAAAGTGTTTTTGTAAATCTTCAGAAAATCGAATGTGTGATTCTTGTCTAAGTCTTTTACTTCACAATTTTTCACAACCAGTGCATAGTTTTGATTCATGCTGTATTTGCTTGTACTTATCACATTATTCCCGGCCTGATCAGGAGACTCTGCACCATCAACAAGGATGTTATCAAGAAGCAGTGCTCCACCATTTTCAATTTTAAAGAAGCTTGATTTCTCAGATTTAATGAGAGCTTTTGAGCCTTCTTTAGCCCTAATTGTGATAGTATGATTGACAAATGCATATTTGGTAAGCAAGTACTCGCCACCATTTTCCAATTCAAGTACATCACCCGGTTGAGAAGTTTCGAGTGCCTCAATAATGGTGTTTTCTCCAGGCGCTACTTGCACCATTTTGCCTGAACCAAACGTAGTTGTAATGTCATTTTTTGGATAGTAATTGGCGCCTGTTTCATCTTTTGACACTGGCAGTTTAATACTCTCAAAACCTGCTTTCTCAATTAATGGTTGGCTAGGAACCCGTAGTCCATTTTCATTTCTTGATAGACTAAATTCTACTTTAGTAAATCCTTCAGGTAATGGAAGCGTAGCTTCTTCATTCATTATATTACCACTGAATTCAATTCCTGAAACATCATCATAAATAGTAAATGGGGTCAAATTGGTTTTACCCATAATGATATTGTCTTTAAAGGTAGTGCCAACCGGAACAGCCGACCTTTCCTCGTCACTTCCCGCGCATAGTTGTATGTAATCACTATCAACAACTATATTTCCCTCCATCTTAGAGTCAACCACCTGATTGTACCTGTTAATAGGCGAGTTGGGCACACCATTCATGATAACCAACGCCCCTCTAAATCGGTAGCCAGTAAGGCCGGCCATGTAGTTATTTTTAACAGTTTGATATTCGTTGATAATTCTTATTCCACCAGTGTTTGGCTTTCTGTTTCCAAGGAAGTAGTTATTTTCTACCAGGGTATGATGACCATGGCGCATTGTGAGCGTTCCCTGACTTTCAAAAAAGACATTGTCTCTAAATTCATTACCACAAGACTTATTGGAAATGATTTCGTGTTCACCATTGCATCGATCAAAATAATTCTTCCTTACAATGGAGTTAGAATATTTTCTTGAGTAATGGCTGGTTCCAATTCTTACAGTTTCACCTCCATTTGATCCGAGCACCTGACGCGGCCCAAAATAGTTATACTCTACAATATGGCCATTTTCTTGACTTGCCTCAGTATTCATTTTTATGGCAAAAGTCACTCCCTGATTACCTTTATTAATCAGAGTATTATGATCAAATTGGTTGTTCTTACCATAAATTGACACCCAGGTATCTGCATCAAATCTTTCAGGATTGTTAAAACCATCAATTACACAATTGGTAATTCTGGTATGGTTGGCCAATGCCTCTTTGCTAGTTCTCAGAGCTATTACTTCACTTGTTGGAGTAAAACCATCTTTGAAGACCAAATCTGAGGCTACGATATATTCTCCTGATATTCTAAGATTGGATTGACCTGATATGATTACCTTACCAGGCGTCTGAGCTCGCATTATTATTGGAGCCTCCGCAGTACCTTTAGCTATTAGCTTCAGTTCTACATTCTCCCATTTTCCATCAGCGAGTATTAAATTATCTCCAGGCTTGAGATTTGGAACAGCCTGATTAAACTCTGAAATATTGTTAACCAATATCCCCTTCTCCTCCTGAGTACAGGAGAAAAAGGTAGATATAGTAAACCAAACGAAGAAGTAACTTAATTTTTTAAATGTCATGTTATGGATGTGTGACTTCTAGTGAATAATATTTTACCTTGGCAAAAGCACCTTCATCATTAGTGCCCAAGTAATTTCCTGCTTTGAAGTAGTTTTCAAAGACTCCCCATTTTTCCATATGTACATCGTCAAACACGAAAGACTCATCATCATCCATGGTCACGACTAATTTTCCAGCGGATACTTCAACCTGCAATGTGAATTTTTCTGTGCCTACTTCTCTGGCAAAGTATTTACTTTCATTATCTGTCCAGGCTGAGGTATGAAGAGACTCCTCATAGGTGGCGTCTAAATCTTTTAGCTTTTTTGTAACTACTCTTACCTTATTGTCCTGCCAATAGATTTTAAGAACTGGTGGTGCATTATTGTCGTCCTCACCAATCAAGTCCCTTTGTTCATTGGTTAAGCGCCCATGAATTTGCATAATCATGGTTCTGTGAAAATCTCCTCCGGCATCTGTAGAAACTTCAGGAACTGAAAGCATACCTCTCATGATTCCCCCTTGATCAAATGTCCAGTTCGTATTGTTACTGCCCGGTACCATTTGCTCTCTTAGCTCGGTTCTTGAATATGATGTATTTGCTGTTGTAGATCCTGGGTACGTATAAAACACTAAAGAACCATCAGTAGAGTCATTGTACATAAATGGCAGCAAGGTTTCATTAGTAGCATACTCAAGAATTTCAGGAGGCTCAACTTCTAAAGCCTTACCATCTGCCCTTGGTACAGGCAAAGTCACCTTCCAATTTCCCAAGTTGATATTAGGCAGAAAAAAATCTACTCCTTCTTGTCCTGAATTATTTTCAGGCTCTTCTACTGGTTCCTCTACCGGAGGATTAACCACAGGAGCAGGAGTTTCTTCTTCTCCATTGCAGCCAAATGAGAAAAAGGTAAGTAAAAAGGCAAGGATATAAGTGCTACCCGAAGACTTCTTCGGGTAGCTATTATTGAGCTTCATGAAATTTACTATTAGTTTTCTGTGATTTCTACGTTGTCTATAAACACTTCATTACTACTGTCAATTGCATTCAAAGCCCTTGCATAAATCACAATCTCATTCGTAGAAGGGGTGAATGTAAAAGTGCTTGTAGTAAAGACAGTCTTGTCTGTATTGAAGTCATTAGTGATATCGAAGTACGCATCTATTGCAGGATCACTCTTAGAAGCATCAATACCCGCCTCAGTAGTGATTTCAGTATTTAGAATGAACACCTCGGTATTAATGCCCTCTGCTTCAGAGCGGGTATCAATAGAAAAAGTGTACTCAACCCCCTGTTCAACTTCAACAACCTGGTAAAGCCTACGACAAGGGTCACTTATTTTTCCTCCTCTTGTTCCATTGTTTCCATCACTTGTACTACCAATTTGTTCATTTGTACAATATGTGGCATCTATGTAGTCATTCAAGGCTGAGTTATTCCATAATGCCGCATATGGGCTCGGAACTTCATTACCACCTTCATCTAAGATGGTGCTATTTGGTGTCATGTCCCAGGAATCAGCATTATCACCAGTACTTGCTGTATGATCATCAAATGTGCCATTGAGTACTTTTACAACAAACCCTTGAGCCACAGTTACCTCTTCGGAGGCAACATCAGTATTACCAGTTACACTATAAGCGGTTAAAGTAACTGTATACACTCCATCCTCTGCATAATCGTGAACCGGATTCATTCCAGTAAATTGATAACCATCGCCAAATTCCCATAGCAGCATTACTGCATCTTCAGATGCGTCTGTAAACGTATATGTTTTATAGTCATCTGGATCAATTTCATAGGTGAAAGCCGCGGTTACAGGGGCCTGAATATCAATGTTTGTGCTAAAGTCTGCAGTTAGTCCTCCTTCACTTTTTGTTTCTAAAGTGACAGCATATACGCCAGCCTCTGCATAAGTATGTGTTGGAGATTTTTCTGTAGAAGTGTTACCATCACCAAAATCCCAAGCATAAGTAGCTGCATTTAGAGAGCTATTTTTGAATGAATATTCAAGGAAGTTTGATTCACTTTGTTCAACTGAGAAAGAAGCAGATGGTGGTACTGCACCAGCTCGGCCGATTTCAATAGTAAAGTCATCCAATCTTGCTTCAGCAATTCCATCATTGTAGAAATAGATAGCGATCTTAGAAGTTGTACCTGAGCTGAAAGAGACAGAAGCAGCAACATAAGTCTCAGGATCATCCTGATCATTTACAGTAACAGATCCAAGCAATGTTGCCTGAGTATCAGCATGAGATGTGAATGTTCCACCATTGGCTTCAACATCAAGAATATCAACTGTAATATATCCTGTAGGTTCGGCTAGCATGGTATAAATAAAATTGATATCATAGTTAGTTTCAGGTTCTACAATGATCTCCTGATACCCAACTCTTTTATCTCCTCCGCCAGGGAGTTTGGCTCCCTGATCCCCTGAAACAACAGGGCTGCCAGTAATTTGAATAACTCCACCTAAATCGTTGTTTCTCCATGAATCACGGCCATCGCCAGATCCGCCCTCTAACTGTCCGTCTTCAAATCCAGGCTCCATTATAATGGGTTGATAAGGACCAGCTTGTACTGATACTTCAATTGTAACAGCGTTGCTCACGCCTAACCCATCTGTTGCTGTTAATGTAACAGCATATTTCCCTTCTCCACTGAAAGTGAATGTTGGATCCTTTTCAGTTGAAGTATTTCCGCCACCAAAATCCCAAACAAATGACAAGGCCTCAGTAGAGAGATTCGTAAAATTTGTTACCCTAAAATCTTCAGGATCAGAGGCATACGAAAAGTTTGCGCTAGGTGGAATTTCATCAGGAATAGAACCTGCACCAGGCAATTCTTCCTCAATACATCCATTTATAAATCCTATAGCAACCAAACCAAACAACAGCATAGCAGCTTTATATAAAGTATTGCTTAATAATTTTTTCATGATCAAATATTTTATGGGTTCTGAGTCATAAGACCACCACTTAAATTAATTTCTCTTGCTGGAATAGGAAGCAGCAAAGCCCTTGCACTATAATCTGTGTATCCCATTTCAGCAGCGTGAGCACTTAGTACTGCATCTGCTACACCAAAACGCTGTAAGTCAAACCACCTCTGATTTTCAAAGGCAAATTCAACTCTTCTTTCTAGTAGTAAATCATTTTGAGATATTGAGGTGACTGGAGTGGTCAAACCTGCTCTATTTCTAACCTCTTGAAAAGATGCTATTGCAGCTGCATTGCTTGTTGAAGGCGTACCACCCATTATTGCTTCAACATGCATCAAAAGAATGTCAGAATATCTGAGGATTATCCAGTCATTACCTGCATTTCTAGCATTTCCCCCATAATCATTAGTCCAATCATTTCCATCAGGCAAAAATTTAGCTACCTCTATTGAGCCTTGTACATTAGTGATACTTGTTGCAGTTCTATTGCCTCCAAAAGCATTTAGGTCTGCTATTAAATTATCATTTGGAATATTAAGCCCGTCCTGCTGTCCTTGTCTAATGGCTGATGTAAATTCTGCTGAAAACCCTTGGCTTTCCAATGGATTAGCAGACATGTACTGAATAGAGAAGATAATTTCGTCATTCAGCTCTGAATAAAAAACATCATTAAAATTTGGCATCAAAGAATATTCTCCTCCGCCCATTACCGCCTCACATAAAGCCTGAGCTTCTTGATAGTTAGGGGTTGGTTGTGATAAATAAACTTTTGCCAACAATCCTTGTGCCGCAGCCCTAGACGCTCTCGATCTATGAGCATTATCTAAGGCACCAACAGCTTCTTGCAAGTCCTCAACAATCTGAGCATATACAGTAGCGACATCAACTCTGGTGTAGAGTGTTTCTTTATCATCCGGGATAGCAACCTCAGTGATCAATGGTACATCACCATATAGTCTAACTAAATTAAAATATGCATATGCTCTTAAAAATTTGGCTTCAGCAGAATAACTAGCAACATTTTCGGCATTAGCTACATCCATGAAATCAAGGATATTATTAGCTCTAAAAACAATATCATACATTGAAGCCCAGTAGTCTTCTGACTGGGTATTAACAGGATCAGTTAAATACCTATGAAAATCGGCACGCGATCCCTCAAGAGTTGCACTTCTTGTATTATCCGTTCGATGCTCGGTTAGTAGGTATTCATATTGTATTCCTCTATTGACGGACACATCATCTCCATCTGTATTTTCGTTAACACCCTGAATGGCATCATATATTCCTATAATTCCTGATAGCACATCTTCGTCTGATTGAAAGTAAGTGTCCGCTGTCACCGCTGTTTCAGGTAAAGGGTTCAGGAACTCGTCAACATCACAGGAGAAGAAAATTCCTCCTATAAGTGCGAACATTAAATATTTTATAAGTTTCATAGTCTTAGTCATTTTAGATTAAAAGTCAACATTTAGACCAAAAGTGAAAGTCTTAAAGATTGGAGTACCAGCTCTTTGTGACCCGTATTGTCTTGGATTATTATCATTATCGATGTATTCCGGATTAAACCCAGTGTACTCGTCAGATGTGAGATATAGAAGGTTCTGACCAGATGCATATACTCTTACTCCAGTTAATCCTGCCTTAGATACCAAGTCCTTAGGTAGTGTATAGCCAATGTTTACATTTCTTAGTGACAAATACTTTGCATCCTGAACAACCTGATCAGTTAGCACCTTTTCTTGTACAAAAGAAGTATGTGAAATAAATCCATCATCAACCATTTGCTGTGGACTTGTTGTAGCACCTTGCCACCAAGTATAGAAATATTGATCCCCTATGTTTTTCACCTGAGCACCATAACTTCCCTGAATCATGAATGAAAGATCAAATCCTTTATAGCTGAAATCATTAGTAATACTCCAAATTAGATCAGGATAAGGATTACCTAATATTGTCTTATCCGCATCGGTAATAATTCCATCACCATTCAAATCAAGAACAACAGCATCTTCACCTTGACCATTTATTGGAACAGAAGGAGTGGTTACATATTGATCAGGTATTGGCTTTGTTCTGTCAACTACATAGCCATAGAAAGAGGATATAGGGTTTCCTACCAGGTTGATCCATTGAGAGTTTCTACCAAAAGTATCTTCAAGCAGTGCACCATCAGAATCACCAAAAGCGGTAAGTTCATTTTGATTGGTTGACGCAATTAAGGTAGAACTCCATCTCAAGTTTCCTTTTACCAGGTTCTTGGATCTCACTTCAAATTCAAAACCGCTGTTTTTCACCTCACCCAAATTCACGATTGCACTATTGAAGCCAGTACCATATGAAACCGGGTTTAAAAGAAGTAAATTATCACTTACTCTATTATAATAATCTATTGAGCCTGTAATCCTATTACTTAATAAACCATAGTCAATTCCAACAGTAAGTTCTGCTGAGGCCTCCCATTGTAGCAGCGTGTTTGCAACATTACGTGGAGTAAAACCGCCTGCAACATTACCATCTACTACAGCATTCGCACTATTTAATAGGGCCAAATACGGCCAGGTGTTGACAATATCATCCCCTACGCTAAAGTTCTCAGCTCCAGTACGACCATAACTTGCTCTTAATTTTACTATGCTTAATATATCATTGGTAGCTAGGAAGTCCTCATTGTGTACATTCCAACCCACCGATACAGCTGGGAAATTTCCCCACTTAGAGTCCACCCCAAATACAGAGCTACCATCTCGTCTGAATGATGCATTCAGTAAGTATTTTTCATTGTATGCATAATTAACCCTTCCAAAATATCCTATTTTCCTACGAACAAGTCTATTCTCTACCTGCTCAGATACTGAAGTGGCCCCTGCTAAGTTTTTCAATAAGTCGTTATTGTATCCTGTTCCAACCACTTGATTATAATCAGTGGTTCTCTCCTGGATAGTCAGACCAATCATGGCATTAAGGTCATGTTTACCAAAACCTTTATTATAAGTTAGGAAGTTGTCAGAAATAACTCTTATTCTATTTCTATCTTGAACATAATACTCTGCCGAATTACTGTGATGATACTGACTTCCATCCCAGCGACTTCTTTTACGTTGATCAAGGCTTATTCCCAAACGAGTTTTTGCGGTTAATCCTTCAATGATTTCGTAACTTACATAAGTAGAAGCCAACAAAGCTGTGGTAATATCATAATGCTCTCTTTCTACATATTGAGCATATGGATTCTGATCTCCTGAGGTACGCGCAGTAGCATCTAAGTCACCATCACCGTCTACATCGATAGGGCCGAAATGATCTTCTCTTGCATAATCTCCAGGAACCAGGTCTGGATAATATTTTGCACCATCAGGGTCATCTTGATTAACCAAGGCAAGTGTAGCCTCAGTATGATAAATTGGCAACCATGGTGACTGTCTAATTGGATTGTGTATAGATGTTGGAAGGCGTCTTTGTTTAGTATAAGACGGTGTAGCACTCACCCCAAATTCGAATTTATCATTCAGTTTAGTGTCTACTTTAATGGATCCAGTCAAAAGTTTAAAATCATCAGTGATTACAACGCCTTCATCGTGTAGGTATTTAAGAGAAGTACTAAATGTGGTATTATCAGACCCTCCTCTTGCAGAGAGCGCATGACTTTGAATTATTCCACCATCGAAAAATACATCTTGCCAATCACGGTCTAATCCTCCAGCAGCTTGAGAAATAATAAGTGCATGCTGCGTTTGCTCACTCAATTCACCATTTTCTGCCTGCTCCTTAGCAGCCCAGTCATTAAGACTCTTTTTATAATCATCACTACCAAATGCCTCTTTATAGCCCAAAAAAGTTTCATAACTAAACTTCGTTTTACCCGCTTTACCGGCCTTAGTGGTAATCATAATCACACCATTCGCACCTTCACTACCATATATGGCTGCAGAAGCCGCATCTTTCAATACTTCGAATGAAGCAATATCGTTCATGTTCATGTTTCCAAGGAAATCAGAACTCACAACCACTCCGTCTACAACCACCGCTGGACCAGAATCGGCAGTCACAGACCCAAACCCCCTAATGGTTATAGTTGGAGCAGCGCCTGCCTCGGCATTAGTAGCTTGAATATTAACACCCGATACCTGGCCAATAAGCGCATCATCCACCCTGGACACTGCTATCTGGTCTAATTTTTCATTTTCGACTTTGGAAATGGAACCGGTGATTGTGGATTTCTTTTGAGTTCCATAACCAATTACAACAACTTCAGAAAGTTGTTGCACATCTACCATTAAGGTAACATCGATCTGCGTTCGGTTACCTACTTGAATTTCTTCAGTGGTAAAACCAATAAAAGAAACTAGAAGTGTTTCATCACTTGAAGCAGATAACGAATAATCTCCGTTAACGTCAGTAACCGTACCTCTGCTTGTACCTTTGACAAGAATAGACACTCCTGGCAAGGAGGCTCCTTCTTCATCAATAATTTTGCCTGATATTGTACTTTGCTGTCCATATGCACTGAAAGTGATAAGAAACAGAAAAACAACACCCGCTGACCTAGTCAGCAATTGCGTAAAATTTTTCATCATAATGGGTTAAAGTTTTTGATAGTGTATAGATTAAAATTCGACAGGCAGGCCTAGTATACGTTTTGATTTTAATTGAGCTATTATCTATCTTTGAAGAGGATAAGGGGCTCAATCAGGCTGATCTTTTTAGCGAACGAACGGCATGTATACGACCTACTTGTTTAATGGATTAGCATTTTGTTAATCCATTTTTTTTTGCTTTTTTTTCTTCATTTATTTAGGGTTAAGGTTACTACTGGAAAAAATTAATATATCATTAAGGTGTTTTCTCATAGAGAGCTCAGCCTCTTTTGAATCCTTATTTATAATATGATCTAGTATAATATGATGATCTTCTAAAGCCGAAAGTGGCTTATTACCACTACATACATCATTCTCTTTAAAGTAAGTTAGAATGTCTGGCGTTACTATTAACATCAATGACTTCAGAACAGCGTTTTTACTTGCCTCAGCAATAGTTAAATGGAATAGCAAGTCTTCTTCTACAGCAGGCTTACCTGATTTTACCGCCTTCTCATAGGAATCCAGGGCATTTGATATAGAGACTATATCATCTTCTGTTCTTCTTTGGGCAGCAAATTTTGCCGAATTGGTCTCCAGCAGAACCCTAGTTTCTACAAGCGAATGAAAGTCTGTACCCTCTAGCTTTAATACATCTGTGATCAGTCCTTCAAGAGCATTAATTCCAAATCCTGCGACCACGGTTCCACTCTGTGGTAATGTTTTCAATATTCCGTAGAACTCGAGCTTCCTTAATGCATCGCGAACCGATGTTCTACCGATACCAAACTTTTCACTCAATTGGCGCTCAGAAGGCAAGCGATCACCTGGCTTCAATTGGCCAGAAGAGATTAGTTCTTTAATCTGTTGAATGATCTTGTCGGCAGGACTTTCGACCTTAATTTCATTGAAGTTGTTTAATAAATCTGTAGCCATAATAAATTAGTTAACCAGCAACTGGTCGACCAATTTATAAAAGATAAATATAAATGCAAACCTTTTCGTAAACTTTTTGCAAACGTTTGCC
The DNA here is from genome assembly GCF_009711525.1 of Fulvivirga lutimaris. GTDB lineage: Bacteria > Bacteroidota > Bacteroidia > Cytophagales > Cyclobacteriaceae > Fulvivirga > Fulvivirga lutimaris. Next base: position 22,593 of record NZ_SMLV01000380.1, read on the forward strand.
TAATAACTGGGCATTAAATTCACTTCTTTTTTAAATAGCTAAGCTGACTTCTTACAGAACATCAGGGCATAGATTAAGTGATTATAGCGCCAATTTTGTTCAATTTGAACAGGTTATTCAGTACTTTTATATTTAATCAAAACGTATGGCTCCAATTCGTGGCCCTCAAAAATTGAAGTTCTTATAACATATTGATATTCAATAATATATGATAAAGGGTTGTAATCCAGTCATCCCGACAACATAAAAAAGACAGGCTTAAAACCTGTCTTTTTTATGTCGAAAAATTAACTCCTAGGCCTCCTATTAATTAACCCTCACTGTTCTTTCAAACTATCCACAGGATTAGCACTAATAACTTTCTGTGCATGATAACTTAAGGTGAAAAGAGTAATAAGAATAGTCGCTAATGCAGCTATAATCACATTAGACCAATCAAAGTCTGTTCGAAAAGTAAAATTGTCTAACCATGTTTTACCAAAATACCAGGATACTATTGCAGCTATGACAAAAGCAAAGAATAGTAATTTTATAAAATCTTGAATAAGGGTATAGAAAAGGGTAAACGAATTGGCACCAAGCACCTTCCTTATTCCTATCTCTTTGGTTTTTTGTAAGGCCGTATAAGAAACCAGTCCGAAAAGGCCGAGACACGAAACAAAAATGATGAGGATAGATCCAAAGACCAGGAGATTGTAAAGGCGGTCTTCCTTGCCTAAAAGTGAATCCAGCTCATCATCCATGAAAGTATACTCAAAAGGGTATGCCGGTCCATAACTCTTCCACAATGTCTCAATTTTCTCAATAGCCTCAGCCTGGTTTTCAGCCTGTACCCTGATACCCATGTACCTTCTACCACCATTGTGATAAGACATAGTCAGGCTTTTAAGAGGGTCAGTTGCTGAGCCCATTGAAAAGTTATTGACAACACCTATGATTGTTCGCTCCTCAGTATCTTCAGGGAATTTGAACCTGGCTCCTACTACATCCTCCGGAGTATAGCCAAGATAAGCTGCTTGATATTCATTAATCAAAACACTTCTATAATTAGTATCTGCTTCAATGAAAGTTCGGCCAGCCAGAAGTTTGATATCCATGGTTTCGAGATAGTTATCACTAACTTCCAACAACTGGGTAGGTATAGATTGGAACTCACCATTACTTTGTTCCACCTGGTAGCTAAATTCATTAAGCCCACTCATAGGTGTATCATTCATTCGAGTTACATTCTGCACTTCAGGAATTTCACTGACCTCTTGTTGAAACGTTTTAATCTTACTTCTTATGGCCTCATCTTTTAAGTGAATCAAAACCAGATTGTCCTTATCAAAACCAATATCCCTTTGCCTAACAAATGTTACCTGATCTATAACTACCAAAGTGCAAATGATAAGCGATAAAGAAATGGCCTGTTGAAACATCACTAGTCCTTTTCTCACCGTCAGATTACTGCCATTTTTATCTGTAGTTGAGCCCTTTAAAATACTAGCTGCCTCCAATGATGAAATATGGAATGCAGGATAAACTCCAGAAATTATTCCAACAACAATACCAATACTAATGATGATGAACAGTGACATTGGGTTTTCAATAAAATTGATAGTCAACTCCTGCCCTACCAGCTGATTGAATGTTGGAAGTATAGCGATAATGAATGATATAGAAATTACTGCAGCTATTAAAGCCGTAACTATAGACTCTGAAATAAACTGTATGCTTAGGCTTTGTCTACTTGCACCGAGAGCCTTGCGCACACCCACCTCTTTGGCTCTTGACAATGATTTACTCAATGCCAGGTTGGTGTAGTTAAAACAAGCTACTATTAAGAGAAATACACCAACTATTACAAACACATATACATTTTGCTCGCTACCATGATCATAAGGCTCCCAAATGAGTTCAGGTGCAAGATGAAGGCTTGTTAAAGGTTGGAAAATGATTTCTGCTTCGCCATTTAAAATATCAAAAGTCTCCTTCATATACTTTTCATAGAATGGCTGCCAATGATCATTAACATCTGCCGGTTTGAAAGATGATGTTGTTCTCACATAAGAATAGATATGAGCTCCATACCAGATATCTTCAGCATAGTTATAGTCAAAGTATGTATTATAGGAAATCAGTACATCAAAAGGAATGTATGTTGGTTTATCAATATCCTTAAACACACCAGTTACTACAGCTTCGTTTTCTTCTTGAAGTTTTACCCTTTTACCTAAAGCAGGTTGATCACCAAAAAGATTTCTTGAAACAGTTTCAGAAATAACAATAGAATTGGGTTCATTCAAGGCTGTAGCAGAATCACCTGAAATCAATGGCAACCTAAATACTTGAAAAAACGAGCTATCAACTACAAAGGCATTCTTTGCAGTAATGTAATCTTCATTTTTATTCCAAATTACCCCCTCATGTACCTGTAAACCGCTATAGCCAAAAAGTCTAACAGAAGAAGTGATCCCGGGGTACTCACTAACCAGCGCAGCACCCAATGGCCTGGGTACATTCGAATAAACATCTTTATGTCCATCTAAAGTGAAATCTGCAGCCAGTCGATAAACATTCTCTCCTTCATCAATATGTTCATCGAAGCTTAACTCATAAGAAACATAAAGAAATATTAAGAAT
>NZ_SMLV01000290.1 GCF_009711525.1 Fulvivirga lutimaris
ATAAGGGTGAAAATCACCAAAAAATGAATGCATATATTCTGAATTTTATTCCTCAATTTTTGGCTTGCTGTAAGGACTTGTAGTTTCATTATCACTAGTGCAATTTTGATTTGGCTATTACGCACAACGCCCCTGTAAGGCGCGTTTGTTTACTTTATTAAGCCAACTCCAACGGCATAGCATTAAGTCTTTTACCAGTTAGTCTAAACACGGCATTGGCAATGGCAGCACCAATTGGCCCTAGTGGTGGCTCACCCACAGGCCCCGGTTTATCACCACTTTCCAGAATAATCACATCAATTTCTTTAGGAGCATGTTTCATCATGGCCATTTTATAGGGTCCATAAATGGTTGGCCTTAACGCTCCATCTTCTACATACATGCGCTCAAACATGGCCGCGCTCATCCCCATAATTATGGAGCCTTCGCACTGTGCTTTCACCTGATCAGGATTTACGGCAAATCCCGGGTCAATAACGCAAGTTACTTTATGGACTTTGATTTCATTGTCTTCAATGGACACTTCTACCACATGTGCGGCAGGCGTGCTGGCATCTGTAGAACACGCAAAGCCTTTGGCAATTCCATCTTTTACCTGTTCATTATAGTTTCCATTCTCAGCGGCAGCTTCAATTACTTTTTTAAGTCTTTTGCCGGCCTCGTCATCCTGAATATGTGCCAAACGGAAATCAATAGGATTTTTACCTGCTTTCAGCGCCAATTGGTCCATAAAGCTTTCGATGGCAAAGGTATTGGCCAATAAGCCAAGGCTACGCCACCAGCTTGTGGCGAAAGGTAGCTTAACCCTCCAGCTGATAGCCCTGTAATTAGGTATAGCACCATACTGAATCATGCCACCGCGCCATGCGCCCAGGTCAGAGCCAATAACATTCTGTATTAAATTAGGAAGTAAGGCAGAGCCATACATAACATCTCCGCTTGAAACATTGTGTTCAATGGCCGTGATCATCCCGTCATCACTGAGCCGGCCTTTCATGATATGATGTGTAGGAGGTCTGAAAGTATCATTTTGAAATTCTTCCTTCCTGTTAAAATAGCATTTCACTGGTTTGCCAACAGCTTTTGAAAGCACTGCTGCCTGTACGGCATTTGGTGTGTGCAGTCGCCTGCCAAAACCACCGCCTAAAAATGTGGGGATAATATTTACCTGGTCATCATCGAGGCCTAGTCTTGCAGCCACCTCACCACGGGTTATTTTCACCACCTGAGTAGACATAATGATGGTTGCTTTATCTTTTTCAACATAGGCAACAGCACCGTTGGGCTCCATCTGGGCATGAGCGCCTAGTGGACTAAAATACTCGGCAGTTATGGTAGACTCGTCTGATAAATATTTTTCCGCATCTCCTTCGGTTTGTATTGTAACAGGCTCGCCTTTGCCCACCTTAATCATATCTTCAATATCCTTGGTTTGCCAGTTCTTTTCGGTTTCCCAATTTGCCTTTATGGCCAACTTAGCATTTTCGGCTTCCATATAAGTGTTAGCCACAACGCCTACAAAGTCATCTTCGAGAACAACTTTGACTACCCCCGGCATGCCTTCAGCTTTAGAAATATCTGCCCCTTTAAATTTGGCTCCTATTAAAGAAGACCGCACTACAGACCCATAAAGCATATCAGGCATTTTGGCATCCATACCAAAAATAGGTTCTCCATAAACTTTATCCTGCAGGTCGACCCGCGGGATGTGCTTACCTACATATTTATAATCCTTGATATTGCGCAATGGCGGTGTGTCTGGTATCTCCCAGGTATCAACACCTGTTACTACTTCACCATAGGTCATAGACTTTCCGCCACCGGTAACAGTGGCATTTTTAGTAGTAAGTTGATCAACGCTTAGCCCCATCTTTTTGGCTGCTTCATTTTTGATCATCTCTCGCATGGTGGCCGAAAGCTCCCTTAGAGGTTGCCAAAGGCTATTAACCGATGTGCTGCCACCTGTAGAGAATTCATCTAAGTTGCCTGAGATTGATGCGGCATGCTGAACGCGAATCTGTTCGATATTTACATCTAATTCATCTGCAGTTATTTGTGCCAAACTGGTAAAGGTGCCCTGGCCCATTTCAACTTTTGGGCTGTAAAGCGTTATGATGTTATCAGTAGAAATTTCAAACCAAATCATAGGGTCACCGGTACTGCCCAGGTAGGGTGACTCTCCGGAGTTTAATTCCTGATACAGAGATCTTCTCAGGCTGTATCGGCCAAGGTAGGCTGCACCCACAAGTATTCCTGTTCCCCCAAGTAATGACCTGACAATAAACTTCCTCCTTGATATTTTATTCTTTGCTGCCATGGTTTAAGAATTTATAATGGAGTTAGATTTGATTTCGGCAGCCTTTTTAATGGCTTTGCGCATCCGGTAGTAGGTGCCACATCTGCAGATGTTTAATATATTCTCATCAATATCCTGATCTGAAGGATTAGGATTTTTTTCTATCAATGCTGCCGAGGCCATCATAAAACCAGGCTGGCAATAACCGCACTGTGGAACAATTTCTTCTATCCAGGCCTGCTGAATAGGGTGAGGGTTTTCTTTGTTTCCTAATCCCTCGATGGTAGTAATGTTTTTACCTTCAGCATATTTTACCGCATAAGAACAGGATCTAATGGCCTCACCATCAATATGTATAGTGCAGGCACCGCAGGCGGCCTTACCACAACCAAATTTAGTCCCCTTCAAATCAAGTACATCTCTGATGACCCAAAGTAGGGGTGTGTCACCATCAGTGTCTACTGTCTGGGTGTTACCGTTTATATTAAATGAGATTTTCATGATAATTTTAATTGAGGATTACTTGTATGTCGTATTTATCATTTTAAAATATTTTTATGCAGTCAGATTCATGTCTAAAGATTGCGGATCAAGTCCGCAATGACAGAAATAAAACGCATTGTCATTTTTCCTCTGGGATAATTGCTCCGGCATCAATCCATTTTTTAACCGCTTTTATATAATCTTCTTTAGATACTGGCGGCAGCTCTCTGGCATTACCTTCAGCATCGATACCGGGATCCCACGCCCAAAGAACAAGTTCATGTTCTGTAAGGTGGTGCATTAAATCTTCTGTTGTTCTATTTCCATTTTTCGATTTGTCCATCATTACCCTCGCTATCTCATACCTGTTAAGCCCTTCCCATGCCATGCTCTGTGGCGCCAGCGCCCATTCCGGAGCACCAGGCACACCAGAGTAATTATTATTGGATGACTGATGACAGGTGTTACAGTTAGTAGCACTCACCCCATTTGACCTGGTTATTCCAAACCTGTGGGCGTGACTATCCTCACCCTGCTTGGGGATGTTATCATTCGGATGACAGTTGACACACCTTTTATGAGTCAGAACATCCATCATGGTATGAAAAGCGGTTTCTGATTCTGGACTGATATTAGGAGCATCTACGTTGTTGCTTGAACTAATTGTTTTAAAGGATACCAGTACAACTATGAATATTAATAAAGTAATGCTTTGCCATGAATAAAGTGATTTCATACGGTTGAAATTAATAAAGTGAGTACTCACTTATAATGTTTATTAATTGATAAGTTAACAATTATTAATTCTTACAGCAAATGCTCCTTGTAAATAATTTATTGTTAAGTCTGCAGTTCACACTATTTCACCGTTCATGAAATAAATGCACAGTATTTTAAATCTTCTTCCTTATCTTGAATGTGATTAAACTTCCTAAACATGAAATTCAAGATATCAATCATTCTAGCATTTTTAGTATCAATTAACCTCTATGCACAGGTAGAAAAGGCACCGGCACGAGCTGAGGGTGACGGCCCATGGTCACAGCTGATCATTCGTGGTGTTACACTCATTAATGGTAACGGAGCGCCACCTACAGGCCCGGTAGATATTGTTGTTGAGAAAAATACCATTGTAGATATAAAAACGGTGGGCTACCCGGGAGTTGAAATTGATCCGACCAGGAGACCACAGTTAAAGGCAGGGGGTAAGGAGTTGGATGCTACGGGGATGTATTTGATGCCTGGTTTTGTTGATTCACATGCTCATATTGGTGGTCGCGCTCAGGGAGCTAATGCCGAATATGTTTTTAAATTATGGATGGCTCATGGTGTAACTACAGTAAGAGATCCATCAGCTGGTAATGGCTTGGATTGGGTGCTTGATCAAAAGAATAAAAGTGCGAAAAATGAAATCACCGCACCGCGGATAAAGGCCTACACCGCTTTTGGCATGGGTAGCGATAAACCTATCAGCTCACCAGAAATGGCCAGGGCATGGGTGCAAAGCAATGCTAAGAAGGGAGCAGATGGAATCAAATTCTTTGGAGCCAGTCCTGATATTATGGCTGCCGCATTAGATGAGAATAAAAAACTAGGCCTTGGTTCTGCTTGTCACCATGCGCAGATGGATGTAGCCAGGTGGAATGTTATGAATTCTGCCAGAGCGGGCCTTTCTTCTATGGAGCATTGGTATGGTTTACCTGAAGCATTATTCACTGACCGCACTGTTCAGGATTATCCTTTAGATTATAATTACAATAACGAGCAGCACAGGTTTGGTGAGGCCGGACGCTTATGGAGACAGGCAGCTCCACCATATTCAGACAAATGGAATGAGGTGATGAATGAGTTGTTGGAGCTTGACTTTACGCTTGATCCTACATTTAATATCTATGAAGCAAGTCGTGATTTGATGCGAGCGAGAAGGGCTGAATGGCATGAGACCTATACAATGCCTTCGTTATGGAAATTTTACCAACCAAGTAAGATTTCGCATGGTTCTTACTGGCATTACTGGGGAACAGAAGAGGAGGTGGATTGGAAAAATAATTACCGACTTTGGATGACCTTTATTAATGAATACAAGAATAGAGGAGGTAGAGTAACGGCAGGTTCCGATTCAGGCTTTATTTTCCAACTCTATGGATTTGCTTATATCCGTGAACTGGAGCTATTGAGAGAAGCTGGATTCCATCCTTTGGAGGTAATCAGATCAGCTACATTAAATGGAGCTGAGCTTTTAGGAATGGATGATAAGATAGGAACCGTAGAAGTGGGCAAGTTAGCTGATTTTGTGATTGTCGAGGAGAATCCATTGGCCAACTTTAAGGTGTTGTACGGTACTGGTGCTATCAAATTGACCGAAGATAATGAAGTGGTAAGAGTTGGAGGTGTGAAATACACGGTTAAAGACGGTATTGTATATGACGCGAAAGCGCTATTGGCTGATGTTAAGAAAATGGTAGATGAGGAAAAAGCCAAAACAGGATTTGAAATCAAACAACCGGGAATAGAATGAGATATCTTTTAGGAGTTCTAATCAGTGCTGTGCTCTTGTCTTGCACTAACCCGAAAAAGGAAATCGCTGATGATAATGTAGCAGATACAGAAAGCATATCTAATGTAGTTTTTTCATTAGATGGTACTGAGCTGCCTAAAACTGTTTATTCTGAAAAGCAGCATGCAAGGCTGGATAGCAATTTGGCCGCAGCTAAAGATGATTTTGAGAAAGAGCAAACTGAAATGAACTACATATGGCTGGGACGCAGAACAGCATATATGTCAAGATACAATGAGGCTATAGCCATATTTTCAGAGGGAATAAATGAATATCCTAATAGCTACAAACTTTACAGACACCGTGGCCACCGATACATCTCAACCCGAAAATTTGATGAGGCTATTGCCGATTTTGTAAAGGCTGCTGAACTTATGCCGAAGGATACATTTGAAATAGAACCTGATGGAATTCCTAACAAACTAAATCAACCTTTATCGTCTACTCAGTTTAATGTGTGGTATCATCTGGCACTGGCATACTATCTCAAAGGAGACTATGGATCTGCTGTTGAAGCTTATCAAAAATGCATGGAAACATCTGTAAATGATGATCTGCTTGTAGCTACCTCTGATTGGTTGTATATGACACTTATTAGAATGGGTAAGGAAAAGGAGGCTGCTGCCCTGTTAACTAATATTACTGAAGAGCTGAAAATCATTGAAAATGACAGCTATCTTAAAAGACTCTTGATGTACAAAGGAGAATTAACACCGGATGATGTTTTGGATGTTGAAGGCAGTACCGATTATGATTTGGCCATTGCTACACAGGGCTATGGGGTTGGTAATTATTACTTAGCTAAGGGAGATACAGTTAAAGCTAAAGAAATTTTTTCTGATGTATTGGCTGGAAAGCACTGGTCGGCATTTGGATACATAGCTGCAGAGGCTGATATGATGAAAATGAAATAGCTATTTAAACCTAACTTAGATTGACATTATTTTCACCTAGGTAATTGAAATTTCTATCACCTTTTGTATTAGGTCTCAACCAAGTGATCCTTGCTGTTTTTACTGTTGATTATGTTCTCTAAAGCCAAGCCACTGACGTAGGCCATTACTGGATAAATGGATACAAAAAACCTGGCATCCCAATCGACCCAGGTATTACAAACAATTAGGGTATGAATGATGCAGTATGATAATATTACAGTTTTGTATAAACCTGGGATAAGCTTTTTTCTAAATGCAGTAACGCTTAAAAAGTAACAAGGCCAAATGATTAGCAAAGCATATATATTATGCATCCATGACCAATAAGGGCGAATATGTGATATGAAGGTGATTAATTTGCTAGTGAAAAGTTTGAACCAATAGAGTGGGTTATTTAAAACAAATGAAGCCATTTCATATATCAACGCACCTTCTTCATCAGGAACAAAAAGATCCTCTGGAGCATCAATCATCATCAAATCCTTATATAAACTTTCGGCCGTTTCGTGCATTGCAAAAATGATATCACCCTTAGTATAAATGAGCATCACACTATGCATTGTGATTATCTGATTTGCTAAGACTAGCAAGGCGATACCAAAAATCACACAGCCGCTTATTTTCAGCAATCTGTGTGCAGGATTCTTCAAAAATCTAATGAATGCAGGAGTCAATATGGCAAGGAAAAGTGCTGGAGATGTAGGTCTACAGAAAAAACATATGGTTAGAATAATAATAGCAAAAGCCAGATTCTTTAGTGTTTTTTTGCTGTAATATTTTACCAAAGCAAAAAATGAGAAACATAGGAATGATATGTATAATGATTCAGTTAAAATATAAGAATGCCAGAACAGGTTGTCAGGAAACAATATGAATAAAGCACTGGCCAAAAATGCAGTAACAGGATTGTACGTTGCAATTTTAACAGCATGATAGAGGGCAATTACAGCGAGATATCCAATCACATATTGACTTATAATTATTGCTAATAAACTGTTAAAAAAGACCTGATTTATCATTACGAATATCGCAAAAGACAGGTACCAAAAATTTAAAGGATCGAAATAAAACCCATTCTGTAAGTTTTCAGCATAGGCTATATACCTAGGTGAATCGTTAACAAGCTTTAACCCATATTTATTAAACAAATAACAACTTGCTAGTAGGTAAAATAGAGAAAGAATAATAATGCCATACTTACCTGACACTTCCTTGAAGGTGGGTTTAAAATTAGTCACTTGGCTGATTTAAAGGTCAAAGCAAGTATAGAGAATTAATGTAAATATTACTTTAACTGTATTATACAAGTAATTATATTTTAATTCTTCAACTGCTTGAATGTGATTGAATTTTGATCAGGATCATAGATGCCCACACTTAGTGTTTGATCATCTTCGTTTACCTCACCCATTTTCACCCCACCATTATTGATTGCAACGTCAATGGTTTTGCTAATATCAGAAACGACTATATCAAATTGGTGACGATTTTGAGTAGCAGTGTTTCTCGCGATATCGGCAGGACAAAAGAGAAGTTTTAACTCACCCCATTGGCCTGAATACAATTTGGTGTTGAACATTTCCAGCTCCTTAAATTTGATATTGAAGAGGGCGGTGTAGAATTTCAGCATAGCTTCCATATTAGTAATGGCTATAGTCATGCCTTCTATTTTATAATCCATACTGATGATTTTAGATGATTATAGAAATAAAGACAAAATATAATTAATTCAAAGCGGCTTTCAATAATGACACTGGTGCAACCGACTCTCATGCTAAAGGATTAGCTTCGAACTTCCAATAAGTAATAAGGTTTTAAATCAAGAATACCCAATCACAACAGATATAATAATACTAACAGCAGCCAGTAGCATTATCAATAGTGTTGGTTTGAATATAAATTTCAACCATTTATTATATGAAATGTTACTTATAGCAAGTACGGCCATCATGGCCCCATTAGTTGGCACAAACATATCACCCATTACGGCTCCATACTGATAGGCCAATACACAAGTCTGGCGGGTAAGCCCAATCAAATCTGAGAGAGGCACTAATATAGGCATGGTCAATATAGCCTGTCCGGAATAACTTGGTAGTGGAAAGTGCAGGACAGAATGAGAAAGCATCATAATAACTGCAGAGAAAGCTGGAGGCAGATATTGTAAAGGACCAAAAAGAACATGCACGATTGAGTCTATTATCATTCCATCCTTTAGTACCAGCGAGATGCTATTGGCAAAACCAATAATCATTGCAGCAAAGATCATTTCTTTAAATCCTGAAATATAGGCTTCACCAGTGCCATTAACCCCAAGCTTGCCAATTAGCCCAGATACTAGGCCCAGTACAAAAAACGAAGCGGACATTTCATTAAAACCCCAATCAAGCTGTAATAAGCCATATATCACGATGCCAAACGTAATACACATTAAAAGGAGAATAATTTTAGATCTTATGGTAAGAGGCTCATTAGCAGAAGCCATTTCTACTTTTTCTGTCCTGTTTTTATTACTGTAGTTTATCAGGTAAATAAGCCAAACTATAAAGGCAATAATTAGGAAGATCAGCCTAAGCTCACTTCCTGAAAGCAAAGGTAAGCCTGCTTCTTTCTGTGCAATTATTACTGCAAATGGATTTGATGGGCTAAATGAACTTCCTATTACTGTTGATCCATAGCTCATGTAAATGGTGGAATATCTATCATAACCTAAGCTTTTACCAAAAATGAGAAGCATAGGCATCATAGCGATAACTTCTTCCTGAAGTCCGATGGCGGCTCCTGCAGCGGTGAAAATCGCAGATACTATAACCAGCGCTAGTACTTCCTTGCCCCTTAATACCCCAACCAGCTTACTTAACCCATGGGACATGGCCCCGGTTTTTTCAATAATGTAAAAACATCCACCAAGCAAAAGGATCAACACTATAACATCGGCTCTGCCTATGATACCTCTGGGAATAGCCAGAAACATGTCAAAAGCGGAAAGATGTTTGGCATCAATCTGTGCGTAAGATTTGTTTACCACTTGAGTAATCCCTGTTTCAGGGTTGGTGATTCTTTGATATTCACCTTGTGGAACTAAGTAGGTGAGAATCCAGGCTAGAAGAATAACGGCAATGATGACAACGAAGGCATTGGGAAATTTACTCATATAACATCCAACTTTAGAGACAACATGGCCATAGCATTTTAAAAGGTAAAGTTGCGTTTAGATGGCAATATAGAGTATTATTTATTATTTCTTAGTTTCAATATAAAGCAGCCTGATTTTGGCCTTATTCTTTATGTGCTCATCTATATCACTATACTTATCTAATGACTTGAAACATGAGGTTGGCTTAATCAGACCCGAAGTTGCAAGGTTCAATATCCAGTTTTTTTGATCACCTTCTTTCACCTCGCCCATCAATAATCTTCCATAGCGGGGCTATTATAATCGTTTTGCGAATAATTGTGATCAAAGTATTTTTTGATGCGATTGTGTTTTGTTGTAAAAAATAAACAATTTGTAAGAGCCTCTGTTATTGAATCATCTTTTTTACATGAAAAAAATATCATTTAAGGAAATTGAGGACTGGGCTTTGCAGAATTGGCAGGTCTTTACTGGAGTTTGTGCCTTTTTGGTAGTGTTATTGTCATTCCAGTTGTATAACCATGCAGATTTGGATAAAAGTGTTATACGTATCGCGGCCGGTCATCATTCTGATGAAAGTTATAAAACCGCCCAAATTCTAGCCGAATATGTCAACAACAATACTGACCATATTGAGATCCATGTTTTAGAAACGCAAGGGAGTAATGAGAATGCTGAGTTGTTGTTATCCAATCAAGTTGATTTGGCTTATATCCATTATGCGCCATCTATTGTGGGCAAAGTTAATTCACTTGCTATCATGTTTAAAGATGCAGTTCAATTGGTTGTAAAATCTGATGTCAGCACAAATGAAATAGGAGGCTTAATCGGTAAGAAAATTGCCATGTTGACGAATAAGTCAATAGAACCTCAGATGTTTGATATGATAATCAATCATTATAATATCTCTAGTAAGGATATTGTTTTGTTTGAAACTTCTATGGAAGGAGCACATTGGGGCTTTGAACATGGATTGATTGATGTGATCCTTCGCGTAAAACATCTTAATAATAAGGGTTTTAATGAGCTTATTTCTAAAACAAATCCCAAAGTACTTGCCGTAGATCAGTCGAGAGCATTTCAGTTTAAAAATCCATACTTTGAACAGCTGGAAATCCCTCGTGGTATTTATAAAGGCAATCCTCCCATTCCAGAAAATAATACAGAAACTATAGGTATAGATCGCTTTTTGGCAGCATCTCCAAATTTAAGCACAGATTTGGTTCACGACTTAACGGAAATCTTATTTGATAAAAAGGAATATCTTTTTTTAAAATCAAAAATTTTTGGTTTCATGACGCCTTCTACTACGAATTCTTTGATTCCTGTTCATCAAGGCTCCTTGGCCTATTTCTTGAGAGAACAGCCATCATTTTGGCAGCGTAATGCAGAGTTTATTGCACTTATTGTTACACTTATTTTAATAGCTAGTTCAGTGTTTGTCAACATTAAAAATCAGGCAAAAAGAAACAGGGTAAATGATTATAACCGAAGACTTCTGACACTTAAATTAAGAATTGAAAACGCTAAGGATTTGCTTCAGGTAGCCCAGTTTAAAGAAGAATTGGATGGTTTTATAGGTAGAGTAGTTGATGATGCCGTTTCTTCCAAAATCAGTTCTG
>NZ_SMLV01000246.1 GCF_009711525.1 Fulvivirga lutimaris
GCTCCTAAATATAAGAGGCTTTCAGATGATGATAGATTTACAGACATCAATTTTGTAGATGTTAACGCAGAAGAAAATCCAGAAGCACGAAAGTTGGCTGGCGTAACCAACTTGCCATATTTCGCAGTATTCGAAGGAGAAAAGTTAGTAGGAAGCGTTGCATCAAGTAAAGAAGATGCAGTTTTAGAATTGCTGGCTAAACTCAACTAATTTCTACTCTTCCTTAAGGTTTAATAGCTATATTTGAGCAATAAACACAGTCTTTAAACGGTTTAAGGACTGTGCTTTAATGTTCATGAAATACACATCATACTTCTTTATATTTATACTCTTAGTAGCCGGCTGCAGCGATTCGGAATTGGAGCCTGACCAATCCATTTATGGCTATGAGTATTTTCCTCTTGCTACTGGTACTTACCAGGTCTTTGAAGTGACACAAACCGATTATTTGAATACTGGTGAGGTGGTTACTAGTGATTTTCAGATCAGACATGAAATAGCAGAATCCTTTGTTTCTGATGAACAGGAGACATTTATTATTAATAGGTTTACTCGAGCAAATGAAAATGACGACTGGGAATACCTAAATACGTGGCAAAGCAGAAGAACTGAATTTAATGCTATAGTATCAGAAGAGAACCTTTCATTACTCAAGCTTGTCTTCCCTATTGAAGCAGGTGTATCATGGAACGGCAACTCTTTTAACTCATTAGAAGAAGATACTTATGTTCTTGACAGTTTAAGCTTTCCATTCAGACTGAATGATCAGGGTTTCGAAAACACCATTACTGTTATTCAGGCTGATAATCAGGATTTTATAGTTTCACTTGACACTCGTTTTGAAATATATGCTAAAGATATTGGTCTTGTGTATAAAGAAATAGTCAATCTTAACTACTGTGCTGATGAAAACTGTCTTGGACAGGAAATTGTTGAAACAGGTATAGAATACAGACAGGCACTGCTAGAATATGGAGCGCTTTAAAGCCATATTATCATTTCTATTAATTCTGGCTGCAAGTTTATCTTTTGGTCAGGCGAGGTATGTTGTTCATTTAAAGGACAAATCAAATTCTCCTTTTGAAGTCTCTAACCCCTCTGAATACTTGTCAAACAGAGCAATAGAGAGGCGAACTGCCCAAAATATAGAAATAACAGAAGAAGACCTGCCCGTAAATCCTGGCTATGTTGATGAAATTGAAAATACAGGAGCTGAAGTTTTCTTTAAAAGCAAGTGGTTTAATAATGTATTAGTGCAGGCCACTGAAGCTGAGGTAGCTTCAATTGAACTCCTTGCTTTCGTTGATAGTGTAGAATTTGTGGCTCCGGGTGAGAAATTGAAATCAAACTCGAGAGTTGGTGGCCTTGAAGATGGTGAGGGAACTGAGGCGTTGGAGACAGATTTTCAAAATAATTTAATAGGAGTAGGGGAACTTCAGAATGAAGGGTTTCTTGGCGAGGGAGTAATAATAGCTTTTATGGATGGTGGATTTTTAGGTGTTGATAATACCAGCCCCTTTGAACATTTATTTATTGACAATAAGATAAAGCACCAATACAACCTCGTGGAGAATGATGACAATCCATTTCAATACCTTCAGCATGGTACTCAGGTATTAAGCGCTGTAGTAGCCCAAATACCAGATAGTTATAAAGGCGTAGCACCACAGGCCGATATTATGCTTTTTGTGACTGAGGATGATTCAGGTTCAAGACCTGAATTCAGAATAGAAGAGTATAATTTTCTTTATGCCACAGAAATGGCTGATAGTGCAGGTGTGGACATCATTAACGCCTCGGTTGGGTATACTATGTTTGACTTCGATTATATGAGCTATACCTACGAGCAGATGGACGGCAATACTACGGTTATTACCAGAGCTGCTGAAAAGGCTTTCACAAAGGGTATATTGGTCGTGACTAGTGCAGGAAATGAAGGAACAAGTTCCTGGAAGCATGTTACAGCTCCGGCTGATGGGCCAAATGTATTAAGTGTGGGTTCCGTTGAAAGCAACCTATCCAAATCTAGCTTCAGCTCTTTTGGGCCAACAGCTGATGGAAGGGTAAAGCCTGATTTAATGGCTTATGGAAGATCAGCCGCAGTAATTGGACAAAATGGAAGCGTTGGTAGTAACTCAGGTACTTCATTTGCCTCACCTCAAATAGCAGGTCTTGCCGCTTTATTATGGCAAAAGAATCCTGAACTAACCAATAAAGAACTGTTTGATTTGCTGTTATCATTGGGAAGTCAATCTGAAAACCCGAATAATCTTTTTGGTCATGGCATTCCAAATTTTACTGAAGGTGTTACAGGTATTACTGATTTAACTGAACAAGAAGTAGTTGTTCACCCTAACCCTTTTAGTGGCAGAATTGAAATTCAAGGTCTAAAAAGCGGAAATGTATATACTTACAGCATAATTGATTCATCGGGTAAAATGTTAAGAACAGGCTCATTGGAAGTTAATCATGATGAATCAGTCACTTTAGATTTAGTTGACCTGTATTCTGGAATTTACATATTGAAGGTTAATGGAGCTTCAGATACTAGCTCAATACATCGGATAGTAAAGTACTAATAGTTAATTTTTCTATCTTTGCCCGCATGAGAACTCCTATCATTGCCCCGTCAGTTTTAGCAGCTGATTTTGCTAATATTCAACGTGATGTCGAGATGTTAAATGCCAGCGATGCTGACTGGATCCATATAGATATTATGGATGGAGTTTTTGTGCCAAATATATCTTTTGGATTACCTGTAATGAAGGCTATAAATGAACACGCTACCAAACCTTTAGATGTTCATTTGATGATAGAAAAGCCTGAAAATTATGTAGAAGCATTTAAAAAGGCCGGAGCTGAGATTATTTCTGTTCATTATGAAGCCTGTAGTCATTTACATAGAAACTTGCAGCAGATTAAAGCATTAGGGTGTAAAGCAGGAGTGGCTATTAATCCACATACCAATGTTCAACTGTTGGAAGATTGTATAGGAGATATAGATTTGGTTTGTGTAATGTCTGTGAACCCAGGATTTGGTGGTCAGAAATTTATTGAGAATACTTATAAAAAAGTAAGGCAATTGAAAGAGATCATTAGCGATGCAAATGCTACCACTTTGATAGAGATAGATGGTGGTGTAAACAAAGAAAATGCACCTAAACTAATTGAAGCTGGGGCAGACGTATTAGTAGCTGGTAGTTTTGTTTTTAATTCTGAAAACCCAATTGATACTATTTCCAGTCTTAAGAGCGTTTAAGCTATTATAGTTGTTTTTGATGAGGCTTTCCGCACTTGTTCTTTTATTCACTTTAATACTCTCTTTTTCCTTAGCTCAGGGACAGGCAATAACAGGTGCTGTCACAAATCAGGTTGGTCAACCACTTGAAGGTGTTAATATTAGCCTCAGAGGCCAAAGAAAAGGGACTACCACAGATAATGAAGGCCGCTTCCGACTGAGTTTGAATAATGCAGATTCTGTCGTGATTGTATTTTCCTTTGTTGGTTACGTCTCAACAGAAAGAGCTGTCAAGGCAACGGAAACCGTTCTAAATATTGTTTTACAAGAATCTACAGAGCTGCTAAATGAGATTAAAGTGACTGGGGACAGAGAAGAAACTGTTGGCCCAAGTGTCACTAAGCTCGATCCAAAATCAGCAGAAATACTTCCTACACCTTTTAGAGAATTTAATAAGATATTAGTTACACTGCCTGGTGTTGTTAGTAACAATGAGTTGTCTTCAACATATTCTGTTAGGGGAGGCAACTTTGATGAAAATCTGGTTTATGTAAATGATATTCCTATTTACAGACCTTTTTTGGTAACTAATGGTCAACAAGAGGGTCTTAGTTTTATTAATTCTGACTTGGTCAGTTCCGTGGAATTCTCTGCAGGTGGCTGGCAAGCCAAATATGGTGATAAGCTGGCTTCTGTGCTTAATGTTAAATATAAAACGCCTCAGAAGTTCGCTGGGTCTGTTAGTGGTAGCTTATTAGGTGGTAGTGTGCATTTTGAAGGAGCTTCAAAGAATGAAAGGTTAAATTATACACTTGGAGCACGTCATAAATCATCAAAATATCTTCTTAACACATTAGAAACCAACGGCCAGTATCTTCCTAAATTCACTGACTATCAGTCATATATTAACTTTAATGTAGGGAAGAAAGAAGATAAGCAACGGACAACAATAGGCTTACTGACTGCTTATGCAAGTAACAGATACTTAGTTACTCCAGAAAGCAGAGAAACCGAATTTGGTAACTTCAATCAATCACTCAGGCTTTATGTGGCTTTTGTTGGCAAAGAGTTACTCGAATATGACACTTACCAGGGGGGGATAAAGCTAAACCATCGAATTAATAAAACTTGGCGGACTCAGGTGATAACTTCAGTGGTAAAGGCCACTGAAAGGGAATACACTGAGGTTGAGGGTGGTTATCGATTATGTGATGTTGATAAGAATTTGTCTAGCTCTACCTTTAATGACTGTGTGTTTACCCGCGGAATAGGCACCAATTATGATTATGGTAGAAACAGCCTTGAGGCTGAAATACTAAATGCTGAGAATCGAAATGTAATCACTTTAGACAATGCAACAATAGAATTCGGACTTGGCTATAGTCGCCAGCAGATTGAAGATCAGCTTCAAGAATATGATTTTACTGACTCTGCTGATTATGTCACTCAAATCAACGCGGTTCAGGCCAATAACAGGATTGAATCAAATCAGTACACTGGGTTTGTTCAAAGTACAGTTTCATTGTCAAAAAGCATTACTACAACCTTTGGAGTACGTGGTAATTATTGGGATTTGAATGAGCAGTTTCTAGTAAGCCCGAGATGGCAAATATCTATTAAACCTGACTTTTCACGTAAAGTCACCTTTTCAGGAGCTGTTGGCATTTATCAACAGCCACCATTTTTTCGCGAACTCAGAAATTTTGATGGTGTATTAAATACTAAGCTTAAGGCCCAACAATCTATACATATTATAGGAGGATTGAATTACGGCCTTACCTGGTGGGGCAGACCATTTATTCTAACCAGTGAAGTTTATTATAAGAAAATTAAGAATGTTGTTCCTTATGAGGTTGACAATGTTAAAGTACGCTATTACGCTAATAGCAATGCAGAAGCCTATGCAGCTGGTTTTGACATGCGTGTAAGTGGCGAGTTTATAGAAGGAGCGGAATCATGGTTTAGTTTGGGTTTATTAAATGTAAGAGAAGATGTTGAAGGAGATGGTAGGGGGTATATCAGGCGTCCGACTGACCAAAGGCTAAATGTGGCGGTTTTCTTTCAGGATCATATTCCTAATAATCCTGATATAAGAGTAAACCTTAACTTCCTGTATGGTAGTGGCCTGCCATTTGGAGCTCCAGGCAACTTTCAAAATAGAAACTCATTTAATGGAGATGCCTATACCAGAATAGATATGGGTTTCTCAAGACTTTTTCATCTGAAGTCAATTTTTAACAATGATGAAACCTTACTAACAATAAGTGCTGAAATCTTAAATCTCTTTGGTTCAGATAATGCCATATCATACACCTGGATCTCCGATGTCAGCAACAATCAATATGCTGTGCCTAACTCATTATCAGCCAGATTTTTAAATGTTAGAGCGACAATTAAACTGTAATAGTACCTTTCTTACAGTAAATAGTTAATTTATCATCATTTTTCTTGATTAGATTGGTTGTTTGTCTTTTATTCGAGGTTTTTAAAAATCTAGTTGTAAGTAAACGAATAAAGTAATGAGGAAAATGAAACTTTTAATTGCTGCATTATTGATGGGTGTTGTAGTGAATGTGAGTAATGCACAAAGCGAAGAAATTACTGATGAGAACCTAAGAAGGTATGCATTGTTGATGGAGTCAGTAGATGCTATGAAAGCTGAAATTAGTGTAGCACTTAATGACATGATCAAAAACCAGGAAGGTATGACTGGCAAAAGGTTCAGTGAGCTTTCTAAAGGAGAAGGTGAAGCGGCTACAGAATTTGAGACTAAATTCATGGCTACTATCGAGGAAATGAAAGCTGAGAGAATTGAAGCTATTAAAGAAGTTAATCAACTTTTAGCTACCAAAATGCTTCCTGATGGAGGTAAAACATATAAAGCAATAAAAGCGGCCATCAGTTCTGATGATGCTGTTAAGGCTAGATATGAAGCGATTCTTGCTAAGGTTCAGTTAGCTGAAGAGGGAGCATAATCAATATCAATATAGAGTATAAGAAAGGTGTCTAGGCACCTTTTTTTTATGCCATTTTTATAAATAATATTATTAAATGGGTTCAATTTTTGTATCTTTTCGTCTTAAACGAGCTATAGTATGTTTTCAGAGAATGAAATTGCGACAATAATCGAGATTCCAGAGGTTCTTGATGAGGTAATCAAGTTACGTAAGGAGTTTATTGAAACTGAGGCCAATTTTCTTGAAATATCAGAGCATGATTTCCTTTCATTGATAATGATGACCCCTACCGTGGGAGTGGCTTTAGCTAATGGAACAATAAGCCTGTTCGAAGAACTGGCACTGAATAAAATGGCTCGTAAGATGTCTAAGGGTGGTTTTTTTATGAAAGTTGATCCTGTGGCTCATGCCATGAAATTCTTAATTAAGAGTTTTGATAAATGGGAGTTGCCGTTTCTAGAGGTAATTAAAATTGCTATTACTAACACTTGTGATCTTAAATCACTTAAGCTGAATAATGCAAATGATGAAGCTGATAATATTATTGGATTCGCTCGTGAGTTAATGTATGCCCCATATGCGTTTGTGCGGTTTATGACCTCGTTTTTCTTGCATGATGAAGCTGAGATTGTTGAAGAAAGAGCTATTTCATCTGTTGAATTTGAGAAAATTCAGGATATAGGAAACAAACTGGAGATAAGTCAATACCTTGTTTTCACCTTGTTTTGCAAGACTTTTGAATTGAGGTAGGACAGAACAGGCTTCCTCAATAATATTTTTTAAATTTGCCTGTTTAAATTACATGATCATTAGAACTGCCCTTTTACATTCCAAAAAGATTTTCACAGTTCTGGTGTTACTCACCATTTCCATGGTCACTTATGCACAAGAAGAAAGCGAGGGTGCCGCTATACCTCTAGATCACTTCTATGCAAAACCTAAAGGAAACAATACATTTAGAAAGTTACTATCCAAGCTTCATTTTGGTCTTTCAACTGGGTATGGACGTACCTTTTATAGCCAAGACCTCGGAGATTATGCCTTGCTGCAGCAACGTGATAGTACACCTTTAATTTTCGATAAGGATGTTAATATATCTGGTGGTAGTATTCCAAACGGCTATAGGTACTGGTTTAATACTGTTGATCAGAGTGATAACGTGTCTTACACAGGAAATGACTTCCTGATAAGTTCTGATTCAGCTGATCTTACATTCAAAGCGCCAGGTACCAGCATTCCCCTTACCGCCACCGTTCACATAGAGTTATTGGATAAGTATAAAATTGGTGGTGGATTTCAGTTTGAGTATCATAGAGTAGGGCAGTTTAAAGCGGTTAATTTTTCAGATACTGTTGCGTCTATTACTCCGAATTTTGGTAGCACTTTTTTTAAGAGGTATTTTTTGATACTAGGAGCTAAGGTATATAGGTATTATGAATATACTCTGGCAGTAGATGCTCAGATTGGTGCATATAAGCTGTCAAGTAAATTTAATAAGTCACTGATTGACAAAGGATTATATGTCAACCTTGGTGTGACTATTGAAAGAGAATTATCAGAATATTTCACCGCTTTTGTACGTCCTTCGTTTGACTATAAGAATTATACTATCAGTTTGCCTGAAAGTAGTTCATCCATAAACACTTCCATGAATGCGCTTTATATTGGCTTAGGCGTAACTTACAGAATACCTGAATTAAGAAGATGCTTCTTAAAGCAATGTACTACTCAGGTCAATCATCAGCATGGTAATGGACTATATAGAAGTAGAGTGCATCCATTCTACAAAAAACAGAATCCACACCATGGTGAGAACTATCCAAGGCTCATAAAATACAAGCGTAAGAATAGAAAGAAAATGGATCCATATTGATTTAAATATCACCTTCGATATT
>NZ_SMLV01000154.1 GCF_009711525.1 Fulvivirga lutimaris
ATAGTCAATTATTCATTTTTTCATGGAATTTTGATTTAAATGGAAGTTGAGAATACACAACAAATAATTGAGGTGCTGAAAAGGCTAATTGCCAATGAACAGAATTTGCCTTTAGCGAACATTCAAGATCAAAGCTCATTTTTCGATTTAGGACTTGATTCGATCAGTGCTGTTTATTTAATGGAGTTGGCTGAAAATGAATTGAATGTTAAACTAACTCCGCTTGATTTCTGGGACTATCCGACCATTGAGCAATTTGCCAAAAATATCTTCAATCAAAATTTTAAGAGATGAGTTTGTGGAACCCTCTTAGTCCTGAAAATATCCACAATCCATACCCCATGTATGAACAGCTTAGGGCTGAATCTCCTATTTACAAGGCCCAAACCGGAGAATGGATTTTTACTAAGTATGAAGATGTAAAATACATATTGACCAACAGGTCATTCGGAAGTGGTAACAGAAAAAACTGGATTGATAGAGGTGTAGAATACCTTGCTCAAAAAGACATTGACCTGGCATACATTGCTGAGGCTATGAATAACTTTATTTTACAACTGGACCCACCAGCGCACACCAGAATCAGAAGGTTTGTAACTGAAAACTGGGACAAAAATGGAGTTGAGAAAATCATAGAGAAAAACACCAAAATCTTAATAAATCAGATCAAAACAGGTGAATTTGATATTGTAGAATCATTTGCCGCCAAGCTACCCTCAATGACAACCGCCAGAATAATGGGCTTGCCTATGGCTGATCACCAATACCTCCATGACTTGTCTTCGGAAATGATCAAGGCACTTGACCTTTATGTGGATCTTAAAGAGTTAGTTAGATTAAATGACGCTTCAAAAAAATTCATTGAATATTTCAGAGAAAAAATTAATGACCACAATCTGGATGATGGGTTATTAAAACACCTATTGGCTATTAATAAAAAGGCCACTGAGCCGCTTAATGAAAAAGAACTTACTTCAGTGTTTATATTTCTTTTTGTAGCTAGTGAAGAGACCAGTGTTAGCTTTCTAGGCACGACATTGTTTAATGTAATTCATCATGGTCTACAGCCAACTCTAATAAACAAGTCAACCCTGAAGACTAAAATAGAAGAGTTTCTGAGGTATGACTCTCCTGTTCAACTTCTTGGACGAATAGCTAGTGAAGATGCAGTTATAGGAAATACGAAGATAAAACAAGGTGATACTTTGACTTTGTGTATTGGAGCAGCCAACCGGGACCCTGAGGCTTTTGTGAACCCCAATGAAATACAGCTTGACAGAAACCCAAAACATCTGACTTTTGGTAAAGGGACCCACTATTGTCTTGGTGACTGGCTTGCCAAGTCAGTAGCTGAGATTGCAATAAAAGAGGTCTTGGTGTCTTTCAAAAATTTGCAAATAGTATCTCCTCCAGCTAACTGGTATAATAATATTGCCATTCGAGGATTCAGAAGCCTAAGAGTTAGTGCCAGCTAAATCATTGCGCCTTTAAAGTACCTGAGTCTGATTTGCTTTCCTTTTTTCGTATAGCCAGCTAGTACTAGCTTTGAAGTTGGATAAACCAATTCCTTTCTCTTTTTAATCAGTTCTGGATTTTCGATTAAGGTAATTATTCCAATGCTTTTGCTTCTTCCAGAAACATAAAGCCCTTCCAAAAACTCAAATGATTCGGAGATCAATTTATCTGAAAGGCCAGGAATCCTATATTCAGGATCAATCAACATTCTGTAGCTAAAGAAACTGTTGTTATTGAAGTTAGGAACCTCAATTTCGTGAGCCGTGGAAACACCAATAACTTTTTCATCAAGCTTAACCTGGCAAATCACCTCTTTAGCACGCTTGGCAGTATCAAATCCAGTATTTGACATTATGCGCTCCCAAAATGTTATGGAAGATGAATATGCATCTTCATTTTCCCAAACGTTTTGTATTTGAAGACGCTGATTTATAATTTCACTCATATGCATGACATTGTTGATAAAGATAGGATTCAAACCTTTATAATTAAGGAAATATCTGTTGCACTAAAAATTGACATAGATAAAATTGACTCAGAAACAGAATTTTTAAATCTTGGTATAGATTCATTAGCAGGCTTAAACCTTATGACCAAATTGGAAAATCTGCTTAATATAGAATTAGACCCTATAATTTTTTGGGACTACCCTACTATTGAAAAATTAAGCAAGCATCTAGCCTCTAAAGAGGCTGGGGCTTAGTTTAATTTCACATGGTCAAAATAGGAAACCCTAATACTATGACCTGCGTTGTTATTGCCAACGTAAATCATATTTACACCTGGCCATACTGCATATCTCGCATCATTGGATAGTCTCTCATTTTGGACAACAGCCAAAAGGCCTACCGGCTTATTTTCTTTGACACCACTAAGTCCCTTCTGTAGTACAGATTTAGTCTCAAGAGTCAATTTCGTCTCAAGACCAATAACCCTTGAGTCCTTTTTGATAAGGCACCGATAGGCATAAACATGTGCCCGAAGTTGATCAAAATAAGTTGGGAATGCAGTTGAAACTCCTATAAGCTCGTCATTTTTATTTTTAATCATTATAACCACTTGATTGGCTCTTTTATAGGCCTCAGGTCTTGAGAGTATTCCAAGACGCAACCAAAAACCCACAATTTGTATAACCTCCTCGCTGGTGATTTTTTTCCAGACAATATGCCATTTAAAATCTTGAATAGACCTTTTCATCATAACCATTAACAATCTCCCATAAAAAGCACATCACAATTATAGTTAATTTATTGTGGTCACCATTTTCAAATTACCCGTATATAGTGCTGTGAGCTATCTATTATGTTTATATTAATTCTTAAAATTTTGTTAAAATTAATAAATATTACATGGATAGAAGCTGTAAAAAGCTCATATTTGAAGTAATTAACCAACTAAAAATCAGCCTCAATGAAAAGCAATCTTCGTGTTCTATATGGAACCACGTTGGCGAAATATTCGAAGTTTAAGTCCAGATATGACAAGAATGTTCGAAATGGGCACTTTAACGATCTCAGCGATCGCAAGAAATCACAAATAATTTCAAAGCTCAAAAGGCTCTATAATCGACTTTGCCAATTAAGGCTACAATTAAAGCTAGCTGCAGCAACCGGAATTCTTTCCCTTACTCTATCTGCGTCTCAGGCACAGCAACTTGGCCCTTTTGTTCAGAATGACACGAAGAATCCATTTGTAAATGCCAATCAATTACCTGAAAATGGGA
>NZ_SMLV01000340.1 GCF_009711525.1 Fulvivirga lutimaris
CAGAACGGATATAGAGAACTTAATACGGATAGAATACTATCTTGAGAAGTACGGCTATCCTGATGCCGATTCTATTGGAGGTCTTGCGTTGGTTACTCCCATTTTCATTTTGCAGCACTCTCCTTCATACGAGAAAAGAGCTGCTTATTTTGATATGATCTACAAGGCTTATCTAGAAAAAGATATTGATGCTGACCTGTTGGTCATATATTTAGATGGCTTACACCAACTAAAATTCAATGAATTTTTAAAAATCGATGGTCCTTATCAGCCAGTTGAAAAGGTTGATGTTTTATTAGAGAAACTTGAATTGAAGAAATAACTCTTTTTCTACTTCTCGTTAAATAAATCTATCAAAGTCTGTGAAGTAACCTTCACTCCAGTTTCAATAGATGCCTTAGGTTCAGGATAGTAAAATGGTGAATGTAATCCTGGCAATTCATTAGCGTCAATTTTCTGTTGCGATACTGTTCCTAACCAAAACAACACAGTTGGAAACTTCTTATCCCAGGTGCCATAACGGGCAAAATCTTCACCTACTAATTGAGGTTCTGCATACAGCACATTTTCTTTACCAATTACTTTAGAAGCCGAAGCTTTTATTTTATTGGTAAGACCTGTGTCATTCAAATTTGCAGGGGTAAAAACCTCAGGAATATTGACTTTTGGCCATTTTTCTTCAGGTAGCCCAGCGGCCATTGCAATACCATTACTCACCTCAATTATTCTTTTATGAATATACTGTCTTACCTCCTCTCTAAAAGTTCTTACTGAAAGCTTAAGCTTTACATGATCAGGGATAATGTTGGCAACAGTCCCACCCTGAATAGCTCCAACGGTAATAACCGCATCATCTATTGGTTTAACATTTCTACTTACGATAGTCTGTAAATCCATGATAATCATACTACTAATAACAACAGGATCAACTGACATATGAGGTGTAGCACCGTGAGCACCAACTCCATAAACATCTATTTCAATGGTTTCAGTATTTGCCATAGTGTAACCATCGGCAATACCTATTTGACCTACTTTTATTGTGGGGTTACTATGTAGTCCTATGCCATAATCAGGTGTTCCAAACTTCTCATAAAGGCCGGCTTCCAACATCATCTTAGACCCCTGTCCTATTTCTTCGGCAGGCTGACCAATCAGCATCAAAGTTCCATTCCATGCCTTTTTGTTTTGAGCCATAGCTCTGGCCGTACCCAGCAATGTAGTCATATGCACATCATGTCCACAAGAATGCATTGTACCCACCTTACTGCCATTTAAATCTGTTGTCAACTTGCTGGTATAAGGAAGCTCGGTCTTCTCATACATTGGTAATGCATCCATATCTGTACGATAAAGAATTTGAGGCCCCTTCCCATTTTTAAGAATAGCAACAATGCCATAGCCTCCGAAATTTTGAGTTACCTCATAACCAGCTTTTCTTAATTCCTCTGCAAGTGCATTGGCCGTATTTTCTTCCCTTAGTGAAATCTCAGGATTCATATGGCGCTCTTTGTAAAAGGAGACAAGGTAATCCATGTCATCAGCTAGGTACGCTTCGATAACATTAGGCACATCTGCCGAGATAATGGTTAATGAGAAAAATAAGATTAAGGCTGTCTTTAAAAATCGCATAGAAAAGTAATGTTTAAAAGTTGAATTTAAGGAATAATCACTTAAAACTACTCCTCAAACTATCAACATTAAAAATTACTTGCGTTTGCCTAAAAGTATGCCTTTTCTAAATGCATCTGACATAGCCGCTGGTATTTCCGCCTCTGCAACTATTACCATTGCTTTAGCTTCCTGAACCCGAGCAGTCATCTCTTGTTCTAAAGCCACAGCCATAGCTCTGCGCTCTTCAGCTTTTGCCTTAGCAACATTTAAATCTGCAGCAGCCTGATCAATTTGTAACATAGCACCAATATTGTTACCAATATTTATATCCGCAATGTCAATAGATAGTATCTCAAAAGCTGTACCTGCATCAAGGCCATTGGCCAGCACTGATTTAGAAATGCTTTCAGGATTTTCTAATACCTGAAGATAGTTTTTAGCAGTACCAATACTAGATATAATTCCCTGGCCAACACGAGCTTTAATGGTCTCCTCTCCGGCACCTCCAACAAGTCTTTGCAGATTGGTTCTTACTGTAACCCGAGCCTCAGCCAGCAACTGTATTCCATCAATTGAAACACCTGTTATTTCTGGCACCACAACTACATAAGGGGTGACAGAAACCTGCACAGCATGTAACACATCTCGGCCTGCAAGATCTATAGCTGTAGCTTGTTTAAAACTTAAGTTCATATTAGCCTTATCAGCTACAATTAAAGCTTTTATTACTGCATTAAGATTTCCATGAGCAAGGAAATGAGTCTCCAATTGGTTGATTGTAACATCTTTCAAGCCAGCCTTAGTAGCAGTAATCATAGCATTAACCACCAGACTTGGTGGCACTTTTCTAAATCTCATAAATACCAAGTCAAATAAATTGACTGACACACCTGAAAATAGCGCTGTAATCCAGAGACTTATTGGAAATATATAAAAGAATAGCCAGAGCCCTACAATAAAAACTCCAATGGTAACGAGTGTTGCTATTTCCATAAAACTGTGATTGGTAACGGCCTTAGCCTACCACCAATGTAGTGGAAGTTTCCCTACTTTTAATTCGTTTGGCGAATTAAATTCGGTAGACTCTATCCTATTTATCACTCTGTTTGAGCTCAACACGAGTTTTAGGCAGCATCTCTGGATATTTCTTTTGAAGAAATACTATAAGCTGTTCGCGTACGTGTACCCTTAAGTCCCAACCAGTAGGAGCATCTTTAGAGCTTACGAGTACTCGCAGTTCCATATTATTCTGTTTTGCATCCGTAACCTGAATAATATTTACCTTACCATCCCAAAGCGGTGTGCCTTCCAGTATTTTTGTGAGCTGCTTTCTCAATACATCAACATCCATATGATAGTCGGTGTAAATAAAAACCGTACCAAGAAGCTCCGAGGTTGTGCGGGTCCAGTTTTGAAATGGCTTCTCTATGAAATAGGTTGAAGGTACTACTAACCTTCTTTTATCCCAGATGTTTATCACAACATAAGTCAGCGTAATTTCTTCAATTTTTCCCCACTCATTCTCTACGATAACAACATCATCTATTCTTATTGGTTGCGTTATTGCTATTTGAAAACCAGCTAAAATATTACTTATCAACCGCTGCGCTGCCAAACCAACAATGATACCCGCTATACCGGCAGAGGTTAGCAGACTCACGCCTATTTGTCTAATACTATCAAAGGTCATTAGAGCCATGCCCAGTGACACAACCACAATGAGTACCACTATTATTCGCTCGAACACTCGAACCTGAGTAAATATCTTACGCGCTTTTAAATTATCCTCACTCTCAAGGTCATATTGGCCTAATAATACTATCCTTCCAATACCTACAATTCTAATTATCAGCCAAGCGGATGTCCAGATTAAAAAAATTATTTGAAACTGATCGAGCCAAGCATAAGAATACCCTAGAAGAATTATTGCAGGCCGAAGCAAAATAGAAAGCAGTAGGAAAAATAACGGCTTTCTAAGCTTGAGCATCTGAAATTTATTCAGGTTTTTATCAATCTTTATCGGCCGCAAAAGAAGATAAATTATGTAGCTACCAATAAACGCTACAAGCATTACCGAGGCTAAAACGACAATATCTTTAAGTGGTCTATCTAAAGAGGAAATCCATTCGTTCATCCTTCAATTTAAGGGATTTTGAATGCGTATAAAAATGAATTGCAGCAGCTTAGAATTAGATTAACAATTCAATCGATTTAAACGCCTTCAATAGGTAATAAAAATATTGAAATGGATTATTTGGTTCTTTCGATGGTAAACCTCA
This sequence comes from Fulvivirga lutimaris, assembly GCF_009711525.1. GTDB lineage: Bacteria > Bacteroidota > Bacteroidia > Cytophagales > Cyclobacteriaceae > Fulvivirga > Fulvivirga lutimaris. Next base: position 3,894 of record NZ_SMLV01000340.1, read on the forward strand.
CCAATTGAGATAGTGAATTACGGTAAACAGAGTCCTCAAATGTTTCTAAAATCTCCATAGCTTCATCGAAGTACTTCTTCATTACTCCTTTTGCATATTCAAGACCACCAGATTTTTTAACAAACTCAATAACTTCTTTTACTTTCTTGTTATTCTCAGAATGGTTACGAATAATATTAATGATCCTTTTCTTCTCTAACCATGGTGCAAGACTTAGTGCTTTGATTAAAGGAAGTGTCATTTTCTTTTCTTTTATATCGATGCCCAATGGTTTACCAATCTCCTCATCGCCATAATCAAAAAGGTCATCTTTAATCTGAAAGGCCATGCCCACCTTTTCACCGAAAAGGCGCATGCGCTCTACAGCTTCAGCATCGCTATTCACCGAGCTAGCCCCCACTGAACAGCAAGACGCTATTAAAGAAGCCGTCTTCTGACGTATGATTTCATAGTAGACTTCCTCATTAATATCTAGGTGACGAGCCTTGTCAAACTGGAGCAGTTCTCCTTCACTCATCTCTTTTACAGCAGTAGATACAATCTTAAGCAGTCCATAATCTTCATGCTCTACCGACAAAAGAAGGCCTCTGGATAGCAGGTAGTCACCTACCAAAACAGCAATCTTATTCTTCCAGAGCGCATTGATGGAGAAAAAGCCTCTTCTATAGTTAGCATCATCAACTACATCATCATGTACCAATGTAGCTGTGTGCAAAAGCTCTATTAAGGACGCACCGCGATAAGTTGATTCTTGAATTGTTCCACATGTGCCCGCACTTAGGAAAACAAACATCGGGCGCATTTGCTTGCCCTTACGTTTTACTATATAGCCCATGATTTTATCCAATAGTAGAACCTTGGTTTTCATCGATGCACGGAATTTCTTTTCGAATTCCTCCATCTCAGAAGCAATGGGCGATTTAATTTCTTTTAGGTTAAGGGCCATCCTGACAAGTGAGCTACAATAATACTGACAGAATATTTCCCAATCAAAATAATTTAAGGTATCCATCATTTTATTTCGAATACGATAGAATTTCTAAGATTCATAAGATTTAGCATCAATTGAATTCAATATTTTTTTAAGCTCTTGTTTGAATATTGAATAAAACCGTATCTTTCTTTCCGAATTCAAAACATACTATGGACACTCATTCTATTGCCTTTAATCACATCGTCACATCACTGATTATTCTGGCAGTTGCTTTCATTATTTCAAAAATATTAAGGTATGCGCTTAATAGGTTCGTGCGTGCAGCTTCTGCTAAACTTAATGTAGATCCTACCAAGTACAATTTCTTTAAAAATGCGGTAAGTTTCATCGTATTCATTGTAGCGATGATGATAATCTTTTACCGTATACCAGAGCTTAAAGCATATGGTGTTACACTTTTTGCTGGAGCTGGTGTATTTGCCGCAATCATTGGTTTTGCTTCTCAGTCGGCATTTTCCAATATCATAACAGGTATATTCCTGGTTATATTCAAGCCCTTCCGTGTTGGAGATCATGTGTCCATTAGTAATAATATGGCTGGTGAGGTAGAAGATATAACACTTCGTCATACCGTCATCAGAAATTATGAGAACAGAAGGATAGTTATTCCAAATTCTGTTATAAGCAACGAAACTATAATCAACTCATCGTTGAATGAGGATGAAACTTGCATGTATTTAGCTATTGGCATATCCTATGATTCAAATATTGATCTTGCCATGAAAATCATACAGGAAGAAGCTCAGGCACACCCGTTCTTTTTAGATAGAAGAACAGCCGAAGATATTGAAGATAACAAGCCAGCAGTACTTGTAAGAGTAATTGATTTTGGGGACAGCTCTGTTAACTTGAGAGGCTATGTTTGGGCAGAGAATCCTATTGATGGTTTTGCCATGAAATGCGACCTGAACAAATCCATTAAAGAAAGGTTTGATAAAGAAGGTATTGAAATACCGTTCCCTCACAGAACTATAGTCTATAAAGACAAAAAATAAGCACTATGCAGTTTAACTTACCTGACCTTACAAATCTGCCTAAGTTGGTTTTTCCAAAAATAGGAACTGCAACCAAAACGGCTGGCTTACCTCCTGGTCAACTGGTTCATTTGGGTGAGAAAATCACAGATAAATCAACAGTCGATCTTATTCATTATCATGAACAGGAGTATGATGAGACTATTTACAATAACCCAGAAGAAGCGCTGAATAAAATCACCGAAGATAAAGTCAATTGGATCAATATCGATGGACTACATAATGTTGATTTTATAGAAAAGGTTGGTGAACATTTTGAAATAAACCCGCTAGTTCTCGAGGATGTATTGAATCCTGACCAGCGCCCTAAAATAGAAGATTACGATCAGTACATATTTTTTACGCTTAAAACACTTAATGCGCTCAAAGGTGAGAATATCATCTATGAACAAATGAGTTTTGTTCTCGGCAAAAACTTTCTCATTTCATTTCAAGAAAGAGAAGGTGACTTGTTTGAAGGGCTCAGAAATAGGTTAAAAAATGATCCTAAAAGCAAGGCCAGGAAGCGGGGAGCTGACTATCTGTTTTATAGGCTTATTGATACCATTGTTGATAGTTACTACCTCATACTTGAAAACCTTGGAGAACGTATAGAAGCACTCGAAGATGAAGTTTTCCTTGACCCTTCTCAGAAAACACTAAAGAAAATTCAAGGCCTTAAGAAAGAATTAATATTTCTTAGAAAGTCTGTCTATCCTATAAGAGAAGCCATTAGCAAAGTTTATAAAGGGGAGTTTCCGTTCATTAAAAAAGAAACTGAGCGCTATTTTTCAGATGTTTATGATCACTGTATACATGTGATTGAAACTTTAGAAACCTATCGCGATCTCACCGCCAGTTTAATGGATATGTACATGACTAGTGTTAGTAATAAGATGAATGAGGTAATGAAGGTGCTGACTGTAATTGCAACCATCTTCATTCCACTAACCTTCATTGCTGGTATTTATGGAATGAATTTCGACAATATGCCCGAGCTACATTGGGAGTATGGCTACTTCTATGTCTGGGGTCTTATGATAACAATGTTTGCAGGCATGTTATATTACTTTAAGAAGAAGAACTGGTTTTGATCATCTGATTAATTCAAGCGCCAGGTGCTTTAGGTCGGACAAATTATAATTCTTAAATTGAATATTAAACAATTTTGACCTGAATAAGATTAGTGATATATCAAGCACCTAACATTTAATCCTTGAATACAAATAGAAGACTTTATTGGGTTGTCGGTTTAATTGGTATTTTAATGATTATCAATGCATTTCTGATTTATGAAAATGGAAAAAGAATTGAAGAGAATCAGGATGAAATAAGAGCTGCGGAAAGGGTAAAATTGGAAGCCGAACAAATAAAACTCGCATTACATTTATTGGACTTAGGAATTAGAGCATATGTAATCACAGACTGTGTTGATATGTTCGAGGACCCTCGATCAAGTGCCACTGAAATTAAGGACAGAGCATTTGACTACCTATTTATTAGTTTGATTCGTCAAGAATACAATACCGATGAATTAAAGAAATTGAAGATTGCTGTGAATGGCTATTTTGAATTTGTTAATGGAATAGCTCTCGAAATGAATAATAGTAATGTTGAATCTGCAGAACGCATGGTTATAGAAGATCGTGGGTACGAGGTTTGGCTTGCTGCAGAAATATTTTCCTTGGAAATCAGGGGATTTGAAGATGAGATAGAGGAGCAAGCACAGGCCGAGTTTAATAATGCCATAAAGTATTCTTATTGGCTTCAAATTATCCTTTTCTTCATCACAATACCAACGTTAATCTATGCCTCCTATCACAGCGTAAAATCCATATATTATCACCGACAGCTAACCGAATCTGAAAAGGAAAAGGCTACAATACTGGAAGAACAAAATGAAAAGCTGGAACTACTAGTTAGAGAAAGAACCGATGAGATTTTAGCACAAAACGAGGAGATAACCGCGCAGAATGAAGAGATAAGCTCTCAAAACGAACAGCTTCATAAATCGAAAAAAATAATTGAAGAGCAACAGAACAAGCTTAAGCTCAGAAATGAAGAACTGTCAGCGGAACTGGTGGAGCAAAACGCTGAATTGAAAAACACCAATAAGATACTCATAGGTCAGAACAACAAGCTCGAGCAGTTTGCCTATATCATCTCGCACAATCTAAGAGCTCCAATAGCACGACTTTTAGGCCTTGGTTATCTAATCAATAAAACTGAAAATGAGAAGGAGAAAGAAGGAATCGTCAATTTAATGATTAATTCCTCAGAGGAGTTAAATGAAGTTATTGATGATATGAGTCATGTCCTGCTCATTCAGAAGCCTGGAAGTAAAGTGTTTGAAAATGTCAGGTTCGACCACATTCTAAATAAGGTAAAGAAAACGCTCAGGCATGAAATAATAGAAAATCAGGTGACCCTTAATACGGATTTCACGGAGGCAAATGAGGTCTATTCTTTACCGCTTTATATTGAAAATATCTTTTATAATTTAGTAAGCAATGCCATCAAGTATCAACATGAAGACCGTCATCCGGCTCTTGAAATAAAAACCAGAAGAGAAGAGGATGACATTGTGCTCACCTTTACTGACAATGGACTTGGAATAGACTTGGATAGAGATGGTAAAAAGCTATTCAGTCTTTATAAAAGATTTCATTTCCATGTTGAAGGTAAAGGACTTGGCCTGTACCTTGTTAAAAATCAAGTAGAAACACTGGGTGGTTCTATCAGAGTTGAAAGCCAACTCAATAAAGGCACAACTTTTACCATCAAATTCAAGAGTAACGTTGATAAAAGCATCCTTATCTAAGCAATCAACTTACAGTTTCACATAGGTATTATTTTTACTTGATTCAATGGCTTTTTCAATAAATAACATGCCTCGAACTCCATCTTCAATATCTGGCATATTAGCTTTTGAATTAGATTGAATGCTATCAAGAAAACGATCATAAAGTGTTACAAAACCTTTTAAAAAGCTTATATCATGCCCGTCAGGCAATAGTCTAGCCGCTTCAGTTAGGTCAACATCAAATTCATCAATTTTAATCTCTTCTAAACTGTCTTGCGATTTAAAGGCAATAACTTTTGGACTTTCATTAGTCCAATGCAAACCACCCTTACTTCCATAAACTTTTACATTAAAAGAATTTTGCTCACCCGCACATGCCTGCCCCACTGATAAAGTCGCTTTCACACCATTTTCATACCTCAATAAAACATTGGCATCATCATCAATTCTTCTTCCTTCTACCAAAATTGAAACATCAGCTACAAGCTCTGCAACCTTGGCACCAACCAGGTATTCGGCCATATTAAAAGCATGAGTACCAATATCCGCTATAGTACCCCCCAGTCCAGAAAATTTAGGATCTGTACGCCACTTAGCCTGCTTCTGCCCATCATTCTCAATAAGTTCATTGAGCCATCCTTGAGTATAATCAACCTTTATCTTTCTGATATCTCCAATTTTACCTGACTCAATTAACTCTTTTATCTTCAACACCCCTGCATAGCCACGGTAAGTGTAGGTCATGCCGAACTGATAATTTGAAGAATCAACAATTTGCTTTAAATCAATGGCCTCTTGATAGTTAATGGAAAGTGGTTTATCGCACATTACATGAAAGCCGGACTGTAAGGCTAATTTTGCAGCTGCAACATGTAAATGATTTGGTGTTGTAATTGCGAGAAAATCCATGCGCTCTTTTTCAGGCAATGAGAGCTCCCCTTCTATCATTTCTTCAACACTTCCATATGCTCTGCTGGCATCCAGGCCTAATTCTTTTCCTTTTTGTTGACTTTTTTGATGGTCCGAACTGAAAGCTCCGCACACTAATTTGGCTTTACCCGTTGCTTGTGCTGTTAACCGATGAATATCTCCAATCATAGCGCCTGGACCGCCCCCGACCATTCCCATTTTTAACATACCTTTTATCATATTTGTTGAAGTATTGAATCTAAGCTTTTTTGACCAAAAGATGAATGTTCGTATCTTTTTGACTTGTTTAAAATTTTCCCGCATTTAAGATAGATGAATAGAAGAGAAGCAATAAAACGAACCTCGATGATGCTCGGTATTGCGGCAAGCTCGCCTGTAATTATGAGTATTTTAGATGGTTGCGTTCCACAGAAAGAATTGGGATGGATTCCGGGTTTCTTCAATGAAGATCAAGCCATATTAGTGGCTGACATATGTGATATCATTCTACCAAAAACTTCAACTCCAGGAGCATTGGATATTGGTGTTGATGTTTTTATTGACCATATCGTAGGCAGCTGCCTCTCAACAGAGGAACAAGCCATATTCTCAGATGGCCTTATTGAAGTAGAGGCCGAAAGTAATAAGTTAGAAGGCAAAAACTTCTCTTCATTAAGCAATGAGAGTAAAACCAAAGTACTTGAAACTTTAGAAGCAAAAACTGATACTGAAGATTACGACCCGCATGCGAGTGGGAAGCCTTTCTTTGCAAAAATTAAAGAACTGACGCTTCTGGGGTACTTTACATCAGAAGAAATAATGACACAACATTTAGATTATGTGCCGATACCTGCAGGGTTTGAAGGGTGCAATGAGTTAAAAGAGGGGCAAAAATTAAAAGTAGGTAATCACGTATGAAAACGAAGGAAAATGAATTTGATGCCATCGTGGTAGGATCAGGAATTTCCGGTGGATGGGCAGCAAAAGAGTTGTGTGAGCAAGGATTAAAAACATTAGTGCTGGAAAGAGGAAGAGATGTCAAACATGTTCAGGATTACCCAACAATGAATAGAGCTCCATGGGAGTTTGACCACCGCGGACTAGAGACAGAAGAAATCAAAGAAGAATATTATGTGCAAAAAAAGACTCATGCCTTTGACGAGAGTACAAAGCACTTCTTTGTAAACGATAAAGAAAATCCATATACCAACCCAGCAGATAAGGAATTCAGATGGCATCGTGGCTATCATGTTGGTGGTAGATCACTGACCTGGGGTCGCCAAAGTTACCGCTTATCGCCTATGGATTTTGAGGCAAATGCGAAAGAAGGCATTGCCGTAGATTGGCCAATAAGATATGAAGATTTGGCTCCATGGTACGACTATGTAGAGCAGTTTGCGGGTATAAGTGGTCAAAACGAGGGTTTAGCACAACTCCCAGATGGTAAGTTTCAGCCACCAATGGATATGTATTGTGTGGAGAAAAAAGTCAAAGGTGCAATAGAAAAAAACTGGTCAGATCGTATGATGACTATTGGTAGGACTGCAAATCTTACTAAGCCGATTCATAACAGAGCGAACTGCCAATATAGAAACCTATGTAGTCGTGGCTGCCCCTATGGTGGATATTTTAGCAGTAACGCTTCAACACTACCTGCTGCTGAAGCAACAGGCAACATGACCATGAGACCATATTCGATTGTCGAGTCTGTGATCTATGATGAAAATACAAAGAAAGCCAAAGGAGTAAGAATAATAGACGCTGAAACAAGCGAGACACATGTATATTATGCCAAGGTAATTTTCCTTTGTGCTTCTACGCTCGGCTCAACCTGGATCATGCTTAATTCGAAAAGCAATGCTTTTCCTAACGGGCTAGGAAATACGAGCGAAACTTTAGGGAAGTACTTGATGGATCATCATTTTCAAGTTAATACAATAGCTGATTTCGAAGGCTATGAAGACAAATATCATCATGGCTTTCGTCCTAATGGTATATATGTACCAAGATTTAGAAACATCAAAGACAAGCACCCTGATTTTTTAAGAGGGTATGGAATGCAAGGTGGCGCTAACAGACAAGGTTGGGGCTATGGTAATCGAAAGCTTGGGTTTGGTGCGGAATTTAAAGATGAGCTCATGAAACCAGGGCCATGGGAAATGAACCTCAATGCCTTTGGTGAGTGCTTGCCTTATGAAGATAATGCAGTTGTGTTAAATCATAATGTTACTGACAAATGGGGCTTACCAACGCTTCATATCTCTGCTGAGTTTAAGGAGAATGAATTTGCTATGCGTAAAGACATGGCTATAACTCAGGTAGAAATGCTGGAGGCTGCTGGAGGTAAAAATATCAGAACAACTGATACAGATGCAGTACCAGGCTATGGTATTCATGAAATGGGAACTGCACGAATGGGACGTGATCCTAAAACCTCGATGCTCAATGGTTTTAACCAGCTACATGAAGTTCAGAATGTGTTTGTTACAGATGGCTCTGCTATGACTTCATCTGCTTGCCAAAACCCAAGCTTAACCTACATGGCACTAACAGCTAGAGCTGCCCATTATGCAGTAGACCAACTAAAAAAACGAAATTTATAATTATGGAACGTAGAGACTTTTTAAAAATATCAGGCTCATCTGCACTAGGGTTGGCATTAATACCTTCCTTAATTTCATCATGTATGGGCAGTGCTCAAAAATCTTATGGCATCGGCATATATACAGTTCGCGATGCTCTGGAAAAAGATTTTAAAGGCACCCTCAAAAAGCTTTCAGAAATCGGATTTTCAGATTTGGAATTCTGGAATTACAATGAAGGGGCGATTTTTGGAAATCCTGCTGCAGAAGTTAAAAAGATGATGGATGATTTTGGTTTAAAGTCGACCAGTCTGCATGCTGGCATTACTCCCTTGACCAATGATTTTGACAGACTTTTAGAAACTGCCTCTACGCTAAATGAAAAGTATTTGGTTTGTAATTACCTGGTTGAAAGTGAAAGAACCTCACTCGATGATTATAAGGCACACAGTGACTTGTTAAACATGTGTGGGGAAAAGGCGAAATCTGCTGGCATTACCATGGGGTATCACAACCATGATTTTGAGTTTTTTGATTTTGATGGTCAGAAACCCTACGATGTGCTTCTGGACAGGTGTGATAAAAACCTTGTTAAATTTGAAATGGACATGTATTGGATGACTGTTTCTAAGCAAGACCCAGTGGCATATTTCAAGAAGCATCCGGGAAGATTCCCTTTGTGGCATGTTAAGGATATGAACAGAGAAAAGCAATTCACTCCGGTAGGTGAAGGCGTCATTGACTGGAAGGAAATTTTTGCCAATGCTGATACTGCAGGTTTAGAACAGTATTTTGTTGAGCAGGATCAATCACCAGGGGGTGATGTTTTTGGAGATATTACAAAAAGCCTGAGTTATATTAAGGAAAACAAACTATAAAAAAAAGGCCTCAATTGAGGCCTTTTTTATTATCATATAATTCGAAATTACATCTGCTTGATCTTGATATTTCTAAACCAAACGTCATCACCATGATCCTGTAATCCGAAGTACCCCTCTTTAGCTACATCAGCCCAGTTAGGATTCAATTCAGGAAATTTGCTAGCAGCAACATCTTCCTTCCACTGTGGAGTCCATAAGTGGTACTCAACAACAGTTTCCCCATTTTGCTTATGTACTACAGTACCATTGTAAACAATGATTTCCACTTGGTTCCACTCACCATCAGGCTTAACATTCTGAGGATCAGCAGCATAAAGATCATAAAGAGACCCAGCTCTCCTGTTACCATCTTTACCTAAGTTCCAGTCAATATGTTTAGGAGATAGCACCTGCATTTCAGGAGCAGTTTTCCATATATAATCTAATTCAGGAGTCTCCTGACCAAGATAGAATATACCAGAATTTCCACCTTCAGATAGTTTCCACTCTAGCTTCAAATGAAAGTTGCCGAACTTCTGATCATATAGAATGTCTCCACCATTTTCAGAGCCAGCTTCACCTCTACCAGAAGCAGCCATATAAATACTACCGTTGTCAATTTTCCAGTCAGAAGGCACACTATCTTTATGGTAACCTCTCCATCCATCAAATGACTCTCCATCAAACAGCATCATCCAGCCATCTTCTGTTTCAGCCTGAGTAAGCCCATTCATAACCGGCTCTTCTGCCACTTCTTCTACTGCCTCTTCAGTTGCAGTTTCATCTGTAGCTTCAGCATTTTCGCCAGATTTTGATCCACATGCCTGGAAGATAAATAAGACAAATGCAAATACTAATAATTTAATTTTCATAGTTCTCAAATATTTATTGTTTGTTTAGATTAATAACTCCAGCCCTTTCTATAGACTCTTTTTATATAGCTTTCAGCTGCATTTTTAGCATTTATTGTTTCATATTTTGTATCAAACTTTGGATCACCATCTATCACAGTAAACTTATCTGAAGACACCACTCTTATTTCCTCATTATCTCCAATATTAGTAATCTTCATGTTTTCTGCATCCCACTCTAATCTTCTTCTTAAATCCTGAAGCCTAACAGCTAGATTACCAGCCACTACAACTTCATTTAAAGGACCTGCATAGTCAAAGTTTGAACTTGCTTCCACTCTCGACTTTTTGTTCTCCTTAGCCGCACGTACCCAATCCATTTCATGTCCACCTTCCATGGCTTTAGGAATTCTACGCAATTCATTTGTTACAGGTGGTGGATTGTCCTCTCTACCAATAATAAATGGCTGCATAGCGTAAGTACCGCAGATCAATGTACCTTTAGTTCCGTAGAATATAGCACCACCCCAGCCTCTTTGGTCACCAGGGTACCAGCCATCTTTAAGACCTTCAGGCCTATTAGGCTTCAGTCCACCATCAAACCATGTGAATTCAACAGCAGGCATTTTAATTTTTCCTTTAGCAGCTCTTTCACCGAAATAATATGTTACCTTCTCTGCCACAGGTGCGCTCTCAGTATTCACCTGAGATGACGTAGCTTCAAAAGCATAAGGATACCCTAACTCTAATGCTTTATAAACAGGATCCATAATATGACAAGCCATATCACCTAAAGCACCAGTTCCAAAATCCCACCATGCGCGCCAGTTCCAAGGAGTATAAGCTGGGTGGTAAGGTCTCTCAGCAGCTGGCCCTAAGAATAGGTCCCAATCTAAAGTAGAAGGTACATCGTGTTTTTCTGTAGGGCGTTCCAAACCTTGAGGCCAAATTGGTCGGTCAGTCCAAGCATCTACCTTAGTAACTTCTCCAATTTCACCATTCCAGATCCACTCACAAACTTTACGCATATCGTCAGATGAATTACCTTGGTTACCCATTTGAGTAGCTACCCCTGTTTCTTTAGCAAGCTCACGAAGTCTTCTTGACTCATAAACTGAATGTGTTAAAGGCTTTTGCAGATACACATGTTTACCAGCAAGCATTGAGTCTTTGGCCGTTACATAATGAGTATGATCAGGTGTACTAATCATGACTGCGTCTATATCCTTGTCCATTTCATCGAGCATTTTACGATAATCTTTGTACTGCTTTGCTTTCGGATAATCATCAAAACACCTTTTGGCATATTTCCAGTCTACATCTGCAAGAGCCACGATGTTTTGTGAATTCATATTTCGAAGGTTCCCCCTACCCATTCCACCTACTCCAATTCCGGCAATATTCAACTTGTCACTTGGCGGAACATAACCAAGGCCAGAAACCACATTGCTAGGCACGATTGTTACACCGGCAGCAAGTATTCCTGAGTTCTTAATAAATGTTCTTCTGCTAAGTTTTTCGTTTTTAGGTTTTTCGTTTTTCATTGATATAAATTTTCTGGATAATTCAGTTTAAGGACTTAATTTATTAAAACTATTCGGTAAAAAGTAAGAATTCATACGTTTGCTTTGTAAAATTTATACCGCAACCGTTTGCAATTTGGATAAGCGAGAGACGACTTATCCCATTCTCTAGAAAATCGTCATTTCTACTTTAAAACCACAAATTGCAAGTCGATTAAATTTTATATCTTGGCTTTTTCTAAAAATTCAAAGTGCATTATGATCAAAAATCCTTTCCTTTTGTTGGTTATTTTTTCGATAACCATTAGTTGTAAAAAAGCAATGGAAGAAGAAGTAAAAACAGTGGCAGCTTATACCTTTTATGTGGGTTCGTATACCTCAGACCAAAGTGAGGGAATCTACAAGTTCGAAATGGATTCTTCAGGAACTCTAACAAATGCGGGACTGGTTGCCAAAACAGAAAATCCATCTTACCTGGCTGTTACCGCTGACAATAAATATCTTCTGGCTGTTAATGAAAATGAAGCAGGTACTATGGAGTCCTTTAACATCAAAGAGGACACCTTGATAAGTATAAACAGAACATCTACTTCTGGTATTCACCCATGTTTTATTACAACTAATGTCAATAACATGATACTTACTGCCAACTACTCAAGCGGCAATGTGGCACTTTCGAAGCTTAATGACAAAGGTGAGATCCTTCCATTGCTGGATTTGCAGCAACACGAGGGCAGTGACACTACAGATAGACAAGAAGGGCCTCATGCGCATTCAGCATGGTTTAAGAATAATGAAGTCATTTCCGTTGACCTTGGCGCCAACGAATTGTGGTTTTCTAAAATAGTGAATGATAAGTTTGAGTTTGCAGCTCAAAAGACATTAAGAATGGCCGGAGGTGCAGGTCCAAGGCATTTAGCCTTTCACCCAGCAAAAGAATGGATTTATGTTATTAATGAACTGAATGGCACCGTCTCTCAGGTTGTGAAGTCGGATAGTACATATAGCATAGCTTCAACCATAAGTACTCTTCCTGAAAACACAGAAGAGAAAAATCAAAGTGCCGATATTCATGTGTCTGCTGATGGCAAGTTTCTTTATGCATCTAACAGAGGACCTAATACAATAGCTATATTTTCTATAGATCAACAAGGCGGAGGACTTTCTTCTGTTGGTTTCGAGTCTACTAGAGGCGACTGGCCTAGAAATTTTGCTCTCAGCCCCGATGATAAGTTTCTGTTAGTTGCCAATGAAAGGTCAGATAACATTGTTGTTTTCGAGCGAAATAGAGAAACTGGCTTGTTGAAATTTGTATCTGAAACCGAGGCTTATACCCCCACATGCATCCTATTTAATTAAAATTAAAGGAACGATTTAAA
>NZ_SMLV01000370.1 GCF_009711525.1 Fulvivirga lutimaris
TAAAACTCAATATATAAAACTGGTATCATAAAAAGAAAGGAGTTGTATTGAACAGCTTATCTATTATTCAATCGGTTGCATCTTAATTAACTAAAAAGTAATACATCTTCCTCTTTTCTATATCCTTAAAGTAGCTTTATATTGTACTGAAAGTCGCATTAGATTATAGACTTTCCAATCGAACAAAATCTATAGATTATGAAACATGGATTGCTTATTGACATGGACGGTGTCATCTATATAGAAAATCAAATGATCCCTGGCGCGGATGTATTTATAAACACACTGTTGAAGGAAGATATCCCTTTTACTTTTATGACAAATAACAGTCAGCGAACACCACTTGATGGAGTTCAAAAACTGAAGAAAATGGGTATCAAAGTAGAGGAGAAGCATGTTTATACCAGTGCCATGGCTACCGCACATTTTATGGGACATCAGTTTCCTGGTGGTACAGCTTATGTATTAGGAGAAGGAGGACTGATCAAAAGTTTACATGAAAATGGGTTTAACCTTGTGCAGAATGACCCTGACTTTGTGGTAGTAGGTGAGGGCATCAACTTTACATTGGAAATGGTAAGAAAGGCCATTGATTTTATTTTGGAAGGTGCGAAGCTGATAGCTACTAACCTTGATGCTACCCCAAGAAAGCAAGGCTGGAATAACTTAGGAATTGCTGCAGTTGTGGCCATGATAGAAGAAGCTACTGGCAAGAAGGCCTTTAGTGTTGGTAAACCTAGTCCTGTGATGATGCGCTCAGCCAGAAAGCATATTGGGCTGGCTACAGATGAAGTAACGGTAATAGGGGATACCATGGCTACAGATATTCAGGGAGGAGTATCTGTCGGTTATAAAACGATACTTACACTTTCGGGAATGACCAAAAGAGAACAATTGGTAGATTTTCCGTTTAAACCTGACCTCGTCATTGAGTCTATTAGGGATCTACAGCTGCCTTTAAAATGGTGGGTTTAAGGCAATTGGTAATGTGTAATTATGAGTGAGTTAATATTTGTTCGATACCTTCATTTTATTGGGCTGTTTCTAGTTGTAGCCACTGTTTTTGCTGAGGCTGTTTTGCTAAAAAGGGTTTTAAAGAGAAGCGTAGTTCAGACAATATTTAAAATAGATGGTCTTTATGGATTAAGTTCAATGATTGTAGTTGGAGCAGGTTTATACCTGTGGTTTGGGATAGGCAAGCCTGCTGAGTATTACACTAATAACCCAATCTTTATCACTAAAGTATTACTATTCCTAATTGTGGGCATTTTGTCCATTTGGCCAACAGTTTTCTATTTTAAGAATAGAAAGGGTGAGGCTGAAGATGAAATTACAATTCCTGAACACTTAAGGCTAATCTTGAAAGTGGAGCTTCTGCTGCTTTTCTGTATTCCATTGCTGGCCACACTTATGGCGCAGGGGGTTGGCCTCTAAATTATTGTCCAAATAAAACAAACCTTATATCAGGTTGATGGGTATGAAAGAACCCAAGACCATTCTCAACATTAGTAGGGTAATTAATAGGTTCCCCCAGCCCGTCAAGAAGTGAAAATCGCTGATCTTTTCTTAGTTTCAGAAATTCGTAATATTCTTCATTGATATTGGCCATGGAAACGAAAATGGTATCACCTGGCTCATAGTCTCTAAATGGAATCGTAAACTTATGATTATATAATTCCCCGTTAAAATCAATATCATCAAGCAATTCGGTATAAGGTCTTGCCTGAATGTCATAGTCCTCATTAAATGTTTGAACGTTCACCATATACCAATTTTTTTGAGCAGGGTCTTCAATCCATAGGTTTACGTTGATTAATGTATCAAACGCTGTTTCATTTAAGGAAATCTCTAAAGAATCAAAGCCAATGAAGGGGAGTAAATTACTTTTAGAAACTACAGGTTTTTTATTTAAGGGGTTGATAAATGATAATGTGTACTCCTCACCAACAATTTCTGGTATGTCAGTACCTAGGTAAATACCATTCGTTAAATTTTGAAGTTGATAATTCTGTCCGGCAACTTCAATGAACATTTCCACGCTATCTATAAGCAGTTCATCTAGTAAGGCTTCGATATCAGAATCTGGTCCTGCATCCAAAGCACCAAAGCTTTTGCTCAATGAAATGGCTATAAACTCATCGGGCAATTCTTGAGAACCAACAACCACTGTGTTTTCTAAAACAGGCACATTATTGACAGGCAGCGGCTCTGGCAGGCAAGCTGTTAGCAGTGCTGATACACAGAGGAAGACAATATGCAAGTTCTTAACTATCATTTATAAAATTTAAAGTTGTAGGATATTGATGGTAAAAGACCTATCAGGCCCGGTTGTTCATAGCTGTAACTATTGGTCTCCTCATTATAAACAATATTTATAGCTACAGGAGTTGCTCTGTTATAGGCATTATAAACACTGAACTGCCACTCGCCATACCAATTTTTGTTCAATCGCTGTTTACCTTTCAAGGTTATGCTTAAATCCAACCTGTGGGCATTAGCAAGTTGTACTGAATTGCGTTCCGGAAAAATTGGAATTAAATCCACACCTGTGGCAGCAGAATTTGGCACTCCGTAATACCCAATAATAGGAGTGAAGCGTGCCCCTGATAAAAACTCCCAGACTGCTGACAGCCTCCATCGTTCAGCCAGGTCATAATTGGTCACTATAGAAACATTGTGCCTTCTGTCATATCTTGCCTTAAAGGCTTGCCCATTATTTAGTTCTTCAAATTGGCGGTTTGTCCATGACAATGTATAAGATAGCCAACCCCTTAACTTTCCTGCATCCTTTCTTATTAACCATTCAGACCCATATGCTTCTCCATTGCCCTGGATAAGTGCGCTTTTGAAATCATTGTTAAGAACCAGATTAGTGCCTTCCCGGTATTCAACCAAATTTTGCATGCTTTTATAATAGGCTTCTGTGCTCAATACTATCTCGCCATTCTTAACTAGTTTGCTCAACCCAACGGTAAACTGGTCTGCACTTTGAGGCGCTACATCTTCATCCACAGGATACCAAATATCAGTTGGAAGAGCGAACGAAGAGCTTGAAACACGGTGAACATACTGGCTCATTCGAGTATAGCTGGCTTTAAGGGCATAGTTGCCATTCAGGCTATACCTTAGTGCAATTCTTGGTTCAGGTTGTACGTAGTTGGTATTTTCTACAAAGGCTGCAGAAGTTCTTAATCCAATAATTCCTTCCAGTTTGTCTTTTTTAAACTCCCACTCACCAAAAATAGCCGACTCCGTAACTTCCCTTGTAGTGCCATCACTGCTTGGTATGATCTCCGAAATTTCACCTCCAGAGTTGATTAAATTGGGATCCACATTTCGCAGAATAGTTGATAGTCCAAAATTAAAGCTTCTATTTTCAGTGCTTTTAAGTGAAAACTTCTGGCTTAAACCAAGGTCTTGAATATCTGCAATAACGTTAATAAAATTATCCTGAAAGTAGCTGTTAATCTTATAATCGAATCTTGTAAGATGTAAGTAGGTTTCTGAAGTGAGATTGAGTTGTTGATACTCATATTTTAAGGTATGGATAGCATTGCCCAGATTAAATGATGTGCCAGCAGCATCTCCTTCAATATTCTCATCTCTAACTTCACTAAAATCCAGCACGTCATCACCCGAGTAAAACCCATATTGGAGACTAGAATTGTCATTAATATTCCATATAGCGTTGATATTTACATCATAGAAGTAATATGGTAAATCAATGCTTGCCAAACGGACAACCTGATCAGCATAAGTCCTTCTACCAGCAATTTGAATGGCCAGTTTGTCTTTGATAATTGGCTGCTCAATGGATACTCTGGATGATATGAGCCCTACACCACCTTCAATGAAAGTCTGGTTCATTGAAGGGTCTTTAGAACTGATGTCAATGATTGATGACAACCTGCCTCCATATTCAGCTGGAAAACCACCTGTCATCATACTCACCTCACCAATAGCTGAAGGGTTGAAGACGGACAGAAAGCCAAATAAATGACCTGTATTATAAACAGTGGCGCCATCCATTAAAACCAGATTTTGATCGGCTGCCCCACCGCGCACAAAAAAATCACTGGAACCTTCTATGCCTTTAGACGCACCAGGCAATAGCGTTAAAGCTTTGATGAAATCTGGCTCCCCGGCCAATGCAGGCAGCTGTAATATTATTTCTTTTTTTAAAACCTGTTTACCAGGCCTTACATTTTCAAATTGCTGAAGAGCATCTGACCGCATTGCCATTATTTCTATTTCCTGAAGTGTTTTGGCTTTGCTTTCCAGTAGAATGGTATAATCCTTTTTGATTTGGCTGATCGGTAAGAGTAGCTCTTGATAGCCAAGAAATAAAAACTTCAAACTATCAGTTTCATTACTATACGGAATGGAAAACCTGCCTAAGCTGTCTGTGCTATAAACTATATTTTTTGATAAAAGTATGATGTTGGCATAGGGTAACGGTTCGAGGTTATTTTTATCCACTAACTCACCCTTTACAAGGGTATTTTGGGCAATAAGATTCGTACTTATTGCAATCAATAAAATTAATGCGCGAGAAGTATGCTCCAGCAATTTCATTACCATTAGTTGTATAATGGTATTTGTCAGCTTTTTGTTGCCTGAAAAGTAAAATTATTCCTAAGTCTCAGATTAGTTAGGTCATCACGCCAATAGTCACTCTGGTACCTGCAGCCTTTTTGCCCTCTTTTAGGTCTTCTATGTAGAAGGAAACATTTTTGTTTTCATTGATCAATCGTAGCCTTTCTTCAGTAACCTTTAGCCCCATAGACTTATGGGTAGGGAAATTTTTCTGACTGATTTTTCTTGCTGCTTCACGGCCTATGCCATTGTCTTCAATTTTAAAATAGATAACATCCCCTTTTTCAGAGATGTCTAGCGTCAATTTTCCAGGTTCTTTTTTATTGTAGAGACCGTGAAGTATGGCATTTTCAACGTAAGGCTGAATTAGGAGTGAAGGCACCTCAATATGATCTACTTCCAGGTCAGGATCAACTATTAGTTCAAATTCAAATTTATTTTCGAAACGCAACATTTCCAGATTGATATAGTTTTTGAGCATTTCAATTTCTTCAGAAAGCTTGATTTTGTTATCAACCGAATGTGTAAGAATGCTTCTTATTAGCTTCGAGAAAGTAGATAAATAATTAATGGCATTTAATCTATCATTTTTACCAATAAAGAACTGTATAGAATTGAGCACATTGAAAATGAAGTGAGGACTCATAACAGATCTTAGCGCCATTAATTTTAGCTCACCTATTTTTTTGTTAGCCTCAGCAAGTAGCTTCTCTTTTTCTACCCTTTCACTTATATCTATTATACTGCCGCGAACAAATATGCCATCTTTTGAGGGTATTTTACGGAGTCTGACTTCTGTAGGGATTTCATTGCCATCAACATCACAATGGGTCCAGTCAAATGATGCCTTACCTTTTTTAATAGCTTTTTTGACATTAGTGATTGCAGCTTTGGCTGACTCTGTTCCATCTGGTTGAAACTCAGGGCTTACATCAGCAGGGCCCATTTCATATAAATCCTTGGGTTTTATCTTAAACAGATCTCCTGCACTTTTACTAACATTAACAAATTTTCCCGTGTCAACGTTGATAATTACTATTGCTTCAGTTGCATTTTCTACTAGCTCACGATAGCGCTCCTGACTTTCTTTAATAGCATTTTCTGCTCTTGTTCTAAAGGTTATGTCACGCGCCATCACTGTTGAACCTATTACGTTATTATTATTGTCTTTTAAAGGGAAAAATGACATAGAGATATTTCTGATATCACCCTTTTTGTTCCAGTTTTTTTCTAAGTCTTCGATTAGGAATTCACTGCTCATTATTGAGTCAATATCCTTATCATCGGGTAATAGTTCAGCAGGTAATAATTCATTTAAAGGCTGATTAATTGCGTCTTTTGAATCTATTCCAAATATTTTACTCGCGCCTTGATTCCAGGAATTGATGAATCCGTCAATTGAAATACTAATTATGGCTTCATCTATAGACCGTACAACCGAACTTAAAAGTGCATGCTCTTTTTCATAATTTTTTTTGCTCGAAATATCAATCATAGTTCCAATGATTGCTTCACTGCCTTGATACGGTATTCTACTTCCAAATACTTCCGTCCAGATAGTCTCACCGTTTTTCTTGATGCCTCTTAATTCATATTGAATGGATTCAACTTCATTATTAAGTCTTGCATTAACATTTTTTACTACTAGCTCCTTATCATCCGGGTGAACGAATGATGTAATATTGTCCGCATTGATAATTTCATCTTGTGTATAGCCAAGAAGACTTGCAAATGCTGGGTTTACATAATCATGTTTACCGTCCTTTAAAATGTAAACACCAACACCTGATTTTTCTACAAGGGTTCTGAATTTAGTCTCTGCTTCAATGAGCTCTGATTCAGCATGTTTTCTTTCAGTAATATCCTCTATCTGAGTTACAGCATATTCAGCTGAGCCATTAGAATCTCTAACAATTGAAACAAATACATAAACCCATATTATTGCTCCGGATTTATGGATATATCGTTTTTCTTTTTGGTAGGTTTTCATTTTACCCGCCTTAGCTTCAGAATATAATCTTATATCATCATCAATATCCTCGGAATAGGTAATGTCCCGAAACTTAAACTTCAAAAGCTCATTTTTACTGTAGCCGGTAATTTGGGATAACTGGTCATTTACTTCCAAGAATTCTCCTTCAAGAGACACTATAGCTGTGCCTATTGCAGATGATTCAAAGAAAGTCCTGAACTTAACTTCATTTTCTCGTAGCTTCCTTTGTGCTTCTATAATTTTAGTCACATCTCTGACTACGAACATCAACTTATTATCTTCATGCCGCTTAATGTTAATTTCAACGGTGAGAATATTGTCTATAGTTTCTATAGACCCTTTAAAGCTAGACCTGTCTTCATTGAGTAAAGCTGAGTCCAACCTAAAGTTTTCCTCTACTTTAATGATGTCATTAATGTTTTTAAATACTATTTCCTCTTTGGCAGTGGCTATCAGCTCAGAGAAGCTTTCATTAGTAGTTAAAACTTCCCCTTTTTTATCAGTAACTATTATCGGATAAAATGACTGTTCAAATAAGTTTCTGTAACTACTCTCGCGCTCTTTTAATAGCTTTTCAGACTCTTTGTAAATCGTAATATCATGGCAAATCCCGCGAACGCCAATTATTGTTTCTTGGTCCTTAATTGCGGTTGCTCGAACCTTCAACCATTTTTTAATACCTTCAGGGGTGTTAACCTCCATTGTTAAATCATAATTGCCTTGCAGCTCAATTAAATCCTTTGTGGCTTTAAAGAACTTATTGCCATCTTCTTTTCCTACTAATTGGGTAAAGTTGATGTTATGAATCGGAGTACTTTTGTCCAGACCGAATATGTTGAACATTTCGTGTGACCAAAATGTAAATCGGTTTCTTTTATCGAGCTCCCAGCTTCCTATTTTGGCAATACTTTGAGATTCATTAAGCATGAATTCTCGTTTGCTCAACTCATCAAGTTTGAATTTCAACTCTTCATTAACTTGGGAAAGGTCTAATTCAGCCTGCTGTTTTATTAGTTTATTTTGATAAGCAAGCTTGTCAATGAGTACTTTATTGATATCATCATTACGCTCTATGTAAAATTTTAATGATAAGCATGCCCCACCTATGAGTATGTATGAAAGCAAGGTCTTTTTGCCTATAGAGAAATATTCCTCATCTGGAGCGCCAACTAAAAGATAGTCAACACCGAAATAGGTGAAAATGTCATTCGCAAATATCAGCAACAGTGCCGTTGGAAGCACACCAACAATAAGTTTTGTAAAAGGAGCCTTGGTACTAAAAACTATAAAAGGTACGCATGCACATGCGAGTAAGTAGAATCGTAACCCAATGTAGGTGCTCACAGGAACAACCTCCAATGTCTGCATATAAGTGACTATGTCATAGGTTATAAAAAGTGGCGGAGCGCTGGAGAGATAAAACTTGCTAATAAAGTATAGCCTAAAACGATTAAGTATCAATGGGATACTTAAAAACAGCATTGAGGTTAGCGAGTCATAGAAAACGTCTAACTTATAGTTAGATGGGAAGCCGGCAAAGACTAGAAATGCTAAAGTGACAAAAACCAGAGTAATGATATTGGTTAAGATCACCGACCTCCTGTCAGTATAAGTCAGATCTTCATGAACACCTACCTCTGATAAAGATTTTATCCAATTAGCAATAGCCATACTTCAAGCTACTATTAAATATTAAATTATGCTTAATTCTTGGCAAGGAAATCGCAAACATTAGATGCGATATCATAAAGAGGTAATATTTCTTTAACACCACCTTCTTTAATGGCTTTTTGTGGCATACCATAAACTACCGAAGTAGCTTCATTTTGTGCTATAGTAAATGCACCCTTATCATACATAGCTTTCATCCCAGTGGCGCCATCATCTCCCATACCGGTCAACATAATACCAATAGATTTTTTGCCCATAAAGGTGGCCACAGAGTTAAATAATACATTAACAGAAGGCCTGTGTCTATTTACTAAATCACCATCTGTGATTTGGAGATATTTTTTGCCTCCGGAGCTGATCATTGACATATGATGATTACCAGGCGCTATATAGACCGTTCTTGGAACTATCAAATCATTATGCACAGCTTCTTTAACTGTTAGTTTACAAAGGGTATTGAGCCTCTGAGCAAAACTAGCAGTGAACTTTTCTGGCATATGCTGAACAATAAGAATAGGGGGCATGTCAGCCGGTAACCCTTCTAAAAATTGTCTAATGGCCTCTGTGCCACCCGTGGAGGCACCAACTGCAATAACAGTGCTGTTAAAAACATGGTCATCGATATGCCCAGGCTGAGATGAAACTGTTGTATTCTCCTTTTGAGGAGCGCTACCTCTTTTCTTGCTGCCAGCGTAAAAAGCCGATTTAATCTTATCAATTAAAAGAACCCGAGATTCTTCCATCAATTGATCGGTAGATAAGTTGGGTTTGGTAAGCACATCTACTGCACCATTTTCCAGGGCCTTTAACGCTACATCGGCACCCTTTACGGTCTGGTTAGATATAATTATAACTGGTATAGATACCTGGCGCATTAATTTTTGCAAAAATGTGATGCCATCCATTTTTGGCATCTCAATGTCGAGGGTAATTACATCAGGTTTTTCTTTCTGAATTTTCTGAACTGCATTATATGGGTCGCTGGCTGTACCAATAACTTTTATTTGAGGGTCACTGTCAAGCAGTGCTTTAAACGTTTGGCGTACCAGTGCAGAGTCATCAACAATCAGAACTTTTATCATATTACAGTTTTTGGTAGATGGTTGGCTTTATACTTTTTAAAGGGAGGTTGGTTCCAATGGCCGTTTCTGAATGCCCAAGAAACAAGAGCCCGCCCGGTTTTAACTTGTTAATTAACTTCTGTAAAACTTTTCTTTGCGTTTCCGCACTGAAATAGATGATCACATTTCTACAAAAAATAAAGTCAAAAGTATCTGTCAAGTTATAGGTCTTATTATTCAAGTTTAAAACACCAAGCTTAATTTTGCTTGTAATCTCAGCATTATTAAATTTCAGCGCCTCAATATTGCCAACTAAAGTTTTTTTGAAATACTTTCTCTTCAAGCTGTCGCTAACGCCCATCAGTTCAGTATTGGTATAAGTGCCTTTGGCTGCTTTTTTTAGTGCAGGAACTGAAACATCTGTACCTACTATTTTGTAATCGAGCGAATTAAGGTTACTTTTTTCTTCATTAAGTAACATTCCCAAAGTATAAACCTCTTCGCCTGTTGAGCACCCGGCACTCCAGATATTTATTCTTCTCTTGGCAAAATCGGGCAAAATACTTTTTAAATAATCAAACTGATATTGCTCCCTAAAGAAGGAGGTTTTATGGGTAGTTACCAGATCAATGAAAAACTTATATTCCTCATTATTTTTTCCGCTGAAAACATAGTCAAGGTATTGTTTGAAATTTTCTATGTGTAGCGCATTTAACCTCTTTAGAAACCTTGATTCCAGCATTGTAACTTTCTCAGGTTTGAAATGGAGACCATATTTCTCTGCCAAATAACTAGTCATTTTACTAA
This sequence comes from Fulvivirga lutimaris, assembly GCF_009711525.1. GTDB lineage: Bacteria > Bacteroidota > Bacteroidia > Cytophagales > Cyclobacteriaceae > Fulvivirga > Fulvivirga lutimaris. The sequence continues at coordinate 10,129 of NZ_SMLV01000370.1, forward strand.
AATCTTCAGTAGAGATATCTTTTTTTGGACTCATGGTTTTAGGCGGTCTTTTGGCTTGATATGTGGGTCTGATTATTAGCTATAATGCTATTTGGTATGGTTAATATAGCTTTTGTGTATTCATTTTCCTTACTTGAAATCTTTAGATCAATATTCAATTTGGCCAATGCTGTTTTGCTAATAAACAAGCCAAGACCATTACCTGTGGATTGGTCATTACCAATATAAAACATATCGAATATTTTCTGAAGCTTATCTTTAGAAATTCCTGGTCCGTTATCTTCAATCACAATACTTAAGCCGTTTTCAGATTTTGTACTCTTAATAGATATTTGAGCATCTCTGGTATTTATACAACCAGTATAAAAAACCGCATTTTCTAGTATTGGCTGGATACCATTAGTCAAAATAATAGAATCTGTCGATAACTTAATTTCAGAGTCTATATCTACTAACATATTAGCCTCGTGGAATTTTCTATCAACGAGCGAATGAATATAGGATTTTAAATTGAGTGCCTTACTATTGACATGATGAGTTTTGATTTCACCAATTTTTGCGATCTGTTGATTGATATAAGTGAGTTTTCCAACAGTCTGTTCTATTAATCCAACATATTGATTGTTAGCAACTTCTGGGTTTTCAATTTTCATTAGAGAAAATAAACCTTCCATACTGCTCAAGGGAGATCTTAACTTGTGAGCTGTTTGATAAAAATATTGGTACAGGTCATTTTGCAGTTCTTCTAATTTAGAATGCTGATTGTTAAGATTTTCTCTAAGCCCCTTTACCTCTTTGTCAGAAGAGATTTGATTTTTACTAACATTCAATTGAGTAAAAACCCTTGCTATAAGCTCAACCTCTTTAAAAGGTTTAATGATATAATCTGAAGCACCTACCATAAGCCCACGCTCAAGCTTCCTCATGTCTGAGGTTAGCATTAGTATTGGTCTGAACTGATAAGCAGGTAGTTTTTTTAGCTGTTGGCAAACTTCAAGTCCATTAGCATCTGGCAGGTGAATGTCTAAAAGGATTAAATCAAATATTTGCTCTTCAGCTTTTTTAATTCCCTCGAGGCCGGTGCTACAATAAGTAATTTCGCAGCCTCTTGGAGATAATATTGCATTTACAGTACTGTAAATGACCTTCAAGTCATCTATGAGCAAAATCTTATGAATCATAGTTAACCTTAATTCTTAAGTTTCAGTGCATTAAGTATAAGTGCAGTACTGCCATCGCCAAGTATGGAAGCACCGGAGAAACAGTCTATATCTTGTAACAACTCGTTCAACGGCTTATAAACCGTCTGATATTGTCCGATTATGCTATCAACTACGACTGCGATTTTAGTATCATTTTTATTTACCACTATCACCACTTCTTTTTCAGGAAAATCTTCTCTTCCAAAATATTCTCTTAGAGAAACAAATGGCACTAATTGGTCATCAAGCTTGATTTGTCTGGACTTTTTACGGAAAAGTTCACTATGATTTTCTTCAATACAAGTCTCAATTTCATTAATAGGAATCAGGTATTTTTCCTCTCCCACATTTACAACTAATGTATCTAATATGGTAAGTGTTAAAGGCAAGCGAAGCGTTATGATTGTCCCTAATCCTTCTTCAGTACTTACTTCAATATCACCTCTTAAGGCATTGATTTCTTTTTTAACGACATCCATTCCCACACCTCTGCCACTAACTGTTGTTACAGCATCAGCAGTGGAGAAACCAGGAGACATCATGACATTAACCAAATCCTTTTCAGAATATTTTTGGCCTTTACTGAGCAACCCTTTTTCAATTCCTTTTTCCTGAATTTTCTTGAAATTAAGTCCATTTCCATCATCCTGAATTTGGATGAATACATGGTCGCCAGAGTTATAAGAATATAGTTTTAAAAGGCCTTTTTCGGGCTTATTTCTTTTTACTCTTTCTTCAGGTGACTCTATGCCATGGTCCAATGAATTTCTGATAATATGCATCAATGGAGCCTCTAGAGCAGTTATTATACTTCTGTCAAGTTCTGTATCAAGTCCCTCAGTTATAAAATCAACCTCTTTGCCGAGTTCTTTTGAAACGGATCTAATCAACCTTTGGAGTTTAACATTAAGAATGTTGATAGGCACCAATCTGATGTTAAATGCAGAATCTCTAAGTTTTAATGTTAGGAAGTCAAGTTTTTCAACAGCTTCCTGAATTTGCACACTTTTTTGATCGCTTAGTAAGTGCTGTATTTCTGATCTGAAAGTAACAAGCTCGCTAACAATATTTATAAGGCCATCAAGTTTTTGAGTATCAACATTAACATGAGTTGCACCCTTTTTAGATTTCTTAATTACAACTTCAGATTCTTCATCTTCTATTTCTGCATTAAGTATTGTGTCCAGAGATTTTTCAGTCTCATCAACTTCCTCAGCAGCTTCAGTAGATGTAAAAATTTCTGGGGCAAGGGCTTCGAATTTTTCAATTCTATCGTTGATATCCGCTTCTTTAAGCTCAAGGAGGCCCTTGTAGTTTTCGGAAGCAAAACTTTCAGCGCCATCTACCTTAAAGGAGCTGTACTCATCATTATTAAGGAACATGAAGACATCATTGATTCCTTCTTCACCCTGATCTGTAATAAGAAGTATTTCTAACCAGGAAATTATGGCCTTATTTTCTAACTGCTTTTCAAAAGGAACTGATTCATTATGAAAAATGATATCATGTTCTCCTAAATCAGCAATATCTTCTAAAATGGCCGCTAGATTTACACCTCTTTTGAAGATGTTTTCATTGGGCTGAAAGATGATAATATATGCCTCTTCCTTCTTGGTGGACGATCCGGAAGCGGCTGTAGCTTCACTACTTTCTCCTGCGCTATCACCTCTCAGCTCTTTGATAGATTTGATTAATTTATCAACTGCTTTTTCGTCATTATTTCCCTCAATAAGATCATTCAGTACATCAATTGCATGCAGTGTAAGATCTAAAATGTATTCATCAACAGTTCTAATACCATCTCTAATATCTGAATAGACATACTCTAACTCGTGCGTTAGGTTTTCCATTAGATGATAGTCAAACATTCCGGCACTACCCTTAACAGTATGAAGATACCTATAAGCGTTATCTATTTCATCCGGGTTGTTAGCGTCTTGAGCCAGCACCATCATAGACTGCTCAAGGCTTTTAAGAATTTGTTTAACTTCTGTGATATATTCCTGTTGAAAATCCATGATTATCTAAGGGCTTTGGTTACTATTTTTAAGAAATCATCAGCTTGAAAAGGTTTTTTTACCCATGCGGTAATGTTCTCATCCAAAGCTGTTTTCAGTTTATTTTCATTCACTTCTGTTGTAAGTAACAAAATTGGAATGAACGAATACTTATTCGATGATCTCACTATTTTAATCAACTCAGCGCCATTCATTTCTGGCATGTTGAAATCTGTAACAAGTAAGTCAATCTTACGGCCATCAAAAAAGGAGGCAGCTTCTTTACCATCGGCCGCTTCGAATACCGAGTGACCAGCTTTGGTTAAAACACTTGAGATGATCTTACGTGATACATTAAAATCCTCTGCTATAACTATATTTTTACTCATTGTCGTAATGATTATTGAACTAACGTTTCTAATTCTGATTCAAATATTTTGCTTGCACTGATGACCATATAAAAGTCCTCACCAGTCTTGTACATACCATCTAAGCAGTTGGCATTAAATCCCATGTTGTCTAGTGGCGGTGCAGCGAGGGCGTTGTTCTCTAATGCTACTACATCAAGAACTTCATCTATGATTACACCCACTTCCATGGTTTCTTCTTCTTCCCTAAGGATTTCGAGTACGATAACTTTTTTATCTTCGTTAACCTCTGTTATTCCAAGATCAATTTTATTTGCCAGGTCTACAACTGGTATAACATGACCTTCCAGGTTTATGGCACCAACCACGAAGGTTGGTGCTTTTGGTATTTTAATTATCTTTTCAAGATTAATTACTCTAGTCACGTTCTTAACTGATATTCCGAAAAGCTCCTGCTTAAGGGAAAATAGTAATAAATGTTTATTGTCTTCTAACATTGTTTTGACTTTTAGAGTGATTAATTAGACTTTGATACTTCGCCTTCTTCTTCTTCAACTTCTTCGTCAAAGTTTTCAAGGGTTATACCCATTCCGTTCTCATAAGAATCGTCATCTAATTTGATCTTCAAACCGTTACCTAATTTAGATTTAGGCTCTTCGTTATCGGTGGTCTCTTCAACTTCAACCTCTTCTTCAGCATCGTAATTGCCAGCTGAAACATTAGTATTAGTATAATCTTCACCTAATATTGACTTTAACATCTCTATTTGGCTTATGATTTGAGATTTTTTAGACTTACTCTCTTCTTTCTCATCTAGTTTGAAGAAAGATACCGTTTGAGTAAGTTTCTCCGCCTGATTGTTGAAGTTATGTGATGAAGAAGAAAGTTCTTCAGAAGAAGATGCATTTTGCTGCGTCACTTGATTCAACTGAGACAAGGCTGCATTGATCTGCTCAGCACCTGATCTTTGCTCAATGCTAGAAGAAGATATCTCTCTAACAAGGTCAAAAGACTTAAGTACTTCTGGAGACAACTGATCTAGAAGTTCACTAGAATTCTGCGCTTCCTTAATACAGTTTTTAGAAAGAGAAATGATACCTTCAGCAGAAGTCTGACTTCTTTCAGCAAGTTTTCTTACCTCGTTCGCAACCACTGCAAATCCTTTACCGTGCTCACCAGCTCTGGCAGCTTCTACAGCAGCGTTAATGGCTAGTAAGTTAGTTTTGTCTGCAATTACATTGATGATTTCAATCTTCTCAGTTATCTCTTTAATAGAATCAAACGTGGATTGCGTAGCAGCTTTAACGGTAGTCATTTTATCTGCAGCACCTTTTGTAATATCTTCAGCCTGAGCAGAATTTTCAGCATTTTGGTTGATGTTACTCACCATTTGCTCAACAGAAGCAGAAATTTCTTCTAATGAACTAGCTTGCTCTGTAGCACCTTCTGCTACAACTTGAGAGCTCTTACTGATTTCTGATGAACCTAAAGTGATCTCATCAGCACCTTTAGTAATGCTTTGAACAATTTCTGTAAGCTTAGCAATCATGTTTTTCAATGCGCTGTCAAGCTCACCATCTTTCAGCTTAGTAGTTGCCTCTTTCTTAGCGCTATGCAGATTTCCTTTAGAAACAAGGTTAGCTACAGAAATACTATCTTTTAAGCTTCTGATTACTTCATTCACTGATTTCTGAGTGTCACCTAATTCATCTTCAGTAGAAACTTTCACTGGCTCAGGGATAATACCTTCTGCAAGTTTAAGAGCAGCATTCTTAATAGAAAGAATGTTAGTGGTTAAGACATTGGAGAACATCATAGCCAAGAAGATACCAATGATCAACTGTGCTACAAATACTCCTATAAATGTGATTGTAGTATTAAAAGTGATGTTATCAGTTTGTTCATCAACCAACACTAGTAAATTGTCAACAACAGGTTCGATCTGATGAACATAACCTCTCATTTCACCCATTAATCCACTTTTTTCATCAAAACCAATTCTTTCTTCAGCGTCTACCACTTCATGGAATTTAGTTTCGTAAGTGTCAATTTTAGCTCTGATATCGTCATTGTAAGACGCTCTACCTAACTCATTTAGGAATGCTTCAATCTCCGCGTCAAATTTTTCAACATAAGAAAGATCTTTTCTTAAAAAGAAGTCTTTTTCATGTCTTCTTAACATTAATAGACGCACCATATTCACATTGTAGTCTGCATTTTCAATTGACTTGATAGCAGCCCTTAATTCACCCTCATTACCGAAATTTTTAAATCCTCTGACCTGATAAGCGTTGGCTATTTTGGTAAAAGTATCATGATAACCGTTAATGCTTGTTAGTAGAATCCCTAAGTCATCTTTGATACCTAATTCTGTTGACCAGCTGTTGTTCTGTAAGAAAGATATAATTGAATCTTGGTCGGCAGTGTAATCATTAATAGCAGTTATATATTTACTTTCGCCTGTTTGCATAAAATCTTCATTGATAACTTCACGCATTAAGAAGTCTTTTTCAGCTTTACGCATTTTCAGCACCACTTCATTGATAGTCATAAACTCCTCTTTCACCTTTCTTATTTCTAAAATTCGGTTGATCGAGTAGTATCCCCATCCAGCTAAGAAACTAGATAGTAGCAATACGGTACCAAATGCCAACAATAACTTGGATTTGATTTTTTTCAATTTGAAGATATTAGTTTTCATCTCTTAAATGTTTTGGGTTTTTAAAGGGTAATTTCTACTTGGAAACGATACATCAATTCATCGGCAGAAGCTTCTTCTTCTAGCCATGATAGATCGCTCTGTACTTTTAGCTTGTGACCTACAAAATATTTTGATAGACCAAGGGTATATTGTTTTGTAGCTGGCATAAGCGTTTCTTTAGTTGGATTCACTTCGGTATATCTACCGGCTACTTCTATGTTGTTTTTGAATAGGTATCCTACCTGACTATTAAATGCTTTTCCTACATAAAATGACTCGAAGTAGTTACCATTGTCATCTCTGATCACAGATCCGTCAACTGCTTCTTTATCAGCGTATTCAATCATTGTAGAAAGACCTCTGTATTTAAGGTGAGCATCTACAAACCAAGTGTTTAAGGTTCTTTGCTCTGAAAGGAAACTTCCTAATTGACCTCTTTGTCTTGAAGCGTGATCGTTATGGTCATAAGTAACACCAATCATTAATTTGACGTCATTTTCTCTTTTTAAGTCAGCAGCTTTATAATCGCCACTACTTGCAAAATCTCCGAAGGGCAACCATTCTACTCTGTTAGTGAAGTCATAACCACCAGCGTTTTTAGCTGTCATGTTTCTTCCTTCACCCATAGTTATAGCACCAGAGTATCTTAAGCTTTTACCTTTATATCTTAACTGAACTCCAACATCACGATCGATGTTCATTCTTGAATTTAGATTACTACGATCTACGAATTGTAAAGAAGCAGAAGAGATAACACGCTCAATGTTTCCTGGTAGTTTGGTTTGACCCATCCACACGCTCCAGTTTTTATAAAAGTTATATTTTACAACCGCGTCTAATACGATGTTAGCCGTATTACCGCTTTGTGGTATGCCACCTGAAGCTATATCTCTATTAGATAGGCCTAATTCAAATTTGTAACTCAATCTAGGGTGGTATGCCCAGCCCTGAAATTTCAATCTTGATCTTCTGATCAATATTTGATCTTTATACATATGAGTTTCCTGATTACGAACACCTGAATAAAGTGTCTGTATTCTAGCCTCGAATTTTAAGTAAAACGAAGAATCCTGAGCCAATAATGAATGGCCTTTTCCGTATTTGTCGCCTGTTATGTTTTGTGCAACAACTGTGTTAAATGCTGAAAGACTACCTGCAATTAGAAGTCCGATAATTAAAAATTTGTTTTTCATGGGTTTGTCATTTCTGATTATGAAAACAAATTAAGTGGGTTGAGCGCACTATTCTGAGTGCGAATGATTAGGTGGGTGGAATTATCGAGTAAGTGGGAAGTATTATGAGTGTATTACAGATGAAAAAGAACGAATGTGGCCTTTAAACCGATCTAAAGGTAGTTTTTAATGGTATGAATTTGGAGTGAAATTGAGCAAGTGGTGCTAATGACCTAGTTTCTGGAGGAATCCGGTTTTCTTTCTTTTGGAAACATCCAGAGAAACATCATTGGTGAGAACAACATAGCCTCCGTCACCACGCACATATTTTTTTATGTAGTTGATATTGATCAGATGGGCATTGTGGATTCTAAAGAAGTTGTACTCAGATAGCATTTCGTCATACTCCTTTAACGTTCGACTCACCATATATTGCTGCCCATCATTAGTATGGAAAATGGTGTAGTTGCTGGTAGCCTCCAGGTAGATGATGTTTTTTATTTTGACAAAGACCAGCCCATCATGAGTAGGGAGGGCTAACTTCTTAATGGCATTTTGTTGTGGGTTGAGATTGTCTAACAGGTTGTTGAGCTTTTTGGAGATGTCGTTTTTATCTTTTTTCTCAATCTTTTTTACTGCCCTGTTCAAGTCTGAAATGTCTATGGGCTTGAGGAGATAGTCAATGGCGCTAAACTGGAAAGCTTTGATAGCGTACTCTGAATAGGCGGTAGTAAAAATGACATCAAAGGTTATCTCATCGATTTTCTCCAAAAGGTCAAACCCAGTTTCTCGCTGCATTTGAATATCCAGGAAAACAACATCTGGATCATGTTCTTTTATCGCCTTTATACCCTCAGCAACATTTTGACAAAGAGCAGCTACTTCCACATTTTCGCAAAAGTCAGTTAATAGAATTTGAAGGCTTTCCCGGCTCTTTAATTCATCATCAACTATTATACTTTTAACCATCTATAGAATATCAAAGGTTTGTTTTTATCTATATAAAAAACAATTCTCTATTAAGTTTAAAAAAAAAGTCAGGTATTCCAAATAAATCCGGAATACCTGACTTTTTCATGAAGTAAGTCAAGTATTTGATTGATGGTATTATATAGTGATTTCCACCTGAAAACGGTACATTAATTCATCAGCAGAATTTTCTTCATTCTGTAGAGAGATATCACTTTGTACTTTCAATTTATGACCAACAAAATACTTTGAAAGCCCCAATGTATATTGTTTTGTTTCAGCGTTAAGTGTTTCTTTTAATGGGTTCACCTCTGTATATCTTCCTGATACTTCAATATTATTTTTAAATAAGTAACCTAATTGGGCATTCAATGCGGTACCTACATAGTATGATTCAAGAAAGTTTCCTGTGTCATCTTTTATTACTGGGCCGTCAGGGGCTTCTTTACTGGCATATTCAATCATTGTAGAAAGACCTCTGTATTTAAGGTGAGCATCTACAAACCAGGTATTTAAAGTCCTTTGTTCAGACATGTATCTTCCTAGCTGACCTCTTTGTCTGGATGCACGATCATTATGATCATAAGTCACAGCAATCAATAATTTAACATCTTCTTCTCTTTTAAGATCTGCTGCTTTGTAGTCACCTTTACTTGCAAACTGGCCAAATGGTAGCCATTCTACTCTATTAGTATAATCATAACCTCCGGCATTTCTAGCAGTAATATTTCTGCCTTCGCCCATCGAAATGGCACCGATGTATCTAAATTTCTTACTGGCATATCTAAGTTGAAGTCCAACATCCCGATCGATGTTCATTCTTGAATTTAGATTACTTCGATCAACAAATTGTAAAGATGCGGATGAGATAACGCGTTCAATGTTGCCGGGTAATTTAGTTTGACCCATCCACACAGTCCAATTTTTGTAAAAATTGTATTTAACCACAGCATCTAATACAATATTGGCTGTATTGCTGCTCTGTGGGATGCCTCCTGAAGCTATGTCTCTGTTTGATAAGCCTAATTCAAATTTGTAGCTCAGTTTAGGATTGTATGCCCAGCCTTCAAGTTTCAACCTTGACCTTCTAATTAATATTTGGTCGCTATAAATATGAGTTTCTTGATCGCGAACACCAGAATACAAAGTCTGTATACGGGCTTCAAATTTCAGGTAAAAGGAAGAATCTTGAGGAGTTATTGTATGACCTTTTCCATAACTGTCGCTGGTGGTCTGCGCAAAAAGACCACTAGTTATGGCAAGACCACCAAGAATAAAAAGTACTGAAAAAAATGCGTTTTTTATCATAACCGCAATGTTAAGTTAATATTAACAACTCAATGTTAAGCTAATATTAACAACATGTTAAGGATATTGATACTTGATTTGTTTAAACTGAGAGTAGTTTGAATCAAAAAAGTCAGGGTTTCCATTTAATGGAAACCCTGACTTTTATTGTTAATTATAATGATTGTCACTTCATCAGCGCATTCATCTTTTCTATATGCGCTCTAAACTGTTTGAAAGTTTCTGCCAGCTTTACGATCTCTGATTGGGCTTCCTTCCAGTCTTCCTGCTCTATTGCCTCACGAACCGCGGGTAAAGTTTTAACACCATAACCTGTATAAAAACCAGGCGCATAGATCTGATGTTTGTACCAGCCTCTTCTTGGCAAGCCACTTGTACTCATTAACTGACTTTCACTTTTCATAAGTAGTTCGTTAAGGGCTTTGATTTTAGCATCGTCCAGTTTTGTGTAGTCAAAAGAAGCATAGGTATTAATGGCTCCCTTTAGTGCAGCCAGTTCATTTTGCATAGGACTGAAATCTAAATAAGGTACCAACTCCTTTTTCTTTGGTTTCACAAAAGGCTCTTTTGGGTTAGCTGCAAGCTCAAAAGCATTTTTATCCACCAGCATATTGTGTTTTTCTACCGCTGTCCTCATATCATCTGCGGTTTTCATTACTTCATCCAGATATCCAGAGACTGTAGTTTCCCATTGTTTCAATTCAAATGGCAAAACATCTGCATTGGCTAATCTTAGTACAATACGCCCTGCCGTTTTTGCAAGCGTTATTCCATAGGCAAAATCGAAATCTTTAAATCTCTTATAATGGTCATAAGTGTCGTATATAGTATGGTATTCACCACCTGAGCTTTCGCCACCGAACCCAATGTTCAAAGCAGGGATTCCTGAATGCTGAATGAAAGGGGTGTAGTCAGAACCAGAACCTAAGGCATATAATTTGAATTCACCATCGCCACCATTGAGCATATTGGCCGCGGCTCTACGTTCTGCAAGAGAAACGCCTTTTTGTGGATCTTTCACCGTTTGTGCTACTTCTCTTACCATGGCCTGCAGGGTGTGCGAACCACCAGCTCCAAGAAAACCACGTCCGTTACCATCTGTGTTAATGTAGGCTACCATCTTCTGCTGCAACTCTTTCTCATGATCCTCTACCCATTCTGTAGAGCCAATAAGCCCGGGTTCTTCAGCATCCCATGCGCCATAAACAATAGTTCTTTTCGGTTTCTGGCCTTTTTTAGCTAAGGCTCCTATTACTCTTGCCTCTTCCATTAATGCTACCATTCCACTTATTGGATCGCTGGCGCCATGCACCCAAGCATCATGGTGGTTGCCACGCATTATCCACTGGTCAGGGAACTCAGAGCCCTTCATAGTGGCAATTACATTATGTGCAGGCTTCAGCTGCCAGTCAAATTCTAATTTTAAATGCACCTTTGCCGGACCAGGGCCTATATGATAGGTTATAGGTAAAGCACCTCTCCAAGATGGAGGGGCTACTGCACCTTTAAGGGCAGCTAATAGTGGCTTAGCATCCTGATAGGAGATAGGCAGCACCGGAATTTTTGTAATGGTTGGAGCATCTTTTCTATCCAGTCTTTTCGCATCCTTAGTGGCACCATAGCCAGGAGTAAGCACATCGCCAGGGTATAAGGGCATATCCATAACAGAACCTCTTTGTACACCAGTCTCATTTTTAAAAGCACCTTCAGGGTAAACATCTCCCTGATAATAGCCATCATCTTCAGGGTCTGAATAGATGATACAGCCTATGGCACCTTTTTCTGCAGCAAGCTTTGGTTTGATACCTCTCCAGGAGCCATAATATTTAGCAATTACAATTTTACCTTTTACGTCAATTCCCAGCTTCTCTAATTCTTCATAATCGGCAGGCACACCATAGTTAACAAAAACTAACTCTGCTTCTACATCTCCGTCAGTGGAGAAGGCATTATAACTAGGTAGAAGTGCTTCGCCTTGCTTGGTGTACTCATCACCTTCTACAGCTACATTTTCAAGTTTAGCTTTATAGGTAGTTGGCCCTGTCAGCTCAAGCAGGCGCACTTTCGGATAAGGAAATAACACCTGATAGGTTTCAATTTTTGCATCATAACCCCAGGACTTAAATTGTTTCATCATCCATTCGGCATTTTTGCGACCGTATTCTGTACCTACATAATGAGGCTCTGCGGCCAGCTTCTTCATCCAGTCATCCAGATTTTGGGCTTTCAACTGTGCATCAAAAGCTGCCTCAGTAGATAACTCTTTGCTGACATTGGCTGGTTTAAAGCCAATTATCGATTCTTGAGCATCGGCATGATAAAAAAGTCCGATGCAAAGGAATAATGGTAGTAATTTCTTCATAGGAGTATTGTTAAGATTGATTTCTAATAATGAAATTGATAGAATGGTAAGTTAATCAATACCAGCCCTTAATCAATGGCATTTACATGAGTGGGAAATAGTGTAAGATTATGGTTAATCGATAATCTTGTGCATTTTTATTAATGGATAGCCAGCTACAACTTGCCGCTGATTGGGCATAACCTCAAATCCCAGGCTTTCATAAAAGGCTTTCAGTCTCTCATGCGGCCACAGGGTAAGTTCTTTCAGACCTTGCTTTCTGGCCAGGGTTTCTAATTTTTGAATAATAAGCTTTGCTACGCCAGCCCCTCGATATTCTTCAGCAACAGCTATCCTGGCTATTTCTCCAAGATGATCATTGACAGGATATAGCCTGCCAGTACCTATGGCTTTACTATCTCCCCAGGCTAATATGTTGACTGCATTTTTATCTTTACCATCTATATCTACAGCAGCAGGAATCCTCTGCTCATCTGTGAAAACTGCAGAGCGAATGGCGTAGGCTATTGCCATATCACTTTCTGAGTCTACTACTTTGATTTTAATGCCATTCATACTTTAGAAAATCAGTCAGCCTAATTTAGCTCAATTTTATTCAACCATTAAAATT
>NZ_SMLV01000276.1 GCF_009711525.1 Fulvivirga lutimaris
TCTTTCAAAAAGTGTTCAAGGTGTGTATTTCAGTAATATCGTTGAAGTTGATGGTGCATTCTCTTTTTATGCTGGTGCTCCTATTTCACACGATAATGGAGAGTCTTCAATTATATTGATAGAACTTTCAATGTCCGATGTTTATGAGATTATCTCAGATACAACAGGCTTAGGTGAAAATGGAGAAGTAATCCTGGCTAAGCTAGATTCATCTAATGGGCGAATTAATTATATTAATAAGCCAAGAAACGATCCTGACGGTGCATTCAAGATTTTGAATCTTGGTGATGTAAAATCCAAGGCTGTTCAAAAAGCTGTAACAGGATTTACAGGCCTCGGAGCAAATACTGATTATAGAGGCAAAGAAAACCTGGCTTATTGGACATACATTCCAAATGTAAAATGGGGCTTTGTTTCTAAAATAGATACCGAAGAGATTTTTGCCAATGCAGAGAACCAGTCATGGAAGTTTTTTGTAGCAGGTCTTATAATTTTAGCTTTGGCTACTATAGTATCGCTAATCTTCTCTAAATACTTGACCAGTCCATTAGTTTCACTAAAGAAAACACTGGAGTTAGTCGGCAATGGTATTTTACCTGAAAAAGTTGAAACGAAGACTTCTGATGAAATTGGTGAGATGACCGGTAGTGTTAATCACCTCGTAGATACATTAAAAAACACTGCTCAATTTGCTCAGCAAATTGGAGAAGGAAACTTTACAGCAGATTTCAAATCTATCAATGATGATGATGCCCTGGGAATGGCACTCATTAACATGAGAGACAATTTGATTGAAGGCGAAAAAAGAGATAAGGAAAGAAACTGGATCGTAACTGGGGTAGCTGAAATTGGCGAAATCCTCAGAGCTCATGACGAACTTGAACCACTAGGTGATGCGGTTGTAAAATACATTATTGGAAAAATCAATGCTGTTCAAGGTGCCTTCTATGTTGTGAATGACGAAGACGATGACTCTTATTTAGAAATGAAGGCCAGCTTTGCTTACAATAGAAAGAAGCACTTAAAGGCCTCATTTAAATTTGCAGAAGGTCTGGTAGGTCAGTCAGCTGCAGAAAGAGATACAGTTTTAAGAACTGAAATTCCACATGATTATGTAACTATTACTTCTGGTATATTGGGTGACCAAAGGCCAACTTCTATTCTTATTGTGCCACTAATCACTGATGAGAAGGTGTATGGTGCAGTGGAGTTTGCAGGCTTCGAAAAATTTGACAGCAGTAAGGTAAAGTTTGTTGAAGAATTAAGTTTAATACTGGCCAGAACAGTATTTAATATTAAAGTTAACGAGCGCACCAGAAGACTTCTTGAAGAATCTCAGACCATGAGTAGTGAGCTGCAAGATAAGCAGGAAATCCTTCGTCAGAATGCTGAAGAGATGCAGGCTACTCAGGAGGAGCTTCAAAAGTCTAACAGCAAGCTTGAAGAGCAAATTGAGGAGGTAAATCGTACTCAAAACAGAATGCAATTACTTCTTGAAAATGCTTCAGAGGTTATTACTATCTATGAAGAAGACGAAACTGTTAGGTACATAAGCCCATCAGTTGAGCCTATTTTGGGTTACACTCAAAAAGAAATGATTGGTCAGAAGGACTCAGACAAAGTGAATAAAGAACACGTTGCTGAATTCAAAGGCATGTTTAAGGCTTTACTTGAAAATCCTGATGAGCAAGTCACCATCCAATACGAATATTTAAGTAAAGAAGGCAACTATATATGGATTGAGTCTACAGGAACAAACTTCATGTCGAACCCTGCCATACATGGTATGATTGTAAACTCCCGTGACATTACAGAAAGAAGAAGAGCGGAAGTAGAGCAGAGAATGCGAAGTAAGATGCAGGCCTTGTCAGAAAACTCTCTTGATCTTATTACTAGATTAGAAGATGAGTCAATCTCTTATATCAACCCGGTAATTGAAGAATATACAGGTAAGAACCCAGGTAAATTCTTGAACCAGAAAATTGTAGAAGCAGAATTAGATAAGAATATTCTTGATCGTTGGTTAGAAATTGTTGAACAAGTTAACAGCACCAATGATAAAGTAGCTACTGAAATGGATTTCCCATCAGAAATGGGTGATCGAGTTATGCAGATAAATGCGATTCCGGAATTTGATGATAATGAAAAGTTAGAATCTGTACTTCTTGTCTCACATGACATTACCGAACGTAAGGTTATTGAGCTAGAGATTCAGAACAAGAATAAGAAAATTGCTGATAGTATAAACTACGCCAAGCGTATCCAAAATGCTATTCTTCCTAACAATACAGTTATCAATAAAGTACTACCAGACTCTTTTATACTTTATAAACCAAAAGATGTGGTTAGTGGTGACTTCCCTTGGTATGTAAAAATTGGTGATGAAATATATCTGGCCGCAGTAGATTGTACTGGTCACGGTGTTCCAGGAGCACTGCTTTCATTAATTGGTTATTTCTTACTTAATGATATTGTAAGAAGTAGAAAAATATCAGATCCAGGATTGATTCTTGATCAGCTTGATGAAGGTGTAACAACAACACTTAGACAAGACCAGGACGATTCTAAAACCAAGGATGGTATGGACATCGCACTTTGTAAGATAAATACGAAGGAGCGTAAAGTCGAATATGCAGGTGCTCACCGTCCACTTTATGTAATGAAAAATGGTGAGATGGAAGAAATCAAGGGTAATAAGTTTGCCATTGGTGGTGGTATTTATAAAAACCAGACCAACTTTACCAACCACATTGTAGAATTGAAAGAAGGAGATTCATTCTACTTCTGCTCAGACGGTTTTCCTGATCAGTTTGGGGGGCCTGATAATAGAAAATTTGGTCCAAAACGTCTTCGTGAGACTATTGTTGATATTCATAAAAAATCAATGGTTGAAGCCCATGAGGTATTCGACAAAGGATGGGAAGACTGGAAAGGCGAAGAAAAACAGACTGATGATGTGCTGTTAATAGGTATAAAATTTTAGAACTTTAATTAAATGTCGTATTTTGACAGATATTGAAGTAGATTTATTTAATTTATAAAATTGATTCTGATTTAAGAACTTAGGATAAAACGCTTTAAGACTTATGAAGTATATTTTTGATTTACACAAAACCATGCTGGAGAATAATCTGATTTTGGTTTATGAGGGAGAATTCACTCAAGAAATTACAAAATCTGTTCTTGCCATGGCAGAAAGAAATATGGATTCTTCCGGTGAAGAGTCAGCGGTAAAAAGAAAAGTATTCAATGTAATGGTTGAGTGCCTTCAAAATATCGTGAAACATGCTGATGCTGTAGCCAATGATCATTCGGCAGTATTTATGATTGGTAAGCAAGATAATGAGTACATCATTATTTCTGGCAACCCTATTATGAACGAAAACATAGACGGTCTTAAAGCTAAGATAGATCAGATCAATGAATTGGATAAGGATGGCCTCAAAGAACTCTACAAAAGCATCATAAAAAACACAGAGATTTCTGACAAAGGAGGTGCTGGATTAGGCTTTGTTGACATGGCACGTAAATCTGGCAACAAATTAGGCTATGATTTTCCAACTTTGGATGACAAAAGTTCATTCTTCTGCCTTAAGGCATCAGTTGCAAGACTTTAATTAATTGATTAAAAAGATTTAAAATAGAACATATAATGGACATACTAAATTTAGAAGGCACTGAAGATACCCCAAAGATCATGTTGGATAAGGGTAATGGCATCTTTGAAATTTCCGGAAGAAGTCTTCCTGAAGACTCTGCTGAGTTTTACCAACCCGTTCTTGATTGGATAGAAGAGTATTCTCAAGATGCTAACCCAAGTACGGAGTTCATGTTCAAACTGGAGTATTTCAATACGGCTTCCAGTAAGTTGATCCTTGACGTACTATCAGCATTGGAAGACATTGATGGAATGTCTATCATGTGGTACTTCCATGAAGATGATGAAGATATGGAAGAAGCAGGTGAGGAATTTTCTGAGCTTGTTGAAATACCGTTTGAGTTCAAAACATACTAATTTTTTCGTTTATCTGATTTTTTGCAGTTATTAATCTGCCTTTAGCAGAAACTAGCCTATGAGTGAGGAAATACTAAAAGCACTTACCCAACTTTTTGCCATTATCACCAAACAAGATGGGGGTGTTACTGAGAAAGAGAGGCAGTTTGTAATAAGTTTTTTCCAACAAGAGCTTGATCAGGATTCTGTCAAAGAATACCTCGAGCTTTATGACAAATTTGTTGGCTATAATCAAGACGGAGGGGAAGAAAAGAAAGAAGATGATGATGGAGGAAAGAAAAGAAAGCTAACCTCCGTTAGAGATTCCGTAAAAACTCTAGGTCTTTGCAAAAAGATCAACAAGACCTTAACCCAAAAGCAAAAAGTTGTTGTACTAATAAAAATATTGGAGCTCGTAGGCTCTGATAAGAATTTCACTCCGCAAAGGATGGAAATCATTGATACTATTAGTACAGTTTTTAACATTGTAAAAGACGAGTACAAGCTAATTGAGAGCTTTGTCATCAAAGCAGATCACAAAGAGCTTAATTTCAATGACATCCTGATTGTTAATAATGAAGGTGAACACTCGCATGATGTTGAGGCAATTAAAGCAGAAGCAGAAAATTCAGACACGCATTCAAAACACTTTAATACTGATATAGACGGGAATATTATATTCCTCAAGGTAAATAGTGTTGACATGTACTTCACTAAGTACATTGGCAAGGACCAAATAGTACTGAATGGTTTTATTATGCAGAGAAATAGGGTTTACCTATTCTCTCATGGCAGTACTGTTAAAACCCCACTAGGCGCTGCACTTTACTATAGTGACCTGATAGCCCTGTTTAATGAGGAGCTACAAACAGCAAAATTATCCTTTAACGCGAACATTACTGAGTTCAGGTTTCCTAATGGGGCCTTAGGTCTTCGTGACGTTCAAATTTCTGAAGGTCCTGGACAGCTTATCGGGATTATGGGTGCCAGTGGTGCTGGTAAAACCACATTAATGAATGTTCTGGCTGGTATTGAACAACCTACTGTTGGTAGTGTAAAAATCAACGGCTTTGACATCAATACTGAGAAAGAAAAGATTCATGGTGTAATAGGGTACGTTTCTCAGGATGACCTTCTTATTGAAGAATTAACAGTTTACGAAAACCTTTATTATAACGCTAAATTATGTTTTGCTAACCTTTCTGAAGAAGATCTTAGTGCCAGAGTGCTTAGTGTACTTGAAAGTCTGGGTCTTGATCAAAGAAAAGATCTAAAGGTTGGAAGTGTATTGGATAAAACCATTAGTGGTGGTCAGCGAAAAAGGCTAAATATTGCCCTGGAGCTTATACGGGAGCCTGCAGTGATGTTCGTGGATGAACCTACATCTGGACTTTCCTCTCGTGACTCTGAAAATGTAATAGATTTATTAAAAGAGCTGTCTCTTAAAGGAAAGCTCATATTTGTGGTTATTCACCAGCCATCTTCTGACATCTATAAGATGTTTAGTAAGATGTATATCATGGATACCGGTGGGTATCCGGTATTCTATGGCAATCCTGTTGAAGCGGTTACATATTTCAAAAAGGCAACAAATCAGGTTGATAGTCAGCGAGGACAGTGTGAAACTTGCGGCAATGTTAACCCAGAGCAAATTTTCAATATAATTGAGGCAAAAGTTGTTGATGAATACGGACAGCTTACCAATAAACGAAAGGTAAACCCTCAGCAGTGGAATGATAGTTTCATAGAGCATTTTACCATTGAGAAAGTTGAAGATTTAAATGAAGAACCAGCTCACTCTTTGTTTATCCCAAACAAGATAAAGCAAAGCATAATCTTCACTACGAGGGATTTGTTGAGCAAAATTAGTAATAGACAATATCTACTTATTAATCTGCTGGAGGCTCCCCTACTAGCAGTTATTCTTGCTTTTATTATCAAATATAAGAGTAGTCCTTTTGGCGATAGCTATATATTTAGATTCAATGATAACATTCCGGCTTTCATGCTGATGAGCATTATTGTTGCGCTGTTTATGGGATTAACAGTCAGTGCTGAAGAAATAATTAGAGATAGAAAGATTCTGAAACGGGAATCATTCCTAAACCTAAGCTGGAACAGTTATTTGATGTCTAAGCTGTTTATATTATTCCTGCTTTCTGCAATTCAAACCATGATGTTTGTAGTGGTTGGTCACTTAATTCTTGAAATTCATGGCATGACCTTCGCATTTTGGTTTGCACTATTTACCTGTTCATGTATGGCTAATGTGCTGGGGCTAAATATATCAAGTGCATTTAATTCAGCAGTTACTGTTTATGTAATGATACCATTGCTGCTTATACCTCAAATGATCTTAAGTGGATTATTATTCAGTTTCGACAAGTTAAATGATATTCTAAGTACTAAAGGCAAAGTGCCTATTGTTGCTGATATGATGGCATCGAGATGGACTTACGAGGCAATGGCCGTTTATCAATTCAAAAATAATACGTACGCTGCTCCTTACTTTGATATCGAAAAAACAGAAGCTAAAGCAGATTTTAAAGCAGCCTATCTGGTAGAGGAGCTTAAACGAAAAAATCAATTCATTGGGGAGAATCTAGAAGGTGCTGGTGATTCATTGAATTACATTTTACAAAAAGACCTGAGGATTATTAGAAACAATCTTGAGATTGAACCTTTTAGAGAAGGTATTGAGGAGTTAGATATTGACAACCTAACTCTTGAAAACTATAACAAAGAAATTAACCAGCAACTAGTTGATTACTTTACGGCCTACAAAAGGCATTATCAAGATGTGTATAATAAGAGTGTTGCTACAAAGGAAAAAATGGTTTATTTCTTTGAGAACAACGCTGAGTATGAATACAATCTGAATCAGGCTAAAAATGAGTACTACAATGAAAGTCTAGCTGACTTGGTTATGAACGTGGCGGAAAAAGATAGAATAATAGAATATGATGGAGAGCTGATTCAACAGATTAACCCCATTTATAATGATCCTACAAATCCCTCTCATTTTTTAGACTACCGTACACACTTTTTTGCTCCGCAAAAATACTTTATGGGAACCTACTTCAGCACTTACACCTTTAATCTGATAGTGGTTTGGATCATGACATTGATACTATATATTTTCTTATACTTCGAGGCATTGAGAAAAGGAATTAATGCCTTCGGAAAAATTAAAATAGGCAGTAAAAAGTCAAAATAATTGTACTTTAGTAATATTGCAATTACAAATAATATTGTTTGTTATAGATAAATGAATTCATAATTTTGTTTACATCATAAAAGTTGTGCATATGAGGATTTTAGCATTGGTCATGGCTGTTTTTATTTTTGCTTGTAATTCAAGTAAAAAACCAGATGAACAAGCCTTTTTAGAAAGTTTGGACTCGACAACTGTCGAAGGGCCAGCCATATCAGAAGAAGTAATCAGCAGTATTATACAGCAGATTCCTTCTCCATTAGAAATTTCAGTACTTCTTAAAGAATCTGGTACTAAGTACGACAAGGGCTTTTTGAACTCTGCTGATAACCTTTCAAAGTATAACAGTAATTACCGTAAGTCACTTAACCTTGGTATTTATGGCACTGATTTAGGTTATACTAATATCTACGAGCAAAATCAGGATGGTTTGGATTATATGGCTACTATCAAAGAATTAGCTGATGGACTAAGCATCGGGCAGTTTTTTGACATTGAAACCATCGGTAGATTAGCAACTAACAGTAAGAACTTAGATTCTTTGCTGTTGATTACCACACAAAACTTCAATAACATCAACCATTATCTTCAAGAGCAGAATAGAGCAAACCTAAGTGTTCTTCTTTTAACTGGTGGTTGGTTAGAAGCTATGCACATCACATGTCAAGTAGCCTCAAAAAATCCGGATAACAACGAATTAAGAGAAACTATAGGTGAGCAAAAAATAATTTTAGAAAATATTGTTCTGCTTTTGAGCTTCTATCAGGAGGTTGATCAAAATATGGCATCACTTTTGGAGGACATGCAAAAGTTACAAGCAGAATATGAAAATGTTGAAATTGTAACCACATATAAAGAGTCGACTTTTGAGATAGTGGATGGGGTGATGGTTATCAAGGACAATAGTTCAAGTGAAATTAAAATCACTAATGAGAACGTATCAAGTATTTCTGCTTTGATTAGTTCAATTAGAAAAAAAGTTATTAGTTAAGTGGAAAACATGCGAAATATGAAAAAGGCACTTTATTCAATTTTTATAGCGAGTTTATTTTTTATCGCGGGTAATGTAAATGCCCAATGCAACTCAGAGCAATACACCAACACTTGTATCCCTAAATTGGCTACAGGTTTCAATTTCTTGAAAAGCTACAAAATAGATGGTCAGGGTGGCTCTAAAACAAAAGTTGAATACTCTTATGTATTCACTAAAGGAACTCAGTACATGATTAATGTATGTGCAACAGGTGAGTCAACAGATGGTATTATCGTTAGCTTATTTGATAGTAACAGAAATCAGGTAGCTAGTAGTAAAATAAACAATCAATTTATTTCTGCTATTGCATATCCTTGTAACACAACGGGTATCTATTATATACAATATACATTTGATAACTCGACAGAGTTCTGCGGAGGTAGTGCTCTTGGGTTTAAAAGATAGCGTTATTAAAAGCTAAAATATAAAAGCAGGTTTCGAAAGGGGCCTGCTTATTTTTTTATGCAGGAAAAGAGAATCAACATACAGTTTGAAGCACACTACTATCAGCTGGGTGAACTGAATGAGTCTACTGACAACCTTATTTTTGTTCTTCACGGTCATGGACAATTGGCTAAATACTTTATCAACAAATTCAAGTCACTTGATAATGGAAAAAACTGCATAATTGCTCCGGAAGGATTATCAAAATACTACTTAGAAGGGTTTAGTGACCGTGTAGGTGCCACATGGATGACCAAGGAGGATAGACTAACGGATATCAACAACTACATCGGCTATCTTAACTACATTTATGATGAGGTTAAGGGTTATATTGGATCAAAGACAAAAGTTACTGTAATAGGCTTCTCTCAAGGCTCAGCAACAGCCTCTAGATGGGTTGCAGATGCTTACATGAATTTCGATCGGCTAATCTTATGGGCAGGCATATTTCCACCCGATATGGATTTTAATAAGACTTCGCTAATTCTCAAAGATAAGCCCATACAATATGTATATGGAAAGTCTGATCCTTTTATAACTCCTGGCAGAATTGAAGAAATGAAGGAGTTATCTACGAAGCTTAAGTTGCAGCCGGACATCATTCAGTTTGATGGTGTTCATGACATTGAAGAAAAAACGCTTAATCAGTTATTTTTATGAACCATTGTTGAAGCTGCCTGAGCAGTTGGGAAGACGACCATATCACTTATATTAACATGTGCAGGTCTTGTTACAACGTAAAGTATGGTATCAGCTATATCAGCTGCTTGCAATGCGTCAAAACCCTTATACACATTATCAGCTCGTTGTTCATCACCTTTGAATCTCACTAAAGAAAATTCAGTTTCCACAAGGCCAGGATTGATAGCAGTAACCTTTATCCCATAAGGATTAAAATCCATGCGCATTCCATTGTTAATGGCATCAACAGCGTGCTTAGAAGCGCAATAAACGTTACCATTAGGGTAAACCTCCTTGCCTGCTATAGAACCAATATTCACCACATGCCCAGATTCTCTTTCAATCATTGAAGGTGTAATTGCTTTTGTAAGATAGAGAAGGCCTTTTACATTGATATCTATCATGGCGTCCCAGTCTTCAACATTACCTTCATGGATTGGTCCTAAACCATGAGCATTACCCGCATTATTAATCAATACATCAATTTGCTTCCACTCTGCGGGCAGTTCTTTTATTGCTTTAAAGACTGCTTCCTTATCCCTAATATCAAAGGAGGTTGTATACACTTCCGTTTGATTACTTAATGTATTAGACAATGCTTCCAGTCTGTCTTTTCTTCTCCCGGTAAGTATAAGTCTAAAATTATTTTGAGCTAGCAGTTCAGCGGTTGCTTTACCAATACCAGAGGTAGCTCCAGATATGA
>NZ_SMLV01000287.1:0-5184 GCF_009711525.1 Fulvivirga lutimaris
TGGCACAATCTTTAACAAACAGTCATAGATGGTAAAGCCAGGTGTGGTTAAGCTTTTCAAAACTATAATGAGGATTTTAGGGTGGGCATTGGTGTCTTTACTCTCCTTACTGGTACTTCTTATAATATTGATAAGAACACCCTATGTTCAAGGCAAAATAGTGGGAGAAATAGAAGCCTTTCTTGAACAGAAATTAAACACAAAAGTATCTGTAGGTGGTGCTTATCTCAATTTTCCTAAATCTTTAGAAATATCATCATTATACCTTGAAGATCTGAAGGGAGACACCTTATTATATTTCAATTCACTTGAGGTGGATACCGACTTATGGGCATTGCTAGACAATAAGATTCAAATCAATGCCCTGCATCTTAATAGGGCTGTGGGAAAAATTAATAAGGATAAATCTTCAGGAAATTTTAATTACCAATTTATCATTGATGCTTTTGCTTCAAATGACTCCATCGCTAAGCCAACAAGTCAGCCTTGGCAATTTGATATCCATGGCATTAACCTACACTCTATCAACTTTGAAATGATAGATGAGGCAACGGGTACGTCCTTGCTTGCCTCACTTGAGGAGCTGGAAGTTGATATTGAAAAACTGGACCTGGACAAGCCTTCGCTCAATATCAACAGCGTCAACCTATCAGGAGCAAACATTGATTATTCTTTAACCGAATCTTCTAACAATACTGAGACAACTCAAGATAGTTCCAACAATGCATTTGACATACAATTGGGTGAAATAGCCATTTTAAAATCCAAAGTGCATTATGAATCATTAGAGCAAAGCTTGATGGCCAATTTTGGTCAACTAGAGATTTTATTTGAACAAATCAGTTTGCCTAATCAATCTATAGATGTGAAAAGTCTTTTGCTCGAAAACTCGCAGGTGAATTTCAGTTCATTTTCATCCACGGCAGCTGATTCTACTATATCTAAAACTACTACTCCTTCTGAGTCAAATTGGAAAGTAACCGCATCCAGCTTTGAATCTGTAAATAATGACTTTGTTATTCAACTCGATTCTACAGAAAAATCAAATGACGAGTTCAATCCAACTTACCTAAACATTAGCAAACTCAATGCAGACATTAAAAACAGTAGCTATTCGGCCGATACAATTCACACCGAAATTGAAGCGCTTAGCTTTCTATCTGATCAAAGTCCAATAAAGACTGAAGGTATTTTTAATATGGGAAGCTCTTCCCTTTCCCTGAACAACGGAATTGTCCAAATCGGAGAAAGCAAAGTTAACCTAAATGTCGGAGTTCAATTTGAGACTATCGAGCAGCTGATGAATCCAAGCACACAGATTCAGCTCAGCTTAGCCCCTTCAAACCTGTATTTTGATGATTTGAAGTACTTTGTGCCTTCTCTGACTGAAACCAAATTACCAAATCAATTGAGCCTGGAAGGCAATATCAATGGCAACCTTGGTGATCTAAACATAGCTGAACTAAGGGCTTGTACGTCCAGTTCTAAGCTCTTGATTACCGTAAATATTAGGTCACTATCAACCATTGAAAATGTAAGTTTTGATATTCAGAATCTGCAAATAGAAAGCACCAAAAAAGAGTTTTTACCTTATTTATCAGACACCCTTCAAGCGCAACTTTCGCTTCCTGAAACGATAAAAATCAAGTCTAAGGGCAAAGGAAACCTTTCCAGTTTTAGAGGTCAATTACTATTAAACTCTTCGCTTGGCAATATAGCCTTAGATGTGGATTCACTGTACTTAAAGGACAGTATACCACATTATGATATGACAATGGTTTCAAAAGGTATTTCCATTGGGCGTATACTAAAACAAAAAGATGGTAATCTGGACAGCTTGCAATTCAATTTGAAATTAGAGGGATTAGGCATTGATCTCAGTTCGCTAAAATCATCTGCTAAAGGTAGTATTTCCAATATTCACTATAACAATTACACTTACGACTCCATAACACTGGATGCAACTTTACAGAAAACAATACTGGATGGTAACATTAAAGTAAAAGACGAAAATCTGAGCCTGATATTGAAAGGTAATGTTGATATGAACGCTGATATGCACAAAAATAATGTGGCCCTAAACCTGCAAAAAGCAGACTTGGAGGCCATTAACTTCTCTCTAAATCCACTGATATTAAAAGGTAATCTAGTCACAGACTTTGAAACCAGGGATTTCAAAAAGTTTAATGGAGAAATTGTAATACGAGACTTTAGTGCAGACAATGATATTGATGTTTACAGGGTTGATTCATTGCTCATTGCCAGTATAGAACAAGATCAACTAACTGAAATAAGCATTGATTCTGACATCATGAAAGGTGTTTTCAAAGGTAGTATTGACCTTTTCACTGTTGGAGAGGCTTTAAAACAACATATTAATAGATATTATGATCTAAAAGATGTGGCTAATGATAGCCTGCCTCAAATGGATTTCACTTTTGACTTAGATCTTAAAAATACTGACCTGATTACCAAAATAATTGTTCCTGGCTTGCAGGAATTTGAGCCAGGTCATTTTAAAGCTGCCTTTAATAGTGCCTCTAACCTGTTGGAAGTTGACTTGGGCTTAAAACATGTTAAATATGCAGATATTATTATCGATGATTTCAAGTTCAATAGCTCATCATCCAATCAAAAGCTCACTTCCAATTTAACTATAGACCATATCTCATCCTCCAATGCCCAGATTCAGAATTTTAACATTGAAGCAATTCTGGAGAATAATGAATTGTCCACTTCTTTAATTATTGATGATTCTGTTGGTCAAAGGAAATACTTTGTCAAAAGTGTGATTCAAAGTGTGGATAGTGCCTATCAACTGAGCATTGATGCAGAGAAGTTTATTCTGGCTTATGAGCCCTGGAGTGTTGAACAAATTCATCCATTGATTCTTGGTAATAGTGCAAAAGAAATGTCAACCTCACTCAAGCTATCTAAAGGTGAGCAGGTAATTAATTTTCAAACCACACCAAAAGATTCTACCTTACAAATAGGGTTCAGTGACTTTTCATTAAATACAATTGGCGCAGTACTCAATAAGAAAGATAAACTTCTTGATGGACAGGTCAATGGCAACGTGAATGCTTTATTTCATCCTGCAGGCACTCAATTTCTAGCTGACATTGACATCGACAACCTGACCATAATGGCCGTAGAATGGGGTGATTTCAAGCTAAATGTTGCTCCTACTCATAATGATTATTATCGCGCAAAACTTGACCTTAAGTCCCCTATTAATAAAGTATCCATTACCAGCGAGTTAAACTTAAAACAGACCGATGAAATAAATCTAAAAGCAGACATTGATAAATTTGACCTTAAAACTATCGCGCCCATTGTTAAGGGTAGTGTTAAAAGCTTAGAAGGCAATATTCAAGGAAAATTGGATCTTAAAAATGGTTTTAGCACACCAAATATTAATGGCAATCTGACTTTCGACAATCTGTCAATAAACCCTGCTGCACTTAACAACAACTTAAAAATCGAAAAAGAAACCATAAAATTCAATGACTCAGAAATCAGTTTCAACAAGTTCAATTTGAAGGATGAAAAGGGAAATAGTTCAGTAATTGATGGCAAAGTTAAAATGGTTGACCTTACTTTTTACAAGCTTGATTTGAGTCTGACCACCAACAACTTTATGTTATTAAACACCACCATTGAAGATAATGAACTCTTTTATGGGGTGTTGAAAACTGATGGCAAGGTCATCATAAAAGGGACATCGTCAAGGCCTGACATTACTACGAACCTAAAGCTACTTGAAGGCAGCAACATCACTTATGTGGTGCCAGAAACCGAATATAACATGCTCAGTTCCGAGAATGTAGTGGAATTTGTTAACAAGAAAGGAGAAGTTCTGGAGCAAGAACAAACTCCTCAAGACAGTCTTAAATTTCTGGGCTTAGAACTATCGGCCAAAGTTGAAATAGATAAATCCGCCATTTTCAATGTTGTTATTGACCCAATAACCCAGGATCAGCTCAGTGTTCAGGGTGCTGCAACATTAAATCTTGATATCGACAGAAAAGGTGACATACAACTCAGTGGAAAATATACGGTAGAGCAGGGCCAGTATAATTTTAGCTTTTACAAGCTGATCAAACGTGAATTTGATATTGAAAAAGGCAGTACGATCACATGGACTGGCGACCCTTTCGATGCCATTTTAGACATCAGAGCTTTTAATAAAGTTGAGGCGCCACCCATTGATCTGATGATCAACCAAATTAATAATGCCTCTAATGCAGACTTACAAAAATACAGGCAACTGTTACCCATTTTGGTCTATCTTAATATTGAAGGTATTCTTACCAAGCCAGAAATTACGTTTATGCTTGATATGCCCCAGGACAAGCAGAATGCACTAGGCGGAAGTGTATATGCCCGATTGATGGACCTTAATACAAGAGAGTCTGATCTCAACAAGCAAGTATTTGCATTGCTTATGCTGCAAAGGTTTATTTCTGAGAATCCATTGAAAAGTGAAGGTGGCTACGATGTGGAAGACAAGGCAAGAAGAAGTGTTAGCCGGATATTGTCTGATCAACTCAATCGTCTGACCAGTAACATTGATGCCGTAAATATCAATTTTGACCTTCAGTCATATCAGAACTATGGTGAAAGCTCTTCTTCAGGCACAACAAAACTCGAACTGGGCATTTCCAAAACACTTTTTAATGACCAATTAGAGGTTAAGGTTTCAGGAAATGTAAACCTGGAAGGTGAGCAGCAACAGAATTTTAGCGACTATATTGGAGATTTGGCCTTGGAGTACAAGATCACAGATGATGGCAGGTTGCGAATTACAGGTTTTCGAAGAAGTGACTTTGATGTGATCAATGGAGAAATAGTGGAGACTGGAGCGGGGATAATATATGTGAGAGATTACAATACATTTAAAGAACTGTTTAGGAAGAGCGATGAAGAATAGAAGCGCAGTTGTTTTTGTGTGTTTTTGTATGGGCTGGCTGCTATCAAGTTGCACCGGAAGTAAATTCCTTCCCGAGGATAAACGCTACTACAGCGGAGCGCAACTCAAATTTTTAAAGGACACTGTAGAGGTGCAGAAAAAAAATATTGGAATAGCGCTTGAAGAGATACTTGAACCAAAGGCCAATGGGAAAGTCTTAAGCTCAAGACCTGCCGTTTGGTTCTATCATATTGCTGGTGAGCCTAAAAAAA
>NZ_SMLV01000287.1:5350-10922 GCF_009711525.1 Fulvivirga lutimaris
AATATAAACTAGGTAAGAAACCTGTTTATCTATCAGATGTAAATGAAAAAGCCATGTCTAACCGACTAAATAACTATTTGATTAATAATGGTTATTTCAGATCTGAGGTAGAGGCTACTATCAAAAAAAGAAAAAAGTCAGGACAGGTCATTTACACCATAAAGACTGGCCCTGCTTACAAAATAAGGGAAGTGATTTATCCGAAAACCGACAGCCTCTACGAACAGGTGATAGATGATATTATTGCTGAAAGCATCATAAAAAAGGGCAATCGCTACAAATTGAGTGATTTAGAAAAGGAGCAAAAAAGAATTGAAAATTATCTTGAAAATAAGGGCTTCTACTATTTCGATGACAACTACTTACTTTATAAAGCCGATAGTAGTGCTGGTAACTATGAAGTAGATCTTACACTGACCTTGTCAAAAGACACGCCATCGAAGGCCAAGCAAATATTCACTTTGAAGGATGTAGAAGTCAATCCAGATTATTCCATTTCGAATGACACTTTGAGTACTAAGCCTGAGCAGCAATATTATGACAACTACCTGTTCATCAA
This sequence comes from Fulvivirga lutimaris, assembly GCF_009711525.1. GTDB lineage: Bacteria > Bacteroidota > Bacteroidia > Cytophagales > Cyclobacteriaceae > Fulvivirga > Fulvivirga lutimaris. The sequence goes on from NZ_SMLV01000287.1 coordinate 5,910, forward strand.
TGAAAACGGCTATGTGAGGCCTGAAATTCTAACAAGAACCATTGTTTTTGATCCTAAAGACCATTACTCTGAAATAGCCACTTCCAGAACGCGCGAACGACTGATGGCACTGGGAATCTATAAGTTTGTGAATCTTAAATATAAGATGGCAGATTCTGCGAGATTAACTTCTCAGATTTTTCTCACCCCACTTCCTAAAAAGTCTTTGCGATTAGACTTACAGGCTATTTCGAAGTCCAATAATTTTGTGGGGCCTTCATTCTCAGCGTCATATCAAAACAGAAATTCATTCAGGGGTGCCGAGTTGTTTCAACTCAAACTCAACACCTCCTACGAAATCCAGATTGGAGGACAGAACAACCCTCCACTAACTGCTTATGAACTGAATTTAGAAGGTAGCCTTACCATACCCAGGTTGATTTCGCCATTGAATTTCAATTATCATAATGTACGTTTTATCCCAAGTACAATTATGAGTGTGGGCATCAGATTGCAAAGAAGAATTAATGTTTTTCAAATCAATTCATTTGAGGCTAAATATGGCTACCAGTGGCAAGAAAGTCTCACTAAAAAGCATAGATTATTTCCTGTCAATTTTTCATTTGTGCAGTTATCGAAAAGTTCGAATGAATTTGAGCAGCGACTTGAGTTAGATCCTAACCTCAAAAACAGTTTGCAAGATCAATTTATTGCTGGGCTACTGTATGACTATACTTTAAACACAAAAAATGCTGAAGATGCCAATGAGAAAAGAAATCATTTTTACTTCTCTGGCTCACTAGACACTTCCGGAAACCTAATTAATCTTATTGAAAATACGTTAGGCGATGATGAATCACTCAACAACACAGGCATCACTTACTCTCAGTACACTAAGGTGCAGTTGGATTTTAGGTATTACAGAAAATTAAGTTCAAAAAAAGAGCTAGCCGCGAGGTTGTTGATTGGTGGAGCAAAGGCCTATGGTAATGCCTCAGAAGTTCCTTTCATAAAGCAATTTTCAGCAGGGGGTTCCAATAGCGTAAGGGCGTTTAGAGCCAGGTCATTAGGGCCGGGCTCATTTATAGACTCCGAAACAGGAGCATCTCTGGTTGACAATACAGGAAATATTAAGATAGAAAGTAGCATGGAATATCGATCTCCAATAATTGGGGTATTGGAAGGCGCTGTGTTTGTCGATGCTGGTAATGTATGGCTTTGGGATCAGCAAGATCCAGATGAAAAACCAGGTGGTCAATTCAGCACAAATTTTATCAATGAAATTGCTGTAGGCACTGGGGCAGGTTTAAGACTTAACTTCAGTTTCTTTATTCTACGTTTTGACCTCGCATTTCCCCTAAAAAAACCAGAAGACTCTGGTGTAAATTGGGTAGTTGATAAAATTGATCCTTCTTCCAGAGGTTGGCGAAAGGATAATCTGCTGCTTAATATTGCTATTGGTTACCCTTTCTGATTAGGGTAAAATAAGTGCTTAAAGCCTTTTTTCATTTTTAAAGTATTGGAATATAAAATCTAAATCATTCTCCAGTTCAGTTTACTACCTTTGCACCAATTCATGAATAACACAACTTCACTTATCCCCAGCACACTATGAAATTCGATAACTACAACATCTATGAGGGGATAAAGAAAAGCATTGCCAAGCTTGATTATAAAAAGCCGACTGATATTCAATATAAGGCCATACCCAATATTCTTAAAGGTGAAGATGTGTTGGCCATTGCACAGACTGGCACAGGCAAAACAGCGGCTTTTGCCATTCCTATTTTGCACATCCTGCAAATGAAGAAGATCAAAGACAGGCCGGATGGAGTGAAATGCCTGATAATGGCCCCTACTCATGAGCTTGCACAACAAATCAATGAGGTTTTTAAAAGCTTGGGTAAGCATACTCGTGTAACTTCCTTTTGCGTGCATGGAGGTGTGGAAAGAGCTGAACAGGTAGAACATTTAAATCAGGGTATTGATGTACTTATTGCAACACCAGGAAGACTTGCAGACCTTGTAAAAAGAAGGCAGCTAGATTTACATAGGGTGGAAATATTAGTTCTGGATGAGGCTGATCATATGCTTGATCTTGGCTTTATTGATGATATGCGTCACCTTATGCGTTTTTTACCAAAGCGTAGGCAAACGCTATTCTTTTCAGCTACCATCAATGAAACCATTAAAGACCTTGCTTTTTCACTGGTGCATAACGCCATAAGAATCCAGATATCACCTAAAGATCCAGTAGCTAAGAATATACAACATGGAGTATCTTTTGTTGAAATGGATGATAAGCGATTCTTCCTTGAAAATGTCATTAAAACCAATATTGAGAAGAAAATTTTGGTGTTTGTACGAACCAAGGTGCGTGCTGAAAGAGTAAAAAAAGCCATGGAACGTTGTGAATTGGTGACGGATACTATTCACAGTGACAAACTTCAGGCAGAAAGAGAATCTACCATGAAAAGCTTTCGTAGCGGTGACCTGAAAGTATTGATTGCAACAGATGTAAGTGCCAGAGGTATTGACATCCCTAATGTTGAACTAGTAATCAACTATGACTTACCTGACACTGCAGAAAATTATGTTCATAGAGTTGGGCGTACAGGTAGAGGGAGTCAAAAGGGACAGGCTGTTTCTTTTTGTAGCCAGGAAGAGAATGATCTATTGAAAGAGATTGAAGATAACCTTGGCAAGCCTATTAAGGTACTTGAGCTCTCAAAAAGTGATTATCAGCAGGTTATAGACCTTTCTGAAGAAGTTTCTACGGATTGGAAAAGCTTAATAAAAGAGCATGAGCTGTCCAAAAAAAGCAAAAAGAGGAAGAAAAAATAGCCTTAATATTTCATTAGGTTGAATTTCAAAGACAGAAATGTAATTTCTAAGGACAGAATGCACAATTCCTGTGAACATAATATGTAATAATCTCGTTAACTTTGATCTACATGATCGGAAGAATTTTAAAATCTGCGATAATTATAATTCTTGCCTTGCAAGTATCATTTGTTAGTATATTCTCTATCCACATCTCATATCTGGAAAGTAAAGAAATTGACACAGAATTTATTATGGATTTTGACTCAAGTGCTGACGAGAATACCTCAAGTAAAATGTTTGAACTAGAGGAAGAAGAAGGTAGCATCCTTAATCATAAATTCTGGTATTTGGAATCACTATCCGATCATTCAATGGTATTAACTACAGCTTTCGATTCACACAACTCCTATGTCGAAAGTCATATTAAAGAAGTACAATCTCCGCCACCACGGCAATTATCCTAAGTACTCTTTTTTCAATTAATTACATCTTTTCGAACAATTACTTAAAGGTTAGGTCCTTTAAGACATTTTATATTTATGGACAATTTATTTAAAAATTTAAAAACAGATTTCCCAGCAGGTATAGTAGTATTCTTGGTGGCCGTACCATTATGTTTGGGAATAGCCCTGGCATCGGGAGCTCCGCTGTTTTCAGGAATTATAGCAGGTATAATAGGTGGTACAGTAGTGGCTCTAATAAGTGGTTCTAAAATTGGGGTCAGTGGTCCGGCTGCAGGTTTGGCAGTTATAGTTGCTGATTCCATAACCGATTTGGGTACCAATGCTGAAGGAGTGTTCGATATGCAAACAGGTTTTGCTCTATTTCTTTCTGCAGTAGTGCTGGGTGGTATCTTTCAAATTATTCTTGCTTTCTGTAAGGCGGGTATCATTGGGTATTACTTTCCTAACTCTGTAATTAAAGGAATGCTATCTGCTATTGGTATCATCATCATTCTTAAGCAAATTCCTCACGCGTTGGGTCACGATGTTATTCCTGATGGTGCTGAGACTTTTTTCCAATCTGATGGAGAAAATACTTTTAGTGAAATTTGGGTGTCATTACAGGACATCAACCCTGCTGCTGTTATTATTACTTTAATTTCAATGGTCATTTTGATATTATGGGAACAAGGGTTTATGAAGAAAATCAAACTTTTTCAACTAATTCAAGGCCCCTTGGTAGTAGTTGTAACAGGCATTTTGCTTGGCAACATGTTTATGGGAATGGAAGGCTACAACCTGGCTCAGGATGAAATGGTAACTATTCCGATAGCCGCTCAAGAAGGCGGGTTTTTAAACCTTTTCTCAACACCTGACTGGAGCCGTGTATTCTCTTTGGAGATTATTGTCATAGGTATAACCATAGCCATTGTTGCTAGTTTGGAAACTTTACTTTGTGTAGAAGCCACAGACAAACTAGACCCGGATAAAAATGTTACCCCAACTAATCGTGAGCTACTGGCTCAGGGAACGGGTAATGTTATTTCCGGATTGATTGGAGGATTACCTATCACTCAGGTTATTGTAAGAAGTTCAGCGAATATACAATCAGGTGGAAAGACCAAAATGTCTGCCTTTTTTCATGGTATCCTCATTCTTTTCAGTGTATTGCTAATACCAGGTGTAATGAATATGATCCCTCTATCAAGTTTAGCAGCCATACTATTTCTAGTAGGTTATAAACTTGCAAAGCCGTCTGTATTTAAGGAAATGAAGGCGAAAGGAAAAGCTCAATTCATACCATTTGTAATCACAATATTAGGAATAATCTTTACCGACTTACTAGTTGGTATTGGTATTGGTATGGCTGTGGCTGTTTTCCTTATCTTGAGGAAAAACCTTAATACTCCATTTAGCTTTATTGAAAAACGTGAAGAAGGTGAACCTACACTTATCGAACTATCAGAAAATGTTACTTTTCTGAATAAGGCCAGCATTCTGCAAACTTTAAATTTAATACCTGACAATAGTAAAGTTGTACTAGATGTTACCAAGTCAAAATACATTCACCCTGATGTAATTGAGATTATTAATGACTTTGAAATACATGCAAAAAATACAGGGATAGAATTGACCATTAAAGGTCAATTTGATGAAGACAAGAGTAATCCTGTCGCGAAATTTAGAGATAATGTAGACAATGGAAAAGGTGGTAAAAAGTCTTATTTAAGTACAGTATTTAATTCATAAGTCCATTTTTTAATTG
>NZ_SMLV01000311.1 GCF_009711525.1 Fulvivirga lutimaris
GCCCATATCGGATGCCACAGTTAAAGCTGAGTCCAAATTTATCTGCGCCTTTTTATAGTCTTTGGTTTCAATATAAGTAGCCCCAAGATTTGATTTTGAATAAGCTTCACCTAAGACGTTGCCGCTAGACTCTTCCATTGCCAGTGCTCTTTGATAATATATTAGTGCATTTGCATAATCTCCTCGGTAGAAGTAAACATTACCCACATTATTGAGAGAATTAGATGTTCCATCTATTTGAACATCTTTTTTAGAAGACAAAGCCATGGCTTCAGAATAGTAATCTAAGGCAAGATCTTCACGCCCCATCTCCATATAAGCATTCCCTATATTATTTATAGCATCAATAAGGCTACCATTAGCTCCAATAGATTTAAAAAGATCGTAAGACTCAATAAAATAGATTAGTGCTTTGTCAAATACCTTTTTTAATGAATATACAGTACCTATATTATTCAAAGTAGAGGCTTGGGCTTTCTTGTCATTAATTTCTGTACTTATTCTCAGTGATTCTATGTAGTACTCAAGCGCTTCATCATAAACACCCTGGTTTTTATAAATAACCCCAATGTTATTTAATGCTGCTGCTCTACCGTTAGGATAAGATATTTCATTAGCAAGCTCTAGGGCAAGTATTGACTGCTCCAGTGCTTTGGTTGGGTTCAAGCGGTTGTAAACAATGTAAAGCTTATTAAGAACGTCAACTCGGTTTTTTCCCTCAGCTGTTTTTAATGCATTCTCTAAGCTGTCTAAATTTTGAAATGCGTCAGATTTTAAAGCCAAAAAGACCATTAACAAAATAAGAAGACCTTTTTTCATAGATTTTTTAGTTGGTATATCAAAGTTAGCATTATAATTGAAAGGTAATGAACTTAGAAATATAGATTATAATGGATGTCAGGAAATTGTATATTTGAATATAAACATGAAACTAATGAATAAGTTAATAATATCTTTTGCGCTGCTTTTATTTAGCACTGGTGCCTTCGCACAGTCAGAATTGACCACCGTTATACTTGTGAGACATGCTGAAAAAGGTGTGGATGAGGGTGGAGATCCTGATTTGACCGAAGCGGGAATTGAAAGAGCTAAGGAATTGGTTCGGGTGCTAAATGATCAATCGATAGATGGAATATACTCTACTCCATTTAAAAGAACCAGGCAAACTGTAGCGCCATTGGCAGAAGCAAAAGAACTGAAAATCGAGGACTATAACCCTTTTAAGATGCAGGAGGTTGTTGACTTGATCGCTAATTCCAAAGGGAAAACATTAGTTTTTTCTGGACATTCGAATACTACACCAGCAATGATCAACCAAATAATTAAAGAGGATAAGTTTAAATCACTTGATGAATCCGATTATGATAATTTATACATTGTTACTTTCTCTGAATTAGGAAATGCCAAAGTCACTGTTCTGGAATATGGAGCGGATAGTGATATGTAACAGAGCTAAACTATCATTGATAAATAAATTATTAAGGGACCGACTGTCCCTTTTTTTATGCCTTTCACAAAATCTTTTAATTAATAGTTAACTGGCCGCAAGTTTAATTTCTTAAAAGCATCCAACCTTTGTATTCATTGTTTAAACATAAACCTGAAAGAGCCTGTAAACAAAAGCAGGGTTAATCAGTTAAATAGTTACTATGTATAGAAAGTTACTTTCAGTCATTTTTTTATTAATTACAGTATCTCCAATTTTTGCTCAGCGTTCTGGGGGGCGTTCTGGCGGAGGTGAATCGCCTTTTGAAATAAAAGGACAACTCATTGATGAGTCAACCCAGCAACCACTTGAGTTTGCCACCATAAGTTTGTTAAATGCCGCTGATAGTGCGTTAGTAGATGGAACTATTACTGATGCAACTGGTATATTTAGTCTTAAGCCTAAACCGGGTAAATACATATTGAAATTGCAATTCATCTCTTATGGAGACGTGTTTAAAACGGTTAACCTAAATAGAGAAAATAGAAAAGTAGATATTGGTAAGGTTACGTTAAGTCCTGATACTGAAACCCTTCAGGAAGTGGTAGTGACTGGTGCTAAAGATCAAATGCAGTTGGAGTTGGATAAAAGAGTCTTTAATGTAGGGGAGAATCTCAATAATATAGGTGCTAACACTGCAGATATTTTGGAGCAATTGCCGTCAGTAGCGGTGGATGTAGAAGGTAATGTGAGTCTTAGAGGTAGCCAAAATGTAAGAATTTTAGTGAATGGTAAACCTTCTGGACTGGTAGGAATCAACAATCAGGATGGGTTACGTCAGTTGCAAGGTGATCTTGTAGAAAGAATTGAAGTTATTACCAACCCATCTGCAAGATATGATGCTGAAGGATCTGCGGGTATAATCAATATTATTCTGAAAAAGGAAAGACAAAAAGGTTTTAACGGAGCCTTTACCACCAATTTGGGCTGGCCAGCTAACTATGGTTTTTCAGGCAATGCTAATTACAGATCAGGAGCATTTAACTTGTTTGGTAGCTATGGTATCAATTATAGAGAAAACCCTGGTGGCGGTTATACAGATAGGAAGTCTGTATTTAACGATACAACTACTTTTACTTATATAGATAATGATAGGGTGAGGTCAGGGATATCGCACAATTTTAGATTTGGAACAGACATTTATTTAAATGATAACAATATAATTACTGCTTCTGCCATGGTGAGAGTTTCTGATGAAGAAAACACTACCGATCTTCAGTATATAGACAGGGACATAAACTTCGATATTATTGGAAATACCCTCCGTCAGGATTTCGAAAAGGAAGATGATGATAATTATGAATATCAACTGAATTACACTAGAAATTTCAAAGGTGAGGGACATGAACTCACAACACAGCTTCAGTATAGAGATAATGATGAAACTGAAGCTTCGATCATTGGACAGGCTGATTTGAATCTGGGAGAATCACTAAGTGAATATCAACGATCTATTAATGTTCAGGGTGACAAGAATTTATTGGCGCAGGTTGATTATGTATACCCAATAAGTGAGGGAAAAAAGTTTGAGGCCGGATATAGAGGGACACTTAGAGAAATTTCAAGTGACTACAGAGTGTTGGAAATTAATGATCAGGGAGAGTTTGTTCCTATCGAAGAGATATTTCAGGATTTGAGTTTTAGCAATGAATTTGTCTATGATGAGGATGTACATGCCGGTTATGCCATTTTCGAAAATAAGATGACCAAATGGGGCTATCAGCTGGGTTTAAGACTAGAGCAGACTTATATTACTACCTTTCAACGTGAAGGCAACCTGACAAATGAAAAAGACTACTTAAATGCTTTTCCAAGTGCTTTCCTTTCATACAACCTGAGTAAAATAAGAACAATACAGGCGAGTTATAGTAGAAGGCTTTCCAGACCGAGATTTTGGTATTTGAACCCATTCTCATCCTTTAGTGATCCAAGAAATATAAGAACCGGTAATACCAACCTTGACCCAGAATATACAGACTCTTACGAGTTGGGGATATTAAACAATCTGAAGAAAGCCTCTATCTATGTGGGTGGTTATTACCGCTATACTACTGGAGTCATTGATAGAATTAGTGTTCCTGGAGAGTTCGCTGGCCAGCCGAGTACCATCACCACTCCATATAATATTGGTGTTGAAGATGCTTTTGGTATTGAAGGTAATTTTAGTATTGATCCTACGGATAAGTTTAATATTAATGGTAATGCTAACTTTTACAGAGCGATAACTGAAGGGTCATTTGAAGGGCAAAAGTTAGAGCGTGATGCTGTTACAGCCAATTTCAGATTAAATACAAGAGCTAAAGTCGGTAAAATGAATATTCAGGTGAGTGGAAACTATAGAGCCCCTCAAAACACTGTTCAAGGTACAAGAAAGAGTATGTACTCTGTTGATCTAGGTGCTAATCTTGATGTCTTTAAGGGTAAAGGAACGTTGAATTTGAGTGTTAGAGACTTGTTCAATACCAGAAAATATCGCGGTGATTTAGTAACGGAGACGCTTGTAGAATCAAGAGAGTTTCAGTGGAGATCAAGACAGGCCAGACTATCTTTTACTTATCGCATCAACCAGAAGAAAGAAAGAGGAGGTAGAGATAGGGATGGTGATTATGATGGTGGAGGAGAAGAATTTTAGAACTTAACGCCAATTCTTATGCCTCCCCATCCAGCGGTGGGGCCATTCTTAAACTCTGGAGTAATGTAGGTTCTGCTATATTCCATATACAGCTTTTCTGATTTAATGACTAATCCAAAATTATACTGGAAGGTTACTCTTTTAACAGCGTCACCTTCTATTGTATAAGGACCGTCATTGAACACACCACCTTGAAGTGTAGCATCATAGCCAATAAAGCTAATAACAGGTTGTGAATAGAGATAACAATCAAACTTTTTGGACTTGCTATTACCATTTAATATTGAATTGAACTGACCTAGTAGTGTGGTAATTCCAGCTGATGCATTGGTAAAAAGTGTACCTATATTGGCTGAAGCGTAAGTTTGTAATTCGAATAGGTTATCAATCATAAGAACTTGCTTTTCATGACTCAGTTGATAATTTATAACAAGGTCATTGTTTATCTGATGCCTCCAGCCTTGAGGAATTGTACCATCAATTGCCATGTGAATAGCGGTCTGCATCTCTTTGCCAAAAGCCAACGGCCCAATGGCTCCAAGACTTAAGCTTGTACTAATTCTTGACCTGCTGGATGTATCTGTGCTTATGACAAAACTCTTAAGCATAATAGCGGAAGCAAAAGGCCTATCTCCATATTGTATTTCTGGGCGTCCTATTTTGTTTGGAGTGTACCCAATATGCTCAATAGACAGCCCATATTTATTGGCCCAACCTTCATTTTTAAATAATAAATAGTTGATAGGATTTTTGGCAAATACAGGAGCAACAAATTCAATATTATATCCTTGTGTGTAGTTCTCGTCTGAGGAAGAGAAATAGTCGTTGTCATAGCTAAATCTGAAATATCGATCTCCGTCAAAATCCTTAAAGGCAGAGGTATGGTTAATTTTTTGAGCTTTTGCCTGACAAAGGCTAAACAGAAGTAATAAAATCAAAAGGCTGTTTTTCATTTTATAAATACGCAAATTCTGTAGCAATAAGATTTTTCAATTGATTAAATTCGTTCAGATACAGTATTAATCATTTTAAACAGTTGCTTTCATATGCCATTTGTAGATAATAAAGATTTACCTTCTCATGAACTGGTTAAAGGATTTAACGCCCGATTTGTTCACACCGATGAACTGACTGTTGCTTATGTAGATGCAAAACAGGGAGGTGTTTTACCAGAACATTTTCATATAAACCAACAGGTTACCAATATCATAGATGGTGAACTGGAAATAACAGTGGAGGGAAAAACCACTATTCTCAAAAGCGGGATGGTAGCGGTTATTCCTTCTAATGCCAAGCATTCGGCTGTTGCTTTAACAGACTGCAGGATTATTGATGTTTTCCAGCCGGTAAGGGAGGATTATAAGAAACTGGATGAGTAGAAAACAAAAAACACGTCACCTCAACCAAGAAGTGACGTGCTACTTTCTAAATAACTTTTAAGTTTTATTTTATCTCAAATACAGCTCTTATCTGAGCGTTGATAGTGATGTTCTTAAACTCAAGATTGCTTTGGTAGCTGCTACTTTCCATCTTTGCATCCATCATCATAGCGTTGGAACGGTAAACTGGAGTGTGTCCAAAATCAACATCTTGCACCTCAATGGCTCCACCTATTTCTTCATCAATAGAAGCAAGTAGGGCGGTAGCTTTTTCTTTTGCCGATTTTAATGCTTGGATTTTCAACTGCATCTTGTACTCTTCAATTTTTGAATGTGTTACTTCAGCGATATTCATTCCATTTACACCTTCGGCATCTAACTTATCGACCAGGTCATTAATCATTTTTACATCTTTCACTTTTAATAAAAAGCTTTTGGTTGATAGGTAGTCATCTGCTTTCTTCTTCTTCCAGTCCCAGTTGTACCCATAGATATTGTCCACGGTTAAGCTTTCTTTAGAAAGCCCCAGCTGATTAACAGCTTTAACTAGTCCACCTTCAAGGGTGTTCATGCTTACAGTTTTTGATCCATTCTTATACTCTTTCAAAGTGATTTTGATAGAGATCTCATCAGGTACTATTTCCATTTCAGCTTTTCCATTCACCTCTATTTGCTTTGTTTTAGAACTATTGCTTGATTGTGCCATTGCGCTGAATGACATCAAAACTGCCGCAGTAATTATCAATAACTTTTTCATAATGTTTTTTCGTTTTTCTATATGATGCAGGGATAAATCAAATTCCATACCCAAACTTAAAATAAATTTACCTGTGCTAAACTAAAGGCTTGCCCGATTGTTAAAAAGTCATGGAAAAAGCTGCAAAGAAAAAGACAACAAAGAGATCATTATCTGCCGCTGCAATAATGAAAGCCTATAAAAAACACCTCCTGACAGAAGGAAGCCAGCCTGCATCGGTATTTGTTTTTATGGAGCAACTGAATGAGGAGGAGGAAGAATTTTATAAATATTTCTCTTCGTTTGAGGCCATTGATGCCGAATTGTGGAAGTCCTTTGCTGAGCGAACCATTAAGGCCATAAAAACCGACAAAGCTTATGACGGGTATGGAGCACGAGAAAAAATGCTTGCGTTTTTATTTACGTTGGTTGAGGTCTTGAGAAAGGACAGAAGTTATGTAAAACTCACTTTTAAAAGACCTGATAAACCAGAGCTGGTTCCTGCCTGGCTAAAAGATTTCAAAAAGGCATTTGATAATTTCTCTATGGAAGTGATTGAAGAGGGAATAGGAAGCGAAGAAATTATAAAAAGACCGATTCTATCCGAAAGGTATCATGACGGCCTTTGGCTTCAGATATTGTTCATAATTTCATTTTGGTTGAGAGACACAAGCAAAGGCTTTGAGCGCACTGATGCGGCCATTGAAAAATCAGCGAACCTCTCTTTTGAATTAATGGGAAGAGGCCCGTTGGACCTTTTATTTGACTTTGGAAAATTTCTTTATCAGAACAAATAGATGAAAGGTGAACAGACGAGCATTCCTACCTCGAAGGTACAGCGTGCAACAAGATTTTTAAAGACAGGTGCCAAAGTAGGTGGTAACTATATAAAGCATTACAGCAAGAAGATGTTTGACGCTGAATTGTCAAGAGATCAGCTTGATAACGACAATGCAGAAGATATCTATGACTCTTTGAGCGAGTTGAAGGGAAGCGCATTAAAAGTTGCTCAGATGCTGAGTATGGATAAAAATGTGCTTCCAACAGCCTATCAGGACAAGTTTGCTATGTCGCAATACAGCGCCCCCCCATTGTCATATCCTCTGGTAGTACAAACGTTCCGCAAGTATTTAGGCAAAAGTCCGGAAGATTTGTTTGATACTTTTACCAAAGAGGCCGTAAACGCAGCATCAATAGGGCAGGTCCATAAGGCTACCCGTGATGGTAAAACGCTTGCGGTAAAAATTCAATATCCAGGTGTGGCAGATAGTATCTCATCTGACCTTAAGATAGTTAGACCTATTGCAGCCAGAATGTTCAAAATAAGCACAGCAGAGCTGGAGCAATATATTGGTGAGGTAGAGTCTAAACTCATAGAAGAAACAGATTATTCTCTTGAATTAAAGAGATCGATGGAAATCACCGGACTGTGCGGTCATTTGGAAGGAATAGAATTCCCAACTTACTATCCTGAGCTATCCTCCGACAGGATTTTAGTAATGGACTGGATCAACGGTCTGCATATTAAAGAATGGTTGGCCACTAATCCGAGCCAGGAGCAGAAGAATGAAATTGGTCAGCGATTATGGGATTTTTATGACTTTCAAATTCACACATTGAAGCAAGTTCATGCTGATCCGCATCCCGGAAATTTCATGATTACTGATAGCGGCAAACTTGGGATTATTGACTTTGGCTGCGTGAAGGAGATTCCAGAGGACTTTTATGAGCAGTACTTCAAGCTGATGAAAGATGATGTGCTCAACCCTGATTATAATTTGAAAGACCTCTTTTTTGAGTTGGGCTTTTTAAGTGATAAGGATACTGAAAAGGAGAAAGCCTTCTATCTCGATATTTTTACTGAAATGATAGAGTTGCTGGGCAGGCCATTTAGATCAAAAACCTTTGATTTTGGTGATGATACCTATTTCAAACAGATTTTTGAGGTAGGTGACAGGGTCTCCAAAATGAAAGAGATTCGCAATTCTAAAACTGCAAGGGGTAACAGACACGGGTTGTATATCAACCGAACTTACTTTGGTTTGTATAATTTGCTCAATGAGCTCAAGGCGAAGGTTATTACCAGCCATTGACTAAGTTTATTTCGGCCAACTAAAGTAGCTTTGAGTATGCGAAACTTGATAGCCATATTTCTACTACTTTTTGCTTTCTCGTGTGGTACTAATACCGAAACACAAAAGCAGCGTTTCCTTATCAGAGGTAATGAAGCCAGCAAGCAGCAAAATTTCCGTGAGGCCGTGCGTTTTTATACAGAGGCCATTAATCTGGATCCGTGCTATGCACCAGCACATAATAACCTGGGCATTGTTTATTACAGGCAAAAGCAATACGGCCAGGCGGTGATGGCCTATGATAAGGCCATAGAATGTGAGCCGGCATATTATGATGCTATCCTGAACAGGGCCAATGCTTTTTATGAACTCAATGAGCTCTACCGTGCGCTGGATGATATAGAGTACGTGCAGAAGAATCTGCCTGATAGTGCCGATGTGTATTTCAGAAAGGGGCTGGTGCAAACCAAGATGCGAAACTTTGATGATGCGATTGTGTCATTTAATTCAGCCTTAGAAAAACAACCGGGAAATGCCGAGACCATCATTAACAGAGGCACTGTTAAATATTATTTGAGAGATTTGGATGGGGCAGAGGCTGATCTTAAAGAGGCATTGAAGATTGATGCACTGGAGCCTAATGCTTATAATGCTATGGCGTTGATTGAGATTGAAAAGAACAATTATGATGAATCGCTGAAGCTGGTCAATCAGGCACTGGATTTGGAACCCGGACAGCCTTATTTCCTTAATAACAGAGGGTACATTTATCTTTTGCAGGAAAACTTAGCAGCAGCTAAGGAAGATATAAATAGAAGCATGACCATAGATGGTGACAATGCGTGGGTGTATAGAAACAAAGGCCTTTACTATTTTAAGACTGGTAAAATTGAAGATGCAATAACCTTATTAGAGCGTGCTGCTAAGATGGATCCTTTTGTAGATCAGGTGTATAATTTCCTTGGGCAGGTATATGAAAGTACCAATGACCTTAAAAAAGCGTGTAAAAACTATAAATTAGCGATCGAGAGAAAAGAGCGGGTGAATACTTCGCTGAGTTGCGCTTCATGAATGAACTAATTGAAAGGCTTTCTGATAAACTAAAGCAGCCACTTCCGGGAAGGGAAGCGCACCTGCTGATGATGCCCAAAGGTGCAGAACAGTCGCGGTTTGATGAAGCCAAAATGGCCAAGGCAAGGTTGAGCAGTGTGCTCATCTTGTTTTATGAAAAGAATGGTGAGGTGTATATCCCTTTGACCCAGCGGCATGACTATGGCGGCACACACAGCGGACAGATAAGCTTTCCGGGAGGCAAGTGGGAGAAGTCCGATTCTGATTTGATATTTACGGCTAAGCGAGAAGCGAATGAGGAAATAGGAGTAACCTATGAGGAGGTAAATGTCATTGGTCAGTTATCTGATTTGTTTATTCCACCCAGCAATTTTAAAGTGACACCGGTGGTGAGTTTTTCTGAAAAGATACCACAGTTTGAAATTGATCCTTATGAAGTAAAAGAGCTGATAGAAATGCCCCTGAATCATTTGATTGAAGAATCTACTGTGAAGCATACGGTGATAGAGTTTAGCAATGGTTTTAAATTAAAGACTCCTTATTTTGATGTGGATGGCCGCATTGTCTGGGGCGCCACCGCCATGATGCTCAGTGAGTTGAAGTCGATTATTATTTCATAATTGATAAAGTGCTTTGATCACGATGTTTTGATCATTATAGCTGAATGAACTTTAATTAATTCTCTACCAGTATATGATGTAAACTGGTTTTGAATAACCTTATTACTCCTTCTCTGGTACGGGATCATAGCCATGCGTACCCCATGGATGGCATTTACTAATCCTTTTTAGTCCCAACCATAAACCTTTTACTGGTCCCCAGACTTTAATGGCTTCAATGGCATAGCGCGAACAGGTAGGGGTATGGCGGCAGTTAGAGCCTAATAGCGGGCTAATGGTCAACTGATAAATCCTAATCGGAAATATCAGTATTGCAGATATTACGCCTTTAATCGATAGAGTATTCGGTTCCTTCTTTGCCATCTTTTAGTGAAACACCCAAAGTCTTTAAATCATCCCTGATCTTATCAGTTACAGTATAATTTTTGGCAGCTTTGGCATCGTTTCTTAGCTTTATCAATAAGTCCATCACACCATCAACCAATTGGTTGTCCTCGCCTTTTTCTTCTTTCAGTCCCAGTACCTCGGTAATAAAACCGGTGTAGTGCTTAATAAAGGTATCAAAGGTTTCTTTAGACAATAGACCTGTTTTGATATTGCCAGCTTTGAAGTTATTCATGGTGGTGGTCATTTCAAACAACACAGCTAAAGCCTTAGCCGTATTAAAGTCCTGACTCATATTCTCAAACAGACTATCAATAGTAGCTTTTACATTCGTTTCTAATTCCGTATCAACGGTTCCTTCAACAAACTCAAGTCCGTTGGCTATTTTATAGCCTTCCATCAGTCGCTTGTAACCTTTCTCAGCAGCTGTCAATGCATCATTAGAGAAATCCAACGTACTTGAATAGTGTGACTGCAACATAAAGAATCGCACCACCATAGGGCCATAACCACGGTCGAGTAATTTGTGTGTACCTGCAAATAGCTCATGCGGTAAAAAGGAGTTACCTAATGACTTACTCATCTTCTGACCGTTAACTGTAAGCATGTTGCTGTGCAGCCAGTATTTAACAGGCTCTTTGCCTGTAGTACCTACAGACTGGGCTATCTCACACTCATGGTGCGGGAATACCAAATCCATGCCACCACCGTGGATGTCAAAAGTCTCACCCAAATATTTGGTACTCATTACAGTACACTCCAAATGCCAGCCCGGGAAACCTTCACCCCAGGGTGAATTCCAACGCATGATGTGCGCAGGAGAGGCCTTCTTCCAGATGGCAAAATCTATTTTATTACGTTTTTCGTCCTGACTATCGAGCATTCGGCCACTTTCCATCAGCTCTTCAATCTTCCGGCCAGACAGCTTGCCATAGTTGTAAGACTTGTCATATTTGCTGACGTCAAAGTAAACAGAGCCATTCACCTCATAAGCAAGACCTTTTTCTAACAAGGCCTGCACCATCTCTATCTGCTCCATGATATGACCAGTAGCGGAAGGCTCAATGCTGGGAGGCAGCAGGTTAAATTGCTTCAATACATCGTGGAAGCCATTGGTATAGTGCTGCACTATTTCCATAGGCTCTAGCTGTTCCAACCTTGCCTTTTTAGCAATCTTATCTTCCCCTTCGTCAGCATCATTTTCCAAATGCCCTACATCGGTGATATTACGCACATAGCGCACCTTGTAGCCCAAATACATGAGGTAGCGATAGATCACATCGAAACTCATGAAAGTACGGACATTCCCTAAGTGCACATCGCTGTAAACTGTAGGTCCACAAACATACATTCCCACATGTTTTTCATTGATGGGCTCAAACTGTTCTTTTTGTTTTGATAATGTATTGTAAAGCGTGATTGGGAATTTGTCCTTTATTGACATAGATGAAAATTAATGCTAATTCTAAAGTCTGTAATGACCCCAAAATTAACATCAATTATCAATATTCTGCCTATTACGCCAAGTAAATTAGGCAACTAGTCCTTTTTCAGTGTCATTTCGAAAAATGGATACCATTGCTGACCATCAGGAGAAAAGTTTCCCTTCTCTACCCAAGTGTTATCAGTAAACTCAGCATCATATTTAATGGTGCCAGAAGGTACATCAAACCACCACGAAAACTTGTTAGGTTCAATAGTGAAATTGGCTATAGTGTGACCCCCTTCCTGGGTATGTGCATTCATTTTATACGCGCCCGAAGGCTCTTTGTAAACAATGCCAATAGCCTCAAAACTAACTTCGCCTGTTTCAGCACTTCTGCCAATGCCATTAATAACCAGAATGTTGTCTTTGAGTCTGAGCTCAATTTTTTCGGTTTGATTAAACTTTTCAATTTTGCCATCTGGCATACGAGTCCAGCCACTGCCAGACCAGTTCCCAACAAGAGGTTTCAAATGTTCCAGATCAGAAGACTGTGCCGAAATATTAAGGGTAAAACCTAAGAACATGAATAAAGTGATAAGATGTGATAGAGTTTTCATGAGTGTAAAATTTAGTTAATAAATAATTTTTCGTTTCCAGGCTCTGAGGTAATAGCTAAAAATAATACCTCCGACCACAGCAACTATAGCTGTTGCGAGTCCCAACATTGCGAAGAATGGGGTGGAGGGAATTCTAGTTAGCACCTCTGAGACAAAGGCCATATACAGGCCAAAAACTGACCAGAACATCCAGGATAAATGCGTGATTAACCAGCGTTTATTAGGCTTTTTAATGACAGCGTACATACCAATGCTAAGATTGATAAGGCTCATAATAGCAGCATAGTGGAAGATGCCAAATGACCCAAAAAGACGATAGATCATTAAGGCGGTAATGTTGACAATGAGCATGCTGGCAACGTAAGCATAGCCCATAAAGGCGTGAACCTTAGTGCCCTTCATGGTCACCAAAATGTAAGTACCAAAAATAGT
>NZ_SMLV01000385.1 GCF_009711525.1 Fulvivirga lutimaris
AAAAGGCTTGTCAATTGACAAGCCTTTTTTTATGCTCTTAACATTGGTACTGATTAATTCAGAGTACCAATGTTATTTAAGTCTTCACATGCTTTGATCAATCTGGCTTTGAAAGAATCTTCTCCTTTTCTTAACCATACACGTGGGTCGTAGTATTTCTTGTTAGGAGAATCTGCACCATCAGGATTTCCAATTTGTCCCTGAAGGTATCCTTCGTTCGCCTGGTAAAAGTTTTTAATACCTTCCCAATATGCCCACTGCAAATCAGTGTCAATATTCATTTTAACAACACCATAAGAGATACCTTCTCTTATTTCTTCAACTGTAGAACCAGAACCACCGTGGAATACAAAATCAACTGGGTTTGGACCAGTGCCATATTTCTCAATGATGTGGTCTTGAGAATTTTTCAAAATAACAGGAGTTAACTTCACATTACCTGGTTTGTAAACGCCATGCACATTACCAAAAGCAGCGGCAATCGTGAACCTGTCACTTACTTTACTCAATTCTTCATAAGCATACGCTACTTCTTCTGGTTGAGTATACAATTTCGAACTATCGATGTCAGTATTATCAACACCATCTTCTTCACCACCGGTAACGCCTAGCTCAATTTCTAAAGTCATATCCATTTTGCTCATACGCTCAAGGTATTTCTTACAGATTTCGATATTTTCCTCGATAGACTCTTCAGAAAGGTCAATCATGTGCGAGCTAAATAGTGACTTACCATGCACTTTATAAAAATCTTCACCAGCATCTAACATACCATCAATCCATGGTAATAATTTCTTAGCAGCGTGGTCTGTATGCAATATCACAGTTGCACCATATTTTTCAGCCATCATGTGCACATGATGAGCACCTGATACAGCACCAGCTACGGCAGCTCTTTGGTTATCATTGTTCAGTCCCTTACCTGCATAAAAAACTCCACCACCATTTGAAAATTGAATCATCATTGGTGAGTTGATTTCTGCTGCAGTTTCCAAAACGGCATTCACAGAGTTTGTGCCCACTACATTTACTGCAGGCATGGCAAACCCTTTTTCTTTAGCATATTTGAATAATTCCTGAACCTCGCTGCCGGTAATTACTCCGGGCTTAAATTTTGAAGATGACATAGATACGATTGTCTAGTTAAATACTTGTTTGTGCCCTTTAAATGAGCCTTACAAAGAAACTAAATTATTTAGTCGGGTCACATTCTTAAAGGTAATTTTTGAAAGCTTGGAGATACTATGGATATTTGCCCAGATTTTTGAGATTGATTTTTTATCAACAGAACAAAATTAAGCGACATATATGAGCTGGTTTAAAAGAAAAGATAAGGGGATTCAGACACCTACAGAAGCTAAGAAGGAAGCGCCAGACGGCTTATGGTTCAAAACCCCAGGAGGGAAGATTGTTCATACAAGAGAGCTTAAGAGCAATGCATATGTTAGCCCTGAAGATGGGTATCATGTACGCATAGGATCTAAGGAATATTTCGATATACTATTTGATAACAACAAGTTCACGGAGCTTGATACCAATATGGAGTCTGCAGACCCTTTGAAGTTTGTTGATACCAAGGCATATCCTGACAGAATAAAAAGTACGCAGAAGAAGGTGGAGTTGAAAGATGCTGTACGTTCTGCCTATGGTAAAATGAATGGGGTTGAAATTACCATTGCTTGTATGGACTTCAGTTTTATTGGAGGTTCAATGGGTAGTGTTGTTGGTGAGAAAATAGCCAGAGCTATTGATCACTCAATAAAAAACAAAATTCCATTTTTGATGATCTCAAAATCAGGTGGAGCCAGAATGATGGAAGCAGGCCTTTCACTGATGCAGATGGCAAAAACCTCAGCTAAGCTTGCACTATTGAGCGAAGCGAAAATTCCTTATATATCATTACTTACAGACCCAACCACCGGAGGTGTAACAGCATCATACGCAATGCTTGGAGATTTTAACATTGCAGAGCCGGGTTCTTTAATTGGTTTTGCAGGCCCTCGAGTTATTAGAGAAACTATAGGTAAAGACTTACCTAAAGGTTTCCAGAGCGCTGAGTTTGTGTTGGATCATGGTTTCCTTGATTTTATTGTTGACAGAAGGAATCTTAAAGCCAAGTTGAGCACATTGCTCAAAATGCTTAAGTAAGAAACAATACTACATTTTGGGGGATGCCGCCAATAAAAAAGTGGTGATTTTCTGTAACTTTTGGTTGAGATTGCTAGTCTACTGTTTACAACAACACACCAATCATGATCAAGAGCTACATTAAAATCGGCCTGCGGAGCTTAATCAAGAACCGCATTTACACAATTATTAACATTCTAGGACTATCAATAGGTATTGCGAGTAGCCTTTTGATACTCCTTCATGTTGAAGACGAGCTAAGCTATGACAAGCAACATTCCAAAGGTGATCATATTTACAAATTCGTTTTAGAACGCCTTTATCCCGACCATGTAACCAATTACGCATTTGTTCCTCATTCATTTTCGGATGTGATGGTAAAGGATTTTCCTGAGGTGAAAAATGCTGTGAGAATGTTTGCGACTGGACCAAACAACCCTGTAATGGTTCGCTATCAAGATGAAAAAGGTGAGGAAAAGGCCTTTGAAGAGTATGGGCTAATGGCAGCTGATTCTACCTTCTTCCAAATGTTTGATTTCAAAGTAACTACTGGTGATCCTGACAAAGTCTTGGCCAATGCTCAGGATATGGTGATTACCCAGGAGATGGCAGCAAAATACTTTGGTAGCGAAGACCCAATTAACAAGACCATGCGAACAGATTTTGGTGATTTTGTTGTTCGTGGTATTTGCGAAAATGTTCCTGAGAACTCCCATTTTGATTTTGATTTTATGGTGGCTATGAAGACCTTCCCCTTTCTGCAAAATGAGAATTTCACAGGCTTCTCAACACATATGTATTTTGAGTTGGAAGACAATGTTGATGTGAAAGAGCTGGAAGCTAAGTTTCCAAAAATGGTAGAAACTTATGCTGCTCCACAGATTGAACAGAATCTAAATACAACCTATCAGGAATATGTAGCTGGTGGCAACGGATACAATTACTCACTCATTCAATTAGAGGACATCCATTTATACCCTGTTAAGTATCAGGGTGCTCTTAAAAATGGTGGCAGTATTAACGACATCTATATTTTTATCTCCATCGCAGTATTAATCATACTGATAGCGTGCATCAATTTCATGAATCTAGCTACTGCCAGATCAACAGAGAGAGCTAAGGAAGTGGGAATAAGAAAAACATTGGGCTCGCCAAAACAGCAGCTTGTTGGCCAGTTTCTAACAGAATCTGTGCTCATGAGTACTTTTGCTACAATACTGGCTCTAGGTATTGTTTATATGACATTACCTTATTTCAATAGTATTGTAGGTAAGAATTTGGCGTTAGCTGCATCCGGTTCTGTGGCTTTACCTTTCTCAATTACCGCAGCTATTGTTATTGGTCTTTTGGCCGGTAGTTATCCGGCATTTGTACTGTCAGGTTTCAATCCGGTTGCGGTTATGAAAGGAAGTATGCAAACCAATAAGAGCTCTGCATGGCTGAGAAATGGATTGGTAGTTTTTCAGTTTGCTATTTCTATCATCTTAATAACAGGAACATTAATAGTTCAGGATCAGATAGACTTTATGAGTAAGCTGGACTTGGGCTATGATAAAGAGCAAGTGCTGGTAATTGACCGAGCGGGTTCACTCAACGAGCAGCAGGAAGTATTTATCAATGAGATTAAAAATATTCCTACCATTACTGGGGCAGGGGCTTCAGGTTCTATACCTGTAAATCAATATTTTGGAATTCAGTTTTTACCTCCCGGAGGTGCAGAGGTTATTACGACCAATGCCATGAATGTTGATGATGAGTACATGAATACCATGGGTTTTGAAATTATTAAAGGAAGAGGTTTCTCTAAAGATTTTAATGATTCGTTATCCATTATTATCAACGAGCAAACTGCGGAGTTACTAGGTGTTGACAACCCTATTGGTATGAAGTTGAGAAATACCAATGGTCAGCCTCCGGTGGTTACAGAGTTTGAAATTATAGGTGTGGTTAAGGATTTTCATTACATGTCTTTGAGAGAGAAAATCAGTCCATTTGTGATGTTGAGCACAGAGCTTAATAATGGCAATGGAGGCGTTATTACCGTAAGGTTAAGCGGTGAAGATTTGCAGGGTACCATTGCTCAACTTGAAGACAAATGGAAGCAATTTGTTCCTCAGGATCCTTTCAAATACAAGTTTTTGGACGATGAGCTTGATCAGCAATATAAGTCAGAAGCTAATTCTGGTAAAATATTCGGACTGTTTGCTGGGCTTGGAATCCTAATAGCCTGCGTAGGATTATTCGGACTTGCTGCTTATATGGCTGGATTGAGAACCAAGGAAATTGGTGTGAGAAAAACTTTGGGAGCCTCAGTTACCGGAGTGGTTTTCTTACTGTCAAAAGACTTTACGAAACTCATTTTAGTGGCCTTATTGATCGCATTTCCTACGGCTTATTATTTTATGAGCCAATGGCTGGCAAATTTTGCCTATCAAACACCTATAAGCGTTTTAACATTTGTAATGTCAGGAGGTGTAGCCTTGTTGATAGCGTGGTTGACTGTGGGTTATCAGACATTGAAAGCTGCACTGGTCAACCCAGTAAAGTCGCTGCGCAGTGAGTAGGACAGAATATTAAGAGTAGGTCTGGCATTGATAAGCGCATTTTTATTACTAAATTATGCTACTATCAATGCCAGACGCTATGAAATCAAATGCTTCTTCTCAATTATCAATTCTTGTTTTAGTGCTTACAATAGGCCTAAATTCAACTGTTTTTGCTCAGCATAATGCTGCTGTTTCCGATGCTAAATTTAACGTGAATAAGTTGATGCTTGGTGACAAGGATATTTCTGAAAGCTTAAGTGTGGTCAATATATCCAAAAGTATATGGACAGAGTTTGACCCAAGTGGTAAGGAAATTGGAAGGGCCACTATAACCAGAAATAAAGATAATGAGGTGCATATCAAATGGATTTCGGCTACCAATGGAGCAGAAAAGGATCATGTCACCATTTATAAAATTAAAAAGGATGGCAATAAATATACTTTTGACATCTACTTTGATGATAAAAAGCAGGGGTATTTTATTGCCACCTCTGA
This sequence comes from Fulvivirga lutimaris, assembly GCF_009711525.1. Lineage (GTDB taxonomy): Bacteria > Bacteroidota > Bacteroidia > Cytophagales > Cyclobacteriaceae > Fulvivirga > Fulvivirga lutimaris. The sequence continues at coordinate 5,169 of NZ_SMLV01000385.1, forward strand.
GTAGGCTAAAATTAAGGCAGCTTACTTAAGTCTAGCTTTTTAAAAATTTCAACTGCCTTTTCCTGGTCTGATTCTGTAACTACAATAGTAATCAGGTAACGTTCTTTGTAGCCTACCATAAGCTCACTGGTGTGATCTTCCTTTTGATAAACATGCCACCCCTGAGCGCCATCTATGTTTACGCCTTTGGCACTTTGTTCATCATCTTCAAAAGACATACCCATGCTCCACGCCATGGTAGCAGTAGAATACATAGCTTCAGCTCCTTGATAATCATGAATGGAAATGGTAAGCTCTGAATCTCCATTTTCATAATCCTGAACAGCTGTGGAATATGACATGCCATTCATTTCAAATGAACTGCCATCAGGATCGCCTGAAGGACTATAACCCGAGATTGAGCCAGGGAGCATTTTTTGTAATTCTTTGTAGTTGATTGCTTTGTCTTGAGATACTCCTGAGATCACCGAAATCAGTACGAGTGCGGATGTAAGTATTATTTTCATTATTTGAGTTGTATACGGCTGAAAGTTAGCGATTTACAACATTTGTACCAAGATAAAGTGACCTGTATAAATAATGAATTGCAGTTATTTCTTCTTGGCGGATCTCCAGGGGTTTTCATGCTTCTCGCTGGCTGCTATAATTTTTTCCAACCGGGACAATCTTGTTTTTTCCTGCTTTGCAGAAACTATCCAATGGACAGAGGTTCTGTAATACGAGGGGGCGAGGTTTTTAAAGAATTGCCATGCTTTTTTATTGGCCTTGAAAATTTTTTGATAATCCGCAGGTAGCACTTGAGCTTCATTTTCGAAACTATAAACTCTAGAATTTTTCTCAGTTCTTAACTCGAAAGCTTTAATGCCTGCGGGCATCATCAAGCCTTGCTTGGTCAAGGCCTCGACTTTATTAATATTTACTGTGCTCCAAAAGCTATCTGGTCTACGAGGCGTAAAGCGCACTGAGTAACTTTCTTCATCAACCGACCTGCGTATGCCATCTATCCAGCCAAAGCATAATGCCTGATCTACCGACTCTGGCCATGTGATGCTGGGCTTGCCGGTTGCTACCTTATAATACCCCACTATAAGTTCAGTAGAAGTCTTATGGTTTTTGGCTAACCATTTTCTAAAATCTGCCGGGGTTGGGAAGAAGGTAGGGGACATGGTTTAAATTATCTAAAATGAATATAATGTTTAGACATTGAGGACTTAATGAACTCGTTTGTGATATTGAAACATTTTAATTCAATAATTCGGAGTTAATATAACTTTCAATTTCATTAGAGTATACAATAATATCTTTTAACCTTAGTTCGTATCTCATATTAACCTTTTTTTGACCTTTATAACAAGGAGCTTTGAGCTTAAGGAAATCACCTTTATTTAGAGTTATTTCGAAATATTCAATGCCATAAGAACAATATGATTCCGGTAACGAACTTTCAATGTTGAACCATTCTTCATCATCATTACTGACTTGACATATAAGAATAATATCCAAAAAACTAACCTTTGTTCTTATGGTTGAATCACTCCAGTTGGTGAGGTTAAGTCTAATTCCATCAATCAAATAATCATATTTTACTCGTTCTTCAGGGATTATTTCCAGCGTTAATCGAGATTGTTCAGAAGGTATAGTAGAATTAGTAAATACCTTAAATCTAAAATCAACTGGTGGTTTAAAATGTTCAAACTTGTTTGTTGAATCTAAGCATTCAAATTGCTGACCGAAAGTGGCCATGCTAATCATGGTTAATATGGTTACAAAGAATTTAGTCATTTCAGTCAATCGCTAAAAGCATAGAAATGTGCTATTCGCACATGCTCATATTACTAAAATAAGAAAAATAAGTATCCCCAATAGTAAGGCTTCATGCTCTTACACTCAACTCCTTCACCATATCCACAAAGAACTTCACTTTGCCGGGGTCAGTGTCAGGATAAACACCATGGCCTAAGTTGGCAATGTGTCTTGCTGGGCCAAATTGATTCAACATGCTTTGGGTAGCTTCTTTGATGCTGGCTTCGCTGCCATACAGTACACACGGGTCCAAATTACCTTGCAAGGTTTTGTTGTCGCCAATTAAGGCCTTTGATTCTGCTATATCCATGCACCAGTCAAGGCCAACTGTATTGCAGTTGATTTTGCCAAACCAAGCTCTCGCGAAATAGGCATCTTTAGCAAATACCGTTTTAGGTACTTCGGTAATGGCATCACAGATTTTCTTGATGTATGGCAAGCTAAACTTCTCATATTGAGTGGGTGACAATATGCCAGCCCATGAGTCAAATATTTGAACCAAATCAGTACCTGCTTCAACTTGCCCTTTCAGGTAATTGATGGTACTGGTGGTAATCATCTGCAACAGCTGGTGTGAAAGTTCTGGATCGGTATAAAGCATAGCTCTTGCCTTTGAGAAGGTTTTGCTACCTCCACCTTCTACCATATAAGCAAAGATGGTCCACGGTGCACCAGCAAATCCGATCAATGGCACTCGGCCATCGAGTTCCTTTTTTGTCACTTTAATGGCATCAATGGTGTATTGCACATCACTGGCATCAGCCACCTTCAATTTTTTAACATCAGCAGCAGATTTAATAGTCTCAGGAAAATGAGGGCCTCTTTTTTCAACCATCTCATACTGTAATCCCATAGCTTCGGGGATGACTAAAATATCTGAGAAGATAATGGCTGCATCCACTCCCAAAATGTCCACTGGTTGAATGGTCACTTCCGCAGCGAGTTCTGGTGTTTCCACCAATTCTTTAAATCCACTTAATGAATTTCTTACTGCACGATATTCAGGCAAAATTCTGCCCGCCTGGCGCATAAGCCATACTGGAGTTCTCTCAGTTTTTTCACCAGCTATGGTGCGTAATAAAAGGTCGTTTTTCAAAGGCATCCGCAAAGATACTCTTGTAAAGAATTAATACGAACCAACCTTAATTTTTTTATGGCCTTCAATTTAGACTAATTTGTAATCATGAAGTTCACCATAATCAGTATTACAGTTTTGATTTTGAACATAAGCTGTATCACTCCGGCAGATCAATCGAAAGATGCTCAGGATTATGATCTCAACAAGGTGCCTTATAAACTGTATGAACCAACGGAGACTTTTAAGCTGCATTATGATCTTCAGGAAATTTCGGGTTTAACCTATCTTTCAGAGGATAAGCTTGGCGCCATTGAAGATGAAACGGGCAAGTTCTATATCATTAATGCCCGCACAGGGGAGGTGGAAACAAAGGTTAAATTTGAGAAGAGTGGCGATTATGAAGGTGTGGAGTATGATGATGGCACTGTATGGGTAATGAAAAGTAATGGACATTTTTATTCATTTCAGATACAAGATGATGAGGCTATCAATGTTAAGGAGTACAAAAGTGAGTTTAGTTCGAAAAATGACCTTGAAGGGTTAGGTTATAATAATGGCGCATTACTCATAGCTGCAAAAGGTGAAGGCAAAATAGATGATATAGATAATGAGGGTAAGGGTATTTATATTATCGAGGAAGAAAAGCCAAGTCCACTATTTTTTATTGAGAAAAAGGATCTGGAAAAATTCATTGAAAAAAGAGAACATTTCAATTCCATTAAAGATTTTGATCCATCGGCAATAGCTGTGCACCCTCAGACGTCAGATATTTATATTCTTTCTGCAGATCATGTGTTAGTAGTCTATAGTGCCGAACTTAAATTGAAGGAGGTTGTTAAATTGAATAAGAAAATATTTTATCAACCGGAAGGTATTTGCTTCTCTCCTCAAGGTCAATTATTTATTTCGAGCGAGGGCGGAGAAAATAGAGGTAGGCTATTTACCTTTAATAAACTTACAAAATAAGGGATCACTTCAATGAGGAGCATTTTTATTGTCAAAACTGTTTTTCTGTTTGTTTTTTTTAATCTGGCTTTTACCTTGGCAAGGGCCCAGGATAAGGAGCCTTTATATACACTCTATCTTATCGGAGATGCAGGAGCCAATACGCAAGGCCAGGCGGCTAATCTCAAATTAATAAAACAACATATGGGAAAAGATGTCAATAAAGGCATCATATTTCTTGGCGACAATATCTATCAGCAGGGTATGCCAGCCATTGGCAACAAAGAGCGAGCTACAGCTGAAGCGGCCATTCAACCACAGATAGATTTAGCAAGAGCGTTTGGTAAAGATGCTTATATCATACCCGGAAATCATGACTGGGCTCAGGGTAGAAGCTATGGCTGGCGACAGGTCATGAGACAGGAGCAGTATATAGAAAATAGGTTGGATAGTGCTAATGTGTTTATCCCAAGTAATGGCTGCCCAGGACCTATAGAAGTAAGTCTCAATGAGCAGATTACACTGGCCATTATTGATACTGAATGGCTGCTATATGGCTGGGATAAACCAGATGAAGAGCAGGGAGGCTGTGAGGCAAAAACATCCTTAGAAGTGTTTCAGGAGCTTGATAATATCCTGGAAAGGAATAAGCATAAAAGGGTGGTAGTTGTCAGCCATCATCCGATGATTACGTATGGTGAACATGGCGGGCAATTCCCCGGTAAGTTATATTGGTTACCACCTGTGGTAGGAGCAATTTATCCTGTGTACAGAAAAATGATAGGCAGTGTTCAAGACCTTTCTAATCCAAAATACAAGGCCATGCGCAATGCCTTTATGGCTGTTATGGAAAAATACCCGAACACTATCCATGCTTCAGGGCATGAGCACAGTTTGCAGTACTCTCACAAAGACAATGTCCATTATATTGTAAGTGGCTCCGGCAGTAAGACCACGTATGTTAAACAAAAGAAATATGCAGAGTATGCAGAGTCTATCAATGGCTTTTCTAAGGTCTTGTTTTACCCTGATGGCACGACTAAAGTTGAATTTTGGTCTCACAATGATTCTAAAACATTTGAAAAAGAGCTGATGGTAAAGCCTTTTGAAAGGCAGCTGACAGCTAAAGAATTTGCTAGAGAGATAGATTTAAAAGACTCAGTGGTAACCACAAAAGCCAGTGAGCAGTACAATACCAGCAAGTTCCATAAGAGTTTATTTGGAGCTAATTATAGAGATGTTTGGAATCAGGAAATTGAAGTACCTGTGTTTGATATTGGAAGCGAGCATGGAGGTTTGAAGATTGTACAGCGTGGTGGCGGTCAGCAGACCAAGTCACTGAGATTAGAGGCAGAAAATGGAAAACAATATGTGCTACGATCGATTGAGAAGTATGCAAAAGGTGCTATTCCAGAATTTCTTCAAAATACTTTCGCTCAGGATCTGGTACAAGACCAAATTTCAGCTTCGCACCCTTATGGAGCCTTTGTAGTGCCATTTTTAGCAGAGGCAGCTGATATTTATCATACCAATCCAAAGGTCGTATTCATTCCAAATGATCCCAGGTTTGGCGTGCATCAGCAGACTTTTGCTAATACACTGGCACTATATGAAGAGCGCCCTGCCAAGGACTGGTCTGATGCTGATTTCTTCGGTAATTCTCCAGATATAGAGAACACTATGAAGGTGATCTCTAACCTTGCTAAGGATAATGACAATTATGTAGATCAAAAATTTGCACTTAAATCAAGGCTATTTGATATGCTAATTGGCGATTGGGACAGACATGATGACCAATGGCGCTGGTCTGAGATTGACGAAGGCAAGGGAAATCGCTATCGTCCAATACCGCGCGATAGAGATCAGGCCTTCTTTGTTAGCGAAGGTTTTTTTCCTTCTATCTGGACAAGAAAGTGGGCGCTTCCAAAATTTGAAGGTTTTGATTATGAAGTGAATTGGCCGTCTGGCTTGATGTTTAATGCCCGGTATTTTGACAGATCATTTTTAACAGGTCTTTCTAAACAAGACTGGATTGATGCTGCCGAAACATTGAAATCTAAAATGACGGATGAGGTAATTGAAAACGCTATCGGTCAATGGCCAAAGGCAATTTTTGATTTACATGGTCAGGAAGTCATAGATAAACTTAAAGCTCGAAGAGAAAGTCTGACTGAATATGCCATTGACCACTATTTATTTCTGGCCAAAAAAGTTGATGTAGTTGGAAGCAATAAACATGAGCATTTTCAGGTGGATAGAATGCCTAATGGAGATGTGCATGTGGTAATGAGAAAAATGGACGGTGACGGTGATAAAAAGAAGGTGCTGTTCGATCGTTTATTCAAGTATGATGAAACCAAGGAAATCAGATTGTATGGCTTGGGGAATGAGGATGAGTTTGAGATTGAAGGTGAAAGTAAAAAGGGAATTAAAATTAGAATTATAGGTGGAGAAGGCGAGGATGAGCTGGATGATGACTCAAAAGTTGCGGGATTAGGTAGGAAAAATATTTTCTATGACACCAAGGAAGGAAACAAATTAAAACTTAATGGTGAAAGCAGGAACAGGCTTTCGAATGATGAATCCGTTAATAATTATGAAAGGAAGGCTTTTAAATATAATGTTTTGATGCCTTTGGTCATGGGAAGCTTTAATCCTGATGACGGAGTGTTTCTTGGTGGTGGATTTAGTTATACGAATCATGGCTTTAGAAAAGAGCCATTTAAATCGAAGCATATATTTTTAGGCAGTTATGCGTTCAATACCTCTTCTTATAATTTCAAATATAATGGAGAATTTACTGATGTTATTGGTAAATGGAATGCTGAAGTTGATGTAACTATTAATGCCCCTAACTATGTGAATAATTTCTTTGGTTTAGGCAACGAAAGTGACTTTGATCAGAATATAGATGAGACTGTAAATGTGAAGAGGTCAATAAACTATTACCGACTTCGATTTGAAGAGGTGGCCTATGAAGTAGGGCTTTTCAGAAAACTGGGAGCATTTGCCAAGTTAGGCATAACGCATGATCTGGCTACCTGGGAACTTAACTCAGATAGCAATGATGACAGGTTTATCACTGATGTGTTTTTGCCAGGGTCTGGTCTCGAAAATGAAAATACCTATAGTTACATTGGAGGAGGTCTTAGGCTTGATGTAGATACCAGAAAGAATCCAAGGTTTCCGACTACTGGTATACATTGGACGAATAAAATCAATACGCTTTATGGTTTTCGGGATACCGAAGATGACTTTCACCAATATAACACCAGCCTGTCCCTTTATCACAGCTTCAAATTACCAGCAAGGCTGACATTTGCTACCCGTGTTGGTTATGGTATCAATTTCGGAGACTATCCATTTTTTAAAGGACAAACTTTAGGCGGAAGGGAGCAAATTAGAGGTTTCAGAAAAACCAGATTTTATGGAGATAAGAGCCTTTACAGCAATTTTGAATTCCGATTGAAGCTGCTAAGCTTTAGAAGCTACCTGTTTCCAGCCACAGCGGGTATCTTGGGTTTTCATGATGTGGGCCGTGTATGGATAGACGGTGAAGATTCTGATAAATGGCATCGTGGAGTAGGTGGTGGGCTGTGGCTGGCCCCATTTAATCTGGCAGTTATATCTACAGAGGTTGGCGTATCCGAGGAGGAGACACTGTTTTATATTAGGTTAGGCTTTTTGTTCTAAAGATTTTTATCCCTTTATTGCCTGAAAATGAGTATATTAATTGTTAATGGTCAGACATTTTATTAAAAAAATATTTTTTGTTATTGCCCTTATTCTAATGGGCAGTCTGTCTAACTTGGCCAGTGCTCAATACATTGATATAGATAGTCTTGAGGTTTTGCTCACCAATAATCCTCCTGATTCAGCAAAAGTAAAATTATTGTACAAGTTAAGCAGGGAGTTGGTTTATGTGGACCCGCTGAAGGCCATGCGATATGCTGAGGAGTCTTTGGATATGGCGACCAAACTCAATAGCAGGCTAGATGAAGCTTATGCCTACAGGATACTATCTTCCATCTATGCTTCACAAAAGTTTTATAGTCTGTCAACGGCAATAGGCCTGAAGGCTCAAAGGATATTTGAAGAGGAAGGTGATTCACTAGGTTTAGCCAATAACAACATCACTGCAGGGAATTTATATCGAATTCAGAACCTTCATAAAAAGGCAGCAGAACATCATAAATTAGCTTACGATTACTTCAAGAAACATGGTCCTTCATATCGCTTTGCTATTACCTCTCTTAACTATGGTGAGGCCCTGTACTATCTGGATAGCTTGGACAAAGCCAAAAAAATGCAGTATCAGGCTATAAGGTTAAATAATGAGAACAATAACGTTCTCGCCCAGACTTTTAGTTATAAGTCTCTTGGCCTTATTTATAAAAAAGAAGACAATTTTGATTCAGCACAATATTATTTTGAAGCTGCCATTGAGATATCTAAGGAGCTGGGAGATAATTCTCAAAAGGCATCAACGCTGGAATCTATGATAGAGCTGGCGGATATGTATGACACTCATGGAAGAGAAGAAGAACAGGTAAAACTGCTAGAGCAGGCGGAACAATATGCGCTTAAGTACCATAGATCTATTGAACTTGAAGAGGTTTACTTTCAGCTTGTTAAATACTATGCTGAGAACAAGAATATTGATATGGCCCATGAATATTTAGACTACTACCAAAACATCAAAGATTCACTTTTATCTGTAACAATATCTGATAGGGAGAATCTGTTGAATACAGTTTATAACTCTATGAAGGTTGGGGTTGAAAATGAGGTTTTAGAAGAGCAGCAGGCATATTCCGAATCTCTGATAAAAAAACAGCAGACCTACCTGATAATAGTGGCGGTGTTGGCCATTATTGCCTTTTTTGCCTTGCTATATGCTATGGTGAGTAGAGCTAAGTTGCAGAATTCAGTAAAGCTGCTGAATGAGCAAAAAGAGCAGATTCGTCATAAATCTGAGGAACTTGAAGAACTTGTAATGACAAAAGACAAGATGTTTTCAATTATTTCTCATGACCTGCGCAGTCCGTTGCAATCTATTATTGGCTTTTCTGAATTAGTTAAAAAGCATATGAATTCACTGTCTCAGGAAGAGGTGGTTGAAATGATGAATCAGTTGAGTGAAAATGTAAGTGCAACCCTAAAAATGACTGACAACTTGATTCAGTGGGGCAGGTTGCAAATGGAACAATCTTCTGTAAGCCCGATGCAGTTTAATATGGCTGAAATAATTAAAACCTTAAAAGATGTATATCAGCCATTGGCTGAGCAAAAAGATATAGCTTTAACAGTTCAGGTAGCAGAGCGATGCACGGTTTATGCCGACCCGAATCACGCTGAATTGATTTTAAGAAACCTCGTTAATAATGCTATCAAATTCACTGAATCCAAAGGAGAGATTAAAATTATATGCTGGGCAGATAAAGATTACACTTCTATCTCTGTAGAAGATACAGGTCGTGGCATTCCTGAGAGTATGATGAATGATCTTTTTAATCTCAAGATAACCTCAACCCGCGGAACGGCAGGTGAAAAAGGCACCGGACTAGGCCTAATGCTTTGCCAGGAATATGCACTTCAGAACAATGGAAAGATTGAGGTAGAGAGTAAGGAGGGTGAGGGTAGTGTGTTCAAGCTTTATTTGCCCAATAAGGCTTCGTGAGCTCCAGATTCTATGATAAATTTTGACACTGATTCTATTTATTTAGGCTTTAATTGCTTCAAAATAAGTATATTAAATCTTAATGGTCAGTTGGTTAAGTAAGAAATTATCTCTCATTGTTTTCTTTGTTGCAGTAAGTACCTGCACACACTTAACCTATTCTCAGTACATTGATATTGATAGCCTGGAAACACTATTGTCTCAAAATCCACCCGAAACAATAAGAGTTAAGCTATTAATTGAGCTTAGTAGAGAACTGCTAAATGTTGATTCAAAGAGATCTCTCAATTTGGCTGAGGAAGGTTTAGGAATTGCAATAAAACTAAACAGCAAGATTGATGAGGCTGCTACCTACCGGATATTATCAGGGTTTTATGCCAGTCAGAATCTATATAGTTTATCGACAGAGCTTGTTCTTAAGGCCCAGAGAATATTTGAAGCAGAGGGTGACTCAGTAGGCATCGCTGATTGCAATATTAATTTTGGTAAAATATATCGCATCCAGAATTTGCATAAAAAATCTGCCGAGCACCATAAACTGGCGTATGACTTTTTTAAAGATCAAGGAAATTCTGAGCGATTGGCAATAGCAAGCCTCAATTATGGGGAGGCTTTATATTACACAGGTGAATTACAGGAAGCAAAAAAATTACAACATCAAGCACTTTCTTTAAGCCATAAAAATAATAATCAACTGGCAAAGACTTTTAGCCTGAGGGCACTTGGACTTATCTATACTAAAGAAGAAAAATATGACTCTGCAGAATATTATTTCAAAGCTGTAATCAAATTATCAAATCTAATAGGAGAAAATTCTCACAAAGTATCAACCCTTGAATCAATGGTTGAATTGGCGAATTTGTATAAGAAATTTAGCAAAAATGAAGATTATCGGAAAAAATTGGAAACTGCAGAAAATTATGCGCTAAAAAATCAACAATCTTATGAGCTTGTAGATATATACTTTCAACTGGCAATATATCATGTGGAAAATAGGAATATTAACATGACGAAAGCTTATTTGAATAATTACGAGCGTCTGAAGGATTCACTCTCAACGGCAATAATGGAAGACAAAGAAAACCTGTTGAATACAGTGTATAACTCTATGAAGGTTGGCGTTGAGAATCAGGTTTTGGAGGAACAACAAGAATTTTCCGAATCACTCATACAGAAACAGCAGACCTATTTGGTAATTGTGGCAGTGCTGGCAGCTGTGACTTTCTTTGCGCTTCTCTATGCACTTTTGAGTGGAAGGAAACTACAGCGTTCTGTCAAATTATTAAACCAACAAAAAGAACAGATCCGTCATAAATCAGAGGAACTTGAAGAACTGATAAGAACAAAGGATAAAATGTTTTCTATCATTTCACATGACCTGCGTAGTCCTTTACAATCTATTATTGGCTTTTCTGAATTAGTGAGAAGGCACATGGACTCACTGTCTCAAGAAGAGATTACAGAAATGATGCAACAGCTAAATGAAAATGTGAGAGCTACCCTAAAAATGACTGACAACCTGATTCAATGGGGAATGTTGCAAATGGACCAATCTTCAATAATCCCTGTTGAGTTTAACATGGCAGAAATTATAACAACGCTCAAAGATGTTTATCAACCTGTGGCAGAACAAAAGAATATAACTTTATCAGTTGATCCAGCTGAGTCCTGTACTGTTTATGCAGACCCAAATCACACTGAATTGATTGTAAGAAACCTTGTGAACAATGCTATCAAATTCACTGAGTCTAAAGGCGAGATTAAAATTATATGTATGGCAGATAAAGATTATACTTCCATTGCTGTTGAAGATACGGGCAGAGGTATTCCAGAAAGCATAATCAATAATCTTTTTAGCCTTAAGATAACCTCAATGCGAGGCACTGCTGGTGAGAAAGGTACTGGCCTTGGTCTTATGCTTTGCCAGGAATATGCACTTCAAAACAAAGGAAAGATTGAGGTAGAAAGCAAGGAAGGTGAGGGTAGTGTATTCAAGCTTTACTTGCCTAATAAGCCATTAGAATAATTAATCACTTTAACCTATTCAGAGATTAATTTAATCAATCATTCAAATGATGATTTTGATGAAGTCTTTATTTTCTTTGCCAAAATTTTAAAAACAGAAACATGAGATTACCATTAATAAAGCATATTGTTGAGTTTGTAGATACACATGACCAAGACTGGGTTGTAGAAACAATAGAATTGATGGAGCATTTGGCTGATGCACCGGGTATTAAAGATGAGGAGTTAGAAGTGTTGGGGGAGCTGCTTTCAAATCTTTATGGAGCACTTGAAGTTAGCAAAGAGGTGAAAAATGGAGCTGATAAAAAGGAAGCTCTTAATGGTTTTATGAAAAGAGTTATGGGATCTATTAATTAGATATAATCAGTAGTGAGACATTAGACCCTAAACTGGTTAACTAGTTATTTTATTTGTCTTACCACTAAATACTCTTGTCTGGCTACTAATTAAGCATACGGATCATTCAACCAAATCCAGAAGCGCTTGAATGGATTTTTTGTGGTGATTTTAGTTCGCTTCTCAGTAGCCGCTTTACTAAGTTCTTTTTTCTTCTTTTTCTTCTGCTTAGTTCCTACTTCCTCTTGCTTGGGTTTGATGTTTTGCTCGAAGTACTTTTTCTTCTTCTCCTTAAGCTGCCTTTCGCGCTTGCGTTTCTCTTTTAGACGATTTCGCTCTTCAAGGGCTTGCTTTTCTTCAAAAGAAAGTTCCGGTTCTCTTCTTCTGTTCTTAGGGTTTGATCGCTTATTTCTAGGCTGCCTTCGCTCGGGCTTTTCTTCGGTTTTAGGTTCATTTTCATTATCCTCACCTTCTTCCTTCACTTTTACAGGCTTTTCAGGAAGTTCAATTTTACCCAAAACCTTTATTCCTTCAAGCTTGATCTTTTTGGCCCTAATAACTTCAACTTCTGCAGCAGGCTGTTCTTCTATGCTTTCTTCCGCTGCCTCTGGCTCTGGTTGTGCTACCTCATCAACTTCAGTTTGAGCTGCATCCTCAACAATTTCTTCTATAATTTCTACTTCCGATTCCTGGGTTTCTTCGACAGTTGTTTTATCGCTCGGTTCGGTTACAACCTCCTCTTCTTTTTCTTCCGGTTCAGAATAATTATATAATCTAAAAAGCAAGGTGATCTGTTCTTCGGTAAGCTTAGAGTTGCCACCTTCTGGTGCTTTTTCTCCATTTGATACTAGCTTTTCAGAAAGCTCACTTTGCGTGGCTCCTAGTTTTCTGGCTATTTGTGACAACCTCATTGTTTTCCTCTTTTACCGATGCTGCAAAAATGCCAATATAGGTCTAAAAAAGCACCTATTTACAATCTAATTTATCGCTATTTATGGCGACTGATAGAACTATAAGCATTTTTAAGGTTAATAAACTCCTGAGGATCGAGGTCAAGCATCACAGGAATAGGTGTAAACTCTACAATTTTACATGGTAGTGAAACAAAGTTGTCACTATATGCACCCAATAATTTCTTGTAAGCATCATTAATCATTATGGAGAGTGGTATGATGCTTTGATAATTATAGAATGCCTTAATAATGTCAATAACACATTGTGCTACTCCAAATTTTGTAGCCGATTCGGTAGACCTTATACTTCTAGCGGAGTTTTTGAGATTGGTTGTCAGCTCTTCTATTTGCTTCATTCCCAAAATATCTAAAATGGATTCAGAGTCAACTGTAGTTTGCGAATATACAGGGGTCATATTCTCACCGTGTTCTCCAATAACTACCGTATCAATCAGACTTATATTTTTATTTAATCTTTCACTAATCAAAAACTTAAGCCTTATGGTATCCAGAAATGTGCCTGTTCCTACTACAGTAATATTATTCTTATATGTTTCGCTAATCCATTGAGATACCAACTCTACAGGATTAGAAACAGCGATGATGACTGCGTCTTTTTTTGGCTGTATTTTCCTGAATACTTTTCTTACCAAAATCTTATTTTGATCAGCTACGGAGTTACGCTCAGCATTTACCGCATTGCTAAAACCTGCAGCGTATATTATAAAATCAGAATGGTTGGTGACAAACGGATTGTTTGCTATGACCTTATTATTGGTAAAACTCCCAGCATGCTTTATATCAAGCACTCTTCCACTTACATCCTTAATATCAACAAGATTGATGGTTGAGTTAGTGGTTTCTCCCAATATCAGACTGGCAATGGTAGCACCAACTTCTCCAAGACCTATGATCGTTATGGTTAAATTTTGCCTCATCTATTGATTATTCATTCAATACTAAGGCTAACAATTTAACACATTATTTTCAAATTAATTTAGCATGGGTTGTAATGTACCTGTCTGGTAACTCGCCATGAGTGGCCATTTGATAGTCAGAATAGCTGCAAGGTATTATGCAATTGCGCGAATATTTGTCCTTGCCTTTAGGGAAAGGTACTTCCATCCACCATTTCTCACTGAGCTTACTTTTATAGAAGCACAATGCATCGGGATCTCCAGACATAGAAACTACAAACTTTAGATAGTCATTAGTTTTGAAGTTCTGCTCGTTCTTTCTGTGGTAAAAACCTTCTATAAAATACCAGATCATAGTAGCTACTACAGCAGCGGTCTTTTTTGAGTCATCATCTTTATCAGGATTGTATTCATAAAACCCTGCAGAGCTCAGTTTTTCATTAAGGCCCGCATACCAGCAGATCTGGCAAGCTTCTTCACCAGTTAACCCAAATGGTTGAGCATTAGCATTGCCAGGCGCATCACTTGATTTTATAGCTGATATATCAAAAGAAAGCATATCAGCATTTCTGATTATAGGCTCCATCTCAGTGATGTTAGAGCGCAAATGGCCAATGCGGTAAGCTTCAAAATAAAGTTTCTCCAATATGTTTATAGCGTTCTGATCTATCAGATAACTCTGATATGCCAAATGACTGTAGTTGAATAGATAGTTGGGCTCGTGGAGGAGGATTTTATGAATGTGCTTTTCATTCTCCGGCTCACTCATACCTTCTTCCATATCCAGAAAAGCATCAACATTTAACAGGCTGATAAGCTTTTCCATCCCTTCATATGCCTTGTACTGACCATAATCAATATCATGGGTGCCGCCAATTACAATGGGCAGTATGTTATTCTGAACCAACACCTGACAGACCTCGGAAACCCTACCTATAGTTTCATCACGGTCCATGCCGTTTCTGATATTACCAAGGTCAACTATTTTATATTTACCTGTTCCTTTTTTGAGCTTGTAAAGTTTCTTTCTGATTTCATTAGCTCCCTTAGCGGCACCTTTATTGGTTACAGATCCTCTTTCCTCTTCAACCCCGATAATAGCAATATCAGCACCCTTAAAATCAGGCATGTTGTCAATATTGGCTTTTATGTTTTTTAGAAAGCTGGTGCTGCTTCTAATATTTGAGAACAACTCTTCATCGAGTGGGGAAAAGAATATCTTAAGATCCATGTGAGATTATTTGGTTCTAAAATACAACTTTGCTTGAGGAATATGCAAACAAAAAACCCTGATCTCGGCTTGGCCTGGATCAGGGTTTTAAAATACTTTTTTAATTTATCATCCTCCAAAGTCATCAAATCTGATGTTCTCTGGCGGAATGCCCATATCATCGAGCATTTGTAGTACGGCTGCGTTCATCAAAGGAGGTCCGCATAAGTAGAATTCTACTTCTTCCGGCTCAGGATGATCACTCAAATAGTTATCATATAATGCCTTGTGAATAAATCCAACATATCCATCAGCATCTTTATCGTCAAGTGACTTCTTGATTTTCCAGTTATCTTCTTCTAAAGGCTCAGAAAGCGCTATGTTGAATTGGAAATTAGGAAACTCCTCTTCAATTTTTCTAAAGTGATTGGTATAGAATAATTCTTTTTTAGAACGACCACCATACCAGTAAGAAACTTTTCTGCTAGACTTTTCAGTATGGAAAAGGTGGAAAATTTGAGCTCTTAATGGAGCCATACCTGCACCACCACCAATGTAGATCATCTCTCTGTCAGTAGGGTTGATGGCAAATTCACCGTAAGGTCCTGAAATGGTTACTTTATCACCAGGCTTTCTAGAGAACACGTAAGAAGAACAAATACCAGGATTTACATCCATCCATTTTCCAGCATCTCTATCCCATGGTGGAGTAGCAATACGAATATTCAACATTACAATATTTCCTTCTGCCGGGTGGTTGGCCATAGAGTAAGCTCTAAAAATAGGCTCATCATTAACCATTTTAAGATCCCAAAGATTGAAGTTATCCCAATCTTCTTTGTATTTATCATCAGGGTGACCTAGCTCTGGCTTAGGAGTGATATCCATTGTTTTGAAGTCAACCTCGATAGCCGGAACATCAATCTGTACGTAACCACCAGCTTCGAAATCCAATGTTTCACCTTCTGGCAATTTCATGACAAACTCTTTAATAAATGTAGAAACGTTGTAGTTCGACTGAACTGTAGTTTCCCATTTTTTGATACCGAATATTTCTTCAGGAATCCTGATATCCATATCCTGCTTCACCTTAACCTGGCATGATAGTCTTACCTTTTCTTTTTGCTCAGCTCTACTCAAGTGGCCTACCTCTGTTGGCAGTACATCACCACCACCTTCTTCTACAACACACTTACACATTGCGCAAGTACCACCACCACCGCAAGCCGATGGCAAGAAGATTTTTTGAGCAGAAAGGGTTGTTAATAAAGTAGATCCTGCTGTAGTAACAATTGGGTTTTCCTTATCACCATTAACGATAATATTAACAGGGCCCGACTGCACTAACTTAGATTGTGCGAAAAGCAGTATCAATACCAATAACAGTATGATAACTGTAAAGGCTACTATTGAAGTAATAATTACTGTATTCATTGAAATTGTTCGATTTCTTCAGTGAAAAATTGTCCTTGTTTTAAGGACTACAAATATATTGAGTAAATGTTTAAAACTATAATGTGAGATTTAAAATTTGGACAATAATATCTGCCCGAAGAATAGCTACTGATATCTTGAAAGTGTGCTTAATTCAGCTTTAACGAAAGCTTTCCACTTGGCTTGCGCCAACTTATTTTTAGAATGATCAGATTCTTTATCATACTGAACCTGCATTTCAGCCCGTTCTCTGTTGATTTTATTGAAAATCTTTTCGATTTCCTTTTTGGGAGATTTGCTGAATTCATACTCACCAAAAGCCTTTTTTAATTTACGGGCATGCAATTCTGATATATCAAAGTGTAATTGTTCGTGCTCCAATAAAAAATCAGTTTGTTTTTGACTTTTTATCCAGGACTGTTCGGCATTAAAGAATGAGTGTACTTCAAAATTGACTAGCGCTGCACTTCCTTGTGTTGTGAATGTGTACGTATATCTTACCCCTGAATTGGCCTCTGCATCATAGGGACTGGTTAAGTTTGGTATGCCTTTGAAATCAGTCCAATCTATTGCTCTGTTCTCTTGCCAGAAAATCATACCATCATACTCTGATGTATTAAGGCTGGCAAGTAAGACAAACAAAACAAAGTTTAACATATGACTCAAGAATTGGGCTGATGAAATTGAGAATTTTTCAGCTCATAATCAAGTCAGTTTTGTAACTAAAATGCACTATTCAATGTGATGTAAGAAATTGTCAATGTTTGCATCATGTGATAATAAAAAGAAGGTGTCTTAAAAGTTAAGCGTCATTGCGAACGCAGTGAAGCAATCTCTTCTAAGGAATCGCAGACAACCCTGAGATTGCTTCGGTTCCTCGCAATGACGATATTTTAATACTTTTAAGACGCCTTCTTTTGAGATTAATTACTTGTTAAGCACACTATCAATCTTAGGAATAAACTCATCAGTCAATTCATTAGGAATTGGAATGGTCAGGTTGTAGTGTGATATTTTCCAACCGTTCTCTGTTTTGGTCAACACACCGGTGCCCCGACTTGGTCCAAGATTAGGAGTGTCAAGTTCTTCATCGAACCAGGCAGTTTTGCCATCTTCAGAGAAGTAAACATACCTTTTGACAGCTGTAAAACTCCAGGCTTTGCCTTTATCAAAATAGGGTTTACTCCACGGTTTAAAAACTGCCACCGTCCAACGCTCAGTTGCATCGGTGCCCATAAAAATGGAGCTGTCCGATTCAAAGTAGCTAAAGTATTTTTCAAAATCAGCATTGGCTGCTGCTTTGTGCCAGGCATCCATAACAGTATCAATTTCTGCTTTGGTAGGTTCTTCTGTAACCTCTACTTTAGCTGTGCAAGCAGCTAGAGTAATTATGAGCATAAGCGTTAAATATTTTTTCATCAGATTACTCTTTAGCAGGTTCATATCCTTTATTAATCCCTTTTTCTATGGCAGGTATTCCTTTGCCCATCCAGGTTGGCTGCGGTGCACCTTTTAAATAGTAATCAAAAAACTGACTCATACGAACGTTGAAATCACGGATGTTCTCATATTTTGTTGGCCAGTGAGGTTCGCCATTATAATTAAGCATCCAAACAGGTTTTCCTAACCTTCTTAGTGCCACATAGTACTCAATACCCTGATACCACGGCACATGACCATCAGCATCGTTATGCATCAATAGTAAAGGTGTATTCACTTTGTCAGCAGAGAAGATGGGGGAATTTTCGATGTATCTCATTGGGTATTCCCATAAGGTGCCGCCTATTCTACTTTGAGTGTGCTCATACTGAAACATTCTGCTTAAACCAGTCCACCAACGAATACCACCATAGGCACTGATCATATTAGATACTATAGCACCAGCTTCTGCTGCGGCAAAGAGATCAGTTTTTGTAACCAGGTAAGCCACCTGATAACCACCCCAACTATGGCCCTGAACACCTAATCTTTTCTTATCAACAAATCCTTTTTCGATAAGTGAAGTAACGCCAGGTATCACATCATTATAACAGCTCTCGCCAGGGTAGCCAATTTTATAAGTAATGTCAGGAATAAAAACCAAATACCCACGGCTTGCATAGAAAGTTGGGTTGACAATTGACCTAATCGGCACAGCTCCCCAGTGTCTGTTAAGGTTGTCAGAATTTCTTTCATAGAAATAGGTAATCATGGGATATTTCTTGTTTGGATCGAAGTTTTCAGGCTTATAAAGCAAACCTTCCAAAGCCTCACCATCCAATGAATTCCAATTAACCAGTTCTACAGTTGCCCAGTTGTATTTTGACTGTTGTGGGTTGGCAGTACTTAATTTAGAACTTTTCTTAAATGCATAATTAGTGGCATATAAATCAGGATAATCAATCTGATTGCCCTTTTGGTAAATGATAGATTCAGCATTTTTAGCTTTAGCAAATCCTCTGAAGTCAGCACTTTCCATCATTAACTTTTTAGGAGCAGAGAAATTCTGCATGCTTGCTACGCCAGCACTTTTATCAGTTTCCTGAAACAATTCTAAAAGCATATAAGAAGGGTCAATGGCCTCTTCTTCTCTATCAAGATCAACATAGCGGTACTTAGTTTTTGAAGCTCTTCCATCAGTTAGCTTTTGAGGAGCTGAGCTGTTGTCGGGCGATAGCTTCCAAATATCATAACGATCATAGATTAAGAAACTTTGATCTCCGCTGGTCCAGCCGGCTGAACCATACTGATATGGATAGTTGGGCTGGTCATTAAGTTCATCGGCCAATGAAACAGTTATTTTATCAGTTAATAAGTAGGTCTTTAGAGTCTCATTATCATAACTTGACCATGTGGTGTCTTCGGCATTGTACCAGTATAGATATTGTCCTTCGGCTGAAATACCGCCATTACCACGCACTTCTTGTTTAGCCAGAGTGGCTTTTCCTGTTCTTAGATTTATAGAGTAAAGGTCTGAGCGTCTCGGGTACCCTTCCCACGAAATATATTTTTCATAGGGCAGATTAGAAACACCTAAGGCGTAATCAGCATCACCATGATCGGGCACTTCTACCTCGGGTATTTCAAGCTGACCAAGTTGTATTATACTTTCTTCCATTAAGTTGTAATAGGCTTTGTATGACCTTTTTTTGTCTTCATCAGCCTCAATATTTTGCTGTGTATGAAGTCTTCCATTTTGGTAGTTCCATATTTCCACCTGTATTATTTCATCAGTTAGTAAAGAGGTGTCCTGAACCACAGGTTCTGGAGAGCTTCCAAAGAAGATCCTTGTTCCTTTTCTTGAGAATTCCACTTTGCCGTTCTGATTAACAATCCAATCTGAAGGAAGTCCAGTTGATCCTCTTTTAGCTACTACCAAAGCACTATCGCGGCCCTGAGCCCAGTAGCGCATCTGATAATCACGAATAAGGGCTTTAGTAGTATCAAGATCAGCAAGGAATGCTGCCTGAAGCCCATCTTCTGATAATGCTAATTGTGTGTATTTTCCTTTTGCTCTACATAAAGGGCGTTTATTATTATTGTTTTTTTCATAGTAATAAACACCTTCATTGATGGTGGAATCTTTGCCTGAAGTATGGTAGATAAAATTAGAACCACGCTTCGCCAGCTCATAGTCTGTCACATAAAATATGGTATCCATTTCTTTGGAGTTCAGATCCAGCACTACAAGATGGTATCCATTATCCTTACTCACTTTCTTGCCTTTTTTCTTTTTTGGTTTTGGGCCCTCCGATTGACTTGTAGAGTCCTTTGGCTCCTTTACAGGTAGCTCAGGCTCTAATTGAAAAGTCACCATGCCAGGCCATTCTTTAGGCACTTTATAAGATTTAACCCTGGCGTACTTTTCTACAGTCTTAGTGGAGATATTAAAAATCCCTAATGAATCTTTGGGTAGCTTATCCTCTTTAGTTTTTATTCTTTTTAGTGCTCTCACGGAATCCATAGCTGGTTTTATAGTAAAAACCACATATTTGGAATCCCAGGTGATGGTTGAGTTTTCAGCTCTTGGAATAGAGGCTAGCTCCTTGCCGTCACTACCCATTATTTTCATGGTTTGGTCACCTTTACCGGGTACCAGGTGATAGACAATTATTTTACCATCGGGAGATATCTCAGTTGACGATACCCTGTTCCAAATGTCAAAATCATCATGATTAAGAGGTTTTTTCTGAGCTTGAGCTGTGATGCAGATAAACATCAGAGCGATTAAAAAGAGTTGTTTCATAATTTATTGGTTTACGGCCACAATCTATAAAACATATTTTAAAAAGCCGATTGAAAATTGATAGAAGGTGTGAAGGATTTAGATGAGTGCCTTCCAAGTGCCTTTTATAAGATTATATTTTATGGTGCTAGGTAGTGCTTTCCAAAAATATTTATTGACTTCTACAGCAAAGGATGGCTGCATGTAGCAGTTGATGGTGCAACCTTCACATTCTGGCAGCCTGCCTTCTAATGCTACAAGTTTTTGTACCTCTTCAGAATGATAGAGATTATACAAGTTGCCATCAATTATGAAGTTTTTGGTTCCCAGGTGATAACAGGGTAGTACCAGTTCATTTTCCGGAGATATGACAATGGTGCTGCTGGCAGCTTTGCAAACGGGGTCTTGCACATGATTACCACCATCTTTTCTTAAGGTTATAAAGGCATCATTTAGATAAACTCCTTTTTTACTTCCCCATTTTGCAATTGCTTTTAATGTGTGATCAGAAAGCTGATTGCCGGTCTCAACCTGATTGTAATCAAACACAGGATTAAGAATAAGTACTAAATCATTTGGTTGGCTAATGTTCTGATATACTTTTTCAATCTGCTCAACATTTTCTTCAAAAACAGTAAAAATGATATCAGGCCTTTCATTTAATGACTTCGCCAGCTTTATTGATTCCATTACATGATCAAAGCATTCTACTCCTCTGGATTTGTTGTGTTCTTCTTTCTCAGGAGAATCAAGAGAGAAGTGCAGCATGTCCACAAGACATTTTATCTTTTCGGCCCATTTGGGATAGAGCAGGCAGTTGGTGGTTAGCGTAGTAATAAAGCCGTAATCCTTGGCGAGTTTTAAAAGCTTGTCAATTTCACGATGTAGTAAAGGCTCCCCTCCGGTAAGGTCAATAACTTTTACTCCCAACTTTTTGAGATCCTTTAGGTTCTCCTCA
>NZ_SMLV01000271.1 GCF_009711525.1 Fulvivirga lutimaris
ACTATATCGTTTTTATGTTTATTATGAAATTACTCCTGAAATAGACGATACGATCATTACAGAAATGGCGCAAACCTTAATCAATAATGATTATAAGGTTCAAATAGTTTTAGAAGAACTATTTACAAGCGAGCATTTCTATGAAGCCATGGCTGGAATTGAAGACGACAAATTTGGTGGCATAATAAAATCTCCATTAGAGTTGGTACTTGGCACGCTCAGTTTTTTCAATTACGAGCTTCCATCTTACACTACTGATCTGGAAAACTTTTATAACGAAACCGGTCAGTTATTAGGCTCAATGGAGAGCATGGGCCTTAATTTCTATGAACCATTTGAGGTTGCCGGCTATTCAGCCTACCACCAGTTCCCTATTTATAACAGAAACTGGATATCAACTAATTACCTTACTCAGCGCTATAATTTTATCAGACAGATATTAAATCCATCTGAAGACAGAATTTACATTGATCCATATGAGTTTGTTAATGCTAATTTTAGTGCTAATGCCAGCGATGCACGCCAGTTAGTAATTGATATTGCTGCCTATGTATTTACCATGGCAGACAACTTAAGTTATGATGTAGATGGCGGAGAACTTACCAAAGAAAGACTGAGGTATTTCCTTCAGTCATTTCTTGGCTTTGCAGATTACGAGGCTGAAGTAGATATCGCTGTTGTGGAGTGGGAATCTTTATATGCCAATCCGGCCAATTATTTGGAGATCGGAGAATATTTAAAACGACTTTTTAATGCCATGTTACAGTCACCAGAAAATCAACTGTTTTAAGCTATGAAAAGAAGATCCTTTTTGAAAAAGTTGCCTTTAGCTGCTGGTGCAGGCTTCTCACTTAATAGCATTCCTGTGAGGGTAATGGCTGAACACAGTCATTTTCTAAAATTAGCTGAGACAAGTACAAATGATAGGGTGATCATTATCCTTCAGATGCATGGTGGTAATGATGGTCTCAATACTATCATCCCAGTCGATCAATATGAGCTTTATTATAGCAGAAGGGCAAATATTGCCATTCCTGCAAAGAATAGTGTTAGAAAATATATACCATTAGACAGCACTTTACCTCTGGCTGATCAGGTTGGCTTACATCCTGATATGCTCGGAGCCAAAGACCTTTATGACAGAGGAAGGATGGCGGTAGTACAAGGTGTCTCCTACCCAAATAATAATGGCAGTCATTTTAGAGGAAGAGATATTTGGCATATGGGTGGTGGTCCTGATGATTACTATTCTTCTGGTTGGGTGGGCAGATATTTACAAAGCTGCATTGCACCAGAAATTTACCCTGATGATTTTCCAAATGCCGACAATCCAGATCCATTAGCTATTGAATTAGGTAGTGATGTGTCTCTTGTCTTTCATCAGCAGGGAAATATCCCAACTTCTATTTCCTTAGCTGGTAACCCTGAGACCTTTGCCAATTTGGTAGATGATTTAGAAGGTTTTGATGATGAACTAATTGATCCTAGAGGAAAGCCACCAACAAACCTTGATAATACCCCTTACGGAAAGGAATTGAATTGGATATTGGGGCTGGAGGACAAATCTGTGGATTATGCTGCTAGGTTGTTTGAAGTTTATTCTGCTTCAGCTGAAACCAGTGTTACTTACCCGGAAAATTATCCATTTAATGCTCCAACTAATAGCCTAAGAAATCCTCTATCGTCTCAACTTCAGTTAATTGCCAGATTATTAGATGGTGGTGGCGCAGGCCAAGGCGTAAAGACTAAGGTTTTTCTAGCAAGAATTGGCGGGTTTGATACTCATGCTGAGCAGGTAGAAAGCTATGACCCTACAATGGGTGGGCATGCCACAAGATTGCACCATATCAGTTCTGCGATGCAGGCATTTCAAGCAGACTTAAGAGCACGAGGTTTAGAAGATAGAGTATTGACTATTACTACTTCAGAGTTCGGACGAAGGATTGACTCCAATGGGAGTTTCGGCACTGACCACGGCACTGGCGGGCCAATGATGCTATTTGGTAAAGGAGTCAGACCTGGTGTATTTGGCACTAATCAGGATTTGAGTAATGGTCGTGGCAATGTTGATATGCAATTTGACTATAGACAAGTCTATGCCAATATTCTAAAAGATTGGATGCAGGTAGATGAGAGTGTAATTCAAAATGATATTCTTTTTGGCAATTTCATAGATGGACCTAAAGAAGATGGCGGGAATTATGAACCTTTACCCGTTACCGTTGAGCAAATTACGAGCACCGAAGGATTTTTTAATGAAAGATTTAATTTAAATGACCTTTATCCTAATCCTGCTAAAGATTTTGTTAACATTAGCTTCAAGATTAACACTGAGAATAATGTTAAGATTATGCTTTTAAATGCTGAGGGTAAGCAAGTTGCCACATTGATGGATGAACGAAAAACTGCCGGTGATCATAGTGTTAAGGTAGATTTAAGTAATATTAAACCTGGATTTTATATCTGTAAAATAGAATCAGGCTTATTAAAGCAAACCAAAAAATTAATTGTAAGTAACTGACATGGCTAAAAATTCCACTATACTTAGTCTTGCCATAATTTTGTTGCTGTCCTCAGCAGCACATGGTCAATTCTATAAGCATAAATACAATACTAAAAAGCCATCAGAAGCTGATAAGTTTGAGAAAACTCAGTGGTGGTTAGGTTTTAAGGCTGGTGCCAATTTAACCGAACCAAATGTTTCTCAGCAATATTATGGTTTCAGCCCTGTTAATTACCCAGCATCAGATTTGGATAAAAATTATGATTCATGGGATAAGTTAGGTGGCCAGGCTGGTTTAGAAATAACTTTTTACCATCAAGGTTTTTCATTTAGTTTTCAACCTAATTATAGAAGACAATCATTTTCATACTCTAATACCTACCAATGGCTAAGTGCTGAAAATGCTGCAAATTCCATTGATCTTAAATATGAATACAATCATAAACTGGATTATGTAGAGCTTCCTCTAATCATAAAATATGATATTTTAAAAGGATCTAAATTTAGACCATTTGTGCAGGTTGGAGGCTATTATGCCACCTTGACCAATGCCAACAAACAAATTGAGATTTCCGGTACTGACTATGCCTCTGGTAATGCCGGACCTTTTGAAAATCAGCAATTGATTATTGGAGCAAAAGACCTATTCATAAAGTCATCAGTTGGAATCCTTGGTGGTGTTGGGGTGGCTTATGACTTTTGGAACATTAGATTAGTGTTTGATGCTTCTTACAAGCATGGGCTCAATAACATTGCAGATCAAAAAAATCGGTATGCTGAAAATCAGTTATCAGGTTTAGGCGATGCACTCGATGACATCCAATTAAATAATTTAAGTTTCAATTTTGGAGCCTTATTCCCACTCAGATTTATCAGTAGTGAAGGCCATAATGCTGTAAGGTAATGAATAAAGTATTTTATTTTCTTTTGAGTTTATTAATACTCGCTGGATGCGATATTTCTGATAATGATGCTGTTGATCCATCAGAAGGATTCTTCAAAATCTATGATAACAATCTGTTTGACGCCTCTTTTATTCCCATAGATATTCAGCAAACTACAGACGGAGGATACCTCATTTTGAGCAGTAAGAGAATAGAAACATCAAACTTTACCGGAGTAAACTTAATTAAAGTTGATAAAGAGGGTAATTTTATTGAGGAACAAATTATTGATGAGCAATATGTAGGACCAGTTGATCAATTGGTTAAAATAGCTGACAGCTATTACTTTATGGCCATGGATGCAACCAGCCTGCAGGCAATGTTGTTTACAGTTAATGACAGTTCCAGAGTAACTGCCATAAACCCAACAGGCCTCTCTTACCCAATGTACATTGCTGAAGATGGAGAAAACATATTGGCTCTCAGCTATAACAATGGAGATAAAAATTCTATCATTTCAAGAATAAGCACGTCCGGACAAACACTTCAGACCGCAGCATATGGTATTGGAGCTGGAAGTGATACCGAAGCACCTATAATTAGCCACTTCACAAGAACAGGTAGACAACTTCCTTTCTTTGCAGGGCGAATGAATGGAGGGGTTTATTATTTCAACGGATTCTATAACTACACCATGTCATTAGTCTTCACCAACTTTGGTGAAGACCCTTTGGGGGTAGTTCAAGGCCAGCAAGATGATGGTGGTTTTAGTTCAGGGATGTCTATTAGTGGTGGTAATTTCGCGCTATCCAGATTCAACTTTGGAGATAACTTTATAATTCCATCTATTGACCTGAACACCACCGGTACAACTAGTGCTACAGATTTCGAAGGAAATGCTTTTCCTGAGTTATCTGAGAATGCACCTGTAGTACTTGATTTGATTAATATTGATGCTCAGGAGGCCATTCTATATGGCAGCAACACCAAAAGTGGTCAGATTATACTTATGGCTTATGGCAAGTCATCTGGTGAATTGTTAGGCACTAAATATCTTGGTAGCACCTACCCGTATCAGATCGCAGACTTTATTGTTACTGAAGATATGGGACTCGCTGTTGTTGGTAACACTTCAGTGGCTGGTAGGTTTGATCGTATTTGTTTATTCAAACTCTCAAAAGAGGAGCTTTCAGATCTAATTAATTAGACAGCACAAAACTTCCTGATTTTAAGTAACTTGGAGTATGTATTTGAGAAAAATACTCATTTCAATGCTCACCATTGCTTCCACTGTTTTCTGCAGTGCACAGCAACTATCTGGCGTTTGGTCAGGTGAGCTCACTGCCGGCAGAAAGACCTACAATACTAAAGTTATAATTAATGAAGATGGCAAAGCACTGACAGGTACCGTTGAGGTAATAGGTAAAAAAGACTCAAGCAAATATTATTTCAACGGATACTTAGAAGACAATAGCGTGATACTTGCTTCTACAGCCTTCATTTACAAAAAAGGATTACACTGTTTGCCAAAGTTTAAACTCGCATTGGATAGTGATAAACTAGAAGGAACTTGGGGTTTTAATCCTGTTTGGGGTGGTTGTCTGCCTGCAGTATCTGGAAAAATATCTATAACACAGCAATCAAAAGTAGTAGTTGCCAGTAGTTTGAATGAGGCGGTAGTAGAAGTGTCATATGACGACTTTGAAGGAACTGAGTTAGTAAAGGCATTAAAAGAACGTAAATATTATGCACTGATTGTAGGTATCAACGATTACCCTGATGAAGGTATTCCAACTTTAGCACAACCAATCAACGATGCTCAAAAGTTGATAGACGCACTTACAACTTACTACACGTTCGAAAATGAGAATATTACTTTTTTAAAGAATCCTACCCGCTCAAACCTCATTGATGCCTTTGACAAACTAGCTAATACTGTTAAAGAGCGAGACAATCTTTTAATTTTTTATGCAGGCCATGGAATCTGGAATGACCAACTCAATCAAGGATTCTGGTTGCCATCAGATGCGTCTAAGGCCTCAAAATCGCAATGGCTATCCAACGGAACAATTAGAGACTATATCCGAGCAATAAAATCCAAGCATACTTTATTAATAGCTGACGCATGCTTTGGGGGCAGCATATTAAAAGAGCGCTCGGTAACCATGAATGGCAAAGCCATGCTTGAAATGTATAAAAGACCTAGCCGAAAGGCCATGACCAGCGGAGCTTTATCTACTGTGCCGGATCAGAGTGTATTTATTAAGTATCTTGTAAAGAATTTGGCCAATAATCAGGCACCATTATTATCCACTGAACAAGTCTTTAGTGACTTTAAGTTTTCTGTTATCAATAACAGTGAAACCGGTCAGGTGCCACAATATGGTGCAATTAGCCTCGCTGGCGATGAAGGTGGTGACTTTATTTTTTTAAAGAGAGATTAACCCTAAAACAATTCCTTGGCAATACTATATACTGGATCAGATTTACCCATAGAATAATAGTGCAGTACTGGAGCGCCTTTATCCATTAATTCCTTAGACTGCTGAATGGTCCACTCTACTCCTATTTGCTTCGCCTGAGCATTATCCTTGCAAGAATCTATAGCATCAGCCAAATCTTCTGGGATATCGATATGAAAGAATCTTGGAAGTACAGAAATTTGTTTTTTAGTCGTCAATGGTTTTAAACCTGGTATTATTGGAACATTGATTCCTTCGTTTCTACAATTCTCAACAAACTCAAAATACTTGTTATTATCAAAGAACATTTGAGTCACAATATAATCTGCACCCATATCCACTTTCATTTTCAGATATTTCAGATCATTTTTCATATTCGGAGCAGTATAGTGTTTTTCCGGATAGCCAGCTACACCAATACAAAAATCAGTGGGTGCAGCATTTAGAAGCTCCTCATCCAAATAAATACCCTTATTCAGTTCTTTGACCTGCCCTAGCAGTTCAGATGCATATTTATGACCCTCAGGCTCTGGTACAAACATAGGTTCCGTTTTGATAGCATCACCCTGCAGAACCAGCACGTTGTGTATACCTAAAAAGTCTAAGTCAATTAATGCATTCTCAGTTTCCTCTTTATTAAATCCACCACAGATAATGTGAGGTACAGCTTCGACCTCATAGCGGTTTTTTATAGCAGCACAGATACCTACGGTGCCTGGTCTTTTTCTTATCGACTTTCTTTCCAACAGACCATTGCCTCTATTTTTATAAACATATTCCTCCCTGTGATAGGTGACATCAATAAATGGCGGTTTAAACTCCATTAACGGGTCAATGTGATTGAAAAGGTTTTTAATATTTTCTCCTTTTAAAGGAGGCAATATCTCAAAGCTGAATAATGTCTTTTTCGCCTTTTCTATTTGTTCTGTAATCTTCATAATTCTAAAGTCTAAAAAATAATATGTTTAATAAGCCAAATTAGGAGACAACCATTTCTCTATTTCTTCAATGGTCATGCCCTTTCGTTTGGCATAATTTTCAATTTGATCTTTGCCAACCTTACCCAAACCGAAGTAGCTCGATTGCGGGTGTCCAAAATAAAATCCACTCACGGCTGCACCAGGATGCATAGCATATGATTCTGTTAATACAATTTCTGTGTGTTGTTCAACTTTTAACAAATCAAATAAGATTCGCTTTTCCGTATGATCAGGACAAGCAGGATAGCCAGGTGCCGGACGTATTCCATGATACTTTTCCTTAATTAACTCATCAGTGGATAGTGCCTCTTCTTTTGCATAGCCCCAAAACTCTTTCCGCACCCTAACATGCATTAACTCAGCAAGTGCTTCTGCCAAACGATCAGCCAAGGCTTTGGCCATAATGCTTTTATAGTCATCATGATCACTTTCATATTTTTCAACCAGCTTCTCTAAGCCAATGCCTGCAGTAACGGCAAACCCTCCCATATAATCATCATTGGGAGCTACAAAATCTGCAAGTGATATGTTGGGCAAATTGGCACCTTTCTTACCCTGCTGACGAAGGAAGTGAAACTCCACTTTTTCACCTTCATTATCAATTATAACATCATCTCCATTGTTATGAGCTGGAAACAGTCCAATAACAGCCTGAGCCTTCAATGACTTATTGGCAATGATTTCATCTAACATCTGATTGGCTTCATCATAAAGCTTCTTTGCTTCATTACCAATCATCTGATTATCAAATATTTGCGGATACTTGCCTTTTAGCATCCAGGTCTGAAAGAAAGGGGTCCAGTCAATAAACGGCCTTATTTCATCCAAGGGATAATCTTCTATAACCTTACGTCCAATTAACGCTGGTTTTGTGGCCTTATATTCTGACCAGTCAATTTTTACCTTATTAGCTTGAGCTTGAGCAAAGGAAATATAATTCTTAGCTGACTGTTTTGAGGCATGATCTGTTCTAAGTGTCTCATATTCACTTTTTACATTTTTATGAAAAGCTTCTCTGGTTTTCTCGCTTACCAATTCGCCAACAACTGGAACACTTCTGGAAGCATCCAAAACATG
Organism: Fulvivirga lutimaris; assembly: GCF_009711525.1. Taxonomy (GTDB): domain Bacteria; phylum Bacteroidota; class Bacteroidia; order Cytophagales; family Cyclobacteriaceae; genus Fulvivirga; species Fulvivirga lutimaris. The sequence continues at coordinate 7,907 of NZ_SMLV01000271.1, forward strand.
GACTACAGCACCACTATAATTTTGATCTATTTTAACAGCAGTATGAATTCTTGACGTTGTAGCTCCCCCAATAAGTAAGGGAATATTCAGTTGCTTCCTTTCCATTTCCTTGGCCACGTACACCATTTCATCCAATGAAGGCGTAATAAGCCCACTCAAGCCTATGGCAATAACCTCTTGTTCTATTGCGGCATCAATAATTTTTTGAGCCGGAACCATTACACCAAGGTCAATAATTTCATAGTTGTTGCAAGCTAAAACAACTCCCACAATATTTTTACCTATATCATGAACATCACCTTTTACAGTTGCCAGAAGAATCTTGTTACCTGCCTTGGCGGTATTGTTCTTCCTTTTCTCTTCTTCCATGAACGGTTCAAGATAGGCCACGGCTTTTTTCATTACCCTTGCACTCTTTACCACCTGAGGTAAAAACATCTTTCCAGAACCAAAAAGATCGCCAACTACGTTCATACCGTCCATTAATGGGCCTTCTATCACCCTTAGAGGGCTATCATACTTCACTCGAGCTTCTTCAGTATCTTCATCAATGAACTCTATAATACCTTTGATCAAAGCGTGTGACAACCTTGACTCTACAGATTCCTTCCGCCATGTATCATCTACTACCCTTTTCTTTTGACCACCTTTAACACCATCAGCAAATTCAAGCAGCCTTTCTGTAGCATCTTCCCTTCTATCTAGCAGTACATCTTCCACTCTCTCTAATAGATCTTTGGGTATCTCATCATATACCTCAAGCATAGATGGATTAACAATTCCCATATCCATACCATGATTAATACCATGATACAAGAATGCTGAATGCATAGCCTCTCTAACAGGGTTATTACCTCTAAATGAAAATGAAACGTTACTTACACCACCACTAACATGAGCTCCAGGCAAGTTCTCTCTAATCCATTTGGCAGCTCCGAAGAAATCTAAAGCATTCTTTCTATGCTCTTCCATACCAGTAGCTACTGGAAATATATTGGGATCAAAAATAATATCATGAGCTGGGAATTTAATTTGATTCACCAAAATGTCATATGATCGCTTACAGATTTCTATCCTTCTCTCGTAGGTGTCTGCCTGGCCATCTTCGTCAAATGCCATAACCACAACTGCAGCACCATATCTTTTAATCTTTTTGGCCTGCTCTATAAACTCTTCTTCACCAGACTTTAAACTAATGGAATTTACAACTCCCTTACCTTGAATACATTTCAAACCAGCTTCAATAATGTACCATTTAGAAGAGTCTATCATTATGGGAACTCTGGCAATATCAGGTTCAGAGGCTATTAAATTAAGAAAAGTGACCATGGCATACTCTCCATCAAGCATACCTTCATCCATATTTATATCAATAATCTGAGCACCCCCCTCAACCTGCTCTCTAGCTATTTCTAAGGCAGTATCGTAATCACCTTCTTTGATCAGGTTTAAGAACTTCCTTGAACCAGTGACATTAGTACGTTCACCAATATTCACAAAATTAGATTCAGGAGTAACCAGAAGTGGCTCAAGACCGCTTAGCTTTAAATATGATTGATGTTTTAAAGTCATAAAGTTTAAAAAGTATACAAAAAAAAAGCTCTTCTGACAGGTCAGAAGAGCTC
>NZ_SMLV01000197.1 GCF_009711525.1 Fulvivirga lutimaris
GCGTATCGCTGAGATGTTGCCATTGTATTGTGGCTGGTGCTCCAGCTCATCATTACCTGTAAAGGTTTTTACTAACACTGCCGGTGAGCCTACTGACTTCTGGGCACCTACAAGGCTTTGAACACGGTAATAGTAGGTGGTATGCGACTCTATACCCGTATCCCTATATTCCAGGGTTAAGCCGTTTACTGTACCTATAATGGCATAGTCATCATCTATGGTTAATGACCTGCTAATTTCATAACCTGTGGCATTGGGTACTGCCTCCCACGATAGGGTAACACTATTTTCCCGCATACTGCTAATGCTGGCTACTGGTGCTGCCGCCTGCAGCTCAATAGATGCTGATGCTCCCCAGCAGGCTGCTGTATTGTTTTTGCTCCTTATGTAATAGGTGCCTGATGTTAACGCCTGATAGGTGGCTGCTGAATTACTTTGACTGGTGCCATTGGCATTGGTGCCTTGCCAGTACCAGGTCTCACCAGATGACGGTGTACCTCTTTCTAGCAATGTATAGTCATAACCTTGCTCAGAAACACTTAGTGTTGGGGTATCTGGAATTTGATTGACGGTTACGTTTACCGAACTACTACCACCCCAGCAGCCCGCACTTGTTCGCGAGCGTAAGTAAACTTTACCGCTTACTGTAGCGCTGTAGGTACTATTAGCATTTGCAGTAGAAGTACCTGACGCTCTGGTTTGCCAGTACCAAACCACTCCTGATGGTGGGGTGCCCCTGGTTAATACTTTTGGGCCACAGGTATTGGTGGATACGGTTGGTGTAGCTGGTGTAGCTGGTGTAGGATTTACTGTCACTGCTACTGACACGCTACTTCCCCAGCAGCCTGCACTACTTCTCGAGCGCAGGTAAACGGTTGTGCTTGCTGCAACGCTATGGGTAGCACTGCTATTCTCTGTAGCGGTCCCTGAAGCGCTGGTCTGCCAGTACCAAATCTCTCCTGCCAGTGGTGTGCCTCTGGTTAATGTCTTAGGTCCACAGGTATTACTGGATACCGTTGGGGTTGGTGGTGCTAACGGAATTTTATTTACTGTTACAGCGATTGATCTGCTACCACTCCAACAACCTGCACTGTTTCTCGCTCTTAGATAAACCGTGCCACTACTTGTTACACTATAGGTACTATTTGAATTGGCTGTAGATGTACCTCCTGAACTGGTCTGCCAGTACCAAATCTCTCCTGATGGTGGGGTGCTTCGTGTTAGTGTCTTTGCACCACAGGTGTTGCCAGATACAGTAGGCATAGAAGGGCTAGTGTTGGCCACTCCTCCAAACTGAACAGTTATAGGCAATGACTCTCCCCAGGTACCTGAGTGGTTATATCTTGATCTGAGGTAGTAGGTCCCGGATGCTGGAGGAGCATACGTCAGGTTACTATTACTAGTGCTGGTTCCCGCACTATTTGTTCCTTGCCAGTACCACTCCTGACCCGCAGGTGGCTCTTCCCTTGTAATAGTAGCATAACCACAGGCATCCTCTGAGATACCAATAATAACTGGTACTGGGGGTGTGCCACTTAACGCCTCCTGATCATTGATGCAAATACCAAAAGTTCCTTCTTCAGTATCCGATGGAGAAACATTACCCACCATGATATAATAATCGTTGCCTATTTCAAGATTATTACTTTCAATCCAATACCCATATAAATTCGTATCTGGATTATAGTCAGGGTCATCAATGCACATAAGAATATTCTGGCTCTGAGATTCTATCAATGACATCATAATAGTACCAGTGCCCAACGTTGTTCGCACAACTTCAACATTTAAGTATTCTGTAGCTGCTGTAAATTTGAACCACACTGTGTTATAAGCATCACCACAACCTCCATCTTCAAATCCGCCTGCCCCTACATTACTATAAGACTGGGCATCGCTACAGTAATTATTTAGATTCGTTAATTCTGTAGCTCCTGCTATAAAATCATTGGTCAGCTGATCTGTAGCACATATGCTAAAACTTCCTTCATAACTACTGGATGATGAGGTGTTCGCCACCATGATATAATAGTCTGTGCCAATACTCAGATTTCCTGATTCTAATACGTACTCGTCACCGCCTGAACCACTATTTATACCGTCATCAGTGCAGGCTATAGGGTTTGCATTTTCATCTTGCAATGCCACGACAACGTAATTGTCATTAATACCTTCAGCTTTTAACCTAAAGTTTAAAAACCCTGTAGCTGCCGTGAACTTAAACCATACCGAATTATGCACACTGCCATCGCAATCGGTACTTTCGCTGCCGGTGGCTCCTACATTGGTAAATGCTGCTGAAGCGCTGCACCAATTGTTTAAATCGGTAAGCGCTACGGCTCCAACTTTCCTGTCAAAGGTTGCCTGGTCATTAACACATACCCCAAAAGTACCTTCGTAACTGTCGGATGAGTATGAGTTTGCCATTTTAATATAATAGGTTGCCCCAATGGTCAAACTCTCTGATTCCAGGGTATATTCTTCCACACCCGTTAATGAATTATGAACACCATTATTTACACAGGCTACTGAATTGCCTCCATCATCTTCCAAGGACAGCACAACATAATTATCATTCAGGGTTTGAGGGATAAGTTTAAAATTTATGAACGATGTGGCTGCTGTAAATTTAAACCATACCGTATTATATATACTCCCATCACAGCTGGCACTTTCATTGCCTGTTGCTCCTTCATTGGTATAGGCACCTGCTGCACTGCACCAACTGTTCAAATCGGTAAGTTCTACCGCTCCTATTTTCTTATCAAATGAAGCCTGGTCATTAACGCAAATACCAAAAGTACCTTCATAACTATCTGATGAGTATGTGTTTGCTATTTTAATATAATAGAGGTTTCCAATGGTTAAACCTTCGGTTTCTAAGGTATATTCAGCAACACCTGTTGTTGAGTTATAAACGCCATTGTTTATACAGGCTACTGAGTTGCCTGCTTCATCTTCCAGAGATAATACCACTAAACCATCATTTAAGGTTTCAGGTATCAGCTTAAAATTTAAATATGCTGTGGCCGCTGTAAACTTGTACCACACGGTATTGTACACACTGCCATCGCATGAAGTGCTCTCACTGCCAGTAGCTCCTTCATTGGTGTAGGCACCTGGCCCACTACACCAGTTATTGAGGTCTGTTAACTCTTTTGCATCTTCTTTGAAATCATAGTTTGGTACATTGTTAACACATAATCCGAAACTACCATTATAACTTGAACTAGAATACTGGACACCTACAACAATATAATATGATGATCCAGCATTTAGGTTTTCAGCATCAATCACGTATTCATAAGCACCGTTATTATAGGTATAGCTTTCATCACAGTAAAGAACATTCTCACTCTCATCCAATAAGACCAAAGACCCGTTATAGTATGACATTGTCTCTGGCATCATTTTTATTTGAGCTTCATCATGTTGAGCCAAAAACTTAAACCAAACATCATTATAGACGGTTCCCGTGCAATTTCTATTGGTACTACCAATTGCTTCAACATTAGTGTAAGCACCCACACCACTGCACCAATTATCTAAATCAGTTAATTCAACGGCACCTTCTTTAAAATCAAAACTTGGTTTATCCGATACACAAATACCAAAGGTGCCTTCATATGAATCTGATGAAGATTGTGTCCCTACCAATATATAATAGGTGTCTCCTACTGTTAAATTCTCAGATTCTATCACAAACTCATCATTACCTGTAGTTGGGTTAGAAACAACATCTTCGGTACACACCAACGTATTTTGGTTACCATCCATTAACGATATGATTCCATTATTGTCATTATAAGTCTCCGGTGTCAATATGAATTTCAGGTAATTGGTCGTAGCTGTTACTTTAAACCAAACGGTGTTATACACACTTCCATCGCAAGAGGTGCTCTCATTGCCTGTCGCATCTATATTATTGTAGGCTCCTGCCTCACTGCACCAATTATCCAGGTTGGTTAATTCAATAGCATTCTCAATGAAATCAAAATTAGGTGCATTATTAACACATAAACTAAAAGTACCTTCTCGCGTATCACTTGAACTCCTTCCACCAACAAGAATATAGTACCGGTCACCCACTGTCAGATTTACCGCATCTATTGAAAACTCATAAATCCCGCCTCCTACATAATCAGAGTTTTGCTGACATTCAATAGCATTATCATTTTCATCCATTAAGATCACTGACCCGTAGCTACGATTCAATGTCTCAGGTGTCATCACTATTCTCGCCTCATCATGTTGGGCTATAAATGTGAACCACACATCATTGTAAACTGTATTTCCACAGTTGGGATAAAAATTTCCTGTTGCATCTATGTTACTGAAAGCACCAGCATCACTACACCAATTATTAAGATTAGATATCTCAAGTGCTCCTTCTTTAAAATCAAAGCTTGGTTTGTTAGATATGCAGATACCGAAAGTTCCTTCATAACTACTTGAAGATGATCCATTAGCTACAATAATGTAATAATCGGACCCTATAGTTAGGTTTTCCGTTTCTAGAAAATATTCATCAACGCCAGTATTACTGTTGTAAACACCATCCTCAGAACAGGTGATATCATTATCATTTTCATCTTTTAATGAAATCACAACGTTGTTATTATTCAATCCCACTGGTGTAAGTTTAAAATTCAAATAATCAGTCGTAGCAGTAAACTTGAACCAGGCGGTATTGTAGACAGATGGATCACAATCTGTATTTTCACTACCAGAGGCATCTTCATTGGTATAGGCCTCTGCAGTACTGCACCAATGATTTAAATTAGTAAGAACTTCTGCTGTTGCTTTGGTGTCATTAGGAATCTGACCAAAAGAATAATGAGATAAAATGACAAGTAAGGCACCTGCCAGATAACGTAA
>NZ_SMLV01000158.1 GCF_009711525.1 Fulvivirga lutimaris
TATAAGGTTATTGTATTAGTATTTAGTCTATCAATGCCGGCACTGAGCTCATTTCCACTATTTCCAAGCATGTTTGTTATTCCTTTAGAGAACCTTATCTCTGGTGAGAACTTGAACAAAGGATAGTACATGTCAATACCAAATCCGACATCTAATGACATATTAAACGATTTTATATTAAGGTTCTCCTTACTTATTTCATCTACATCATTTTTGCCAGATGCCTCAATTCCAGGCTTTACTCCACCTACCATATACATTCTAAAATTGCCTCTTCTCTCACTCTTATACTTTAGCAGTAAGGGAAATTCAACAACTGTAGTCTCCACTAATTCATCAATTTTAGGCTCATCAAGTCTTAAGTACTCAATACGGTGCTCATAAAATGAAACTTTAGGCAATAGTCTCAAGTCCAAAAATTCGGACAAGTGCATGTTTACTATAAAACCTAACGAGAAACCAGGTGACCATGACGGAGAAATGGCATATAATGAGTCTAACTCCTTAGATACAAATCTGTCAGAGTATTTTAATTGATAAGTTGTGGTGTGAATCCCAATAAGAAAACCATAGCTCAAAAACCTGTCATCATAATTAGGGTTGTTCATAGCCACATTGCGCTGGGCAAAGGCCTGATTAGCTAAAGTGAATAGTACAATGCAAATAAATGCTACTTTTCGCCAATGTATATTGAACTTACTCCGAAGGTTAGTGATTTGCATTGAGTGTTTTTAAAACCTGTTTTTTCTAAAACTTCGAGGAATTTCTTTCCATCTGGAAAAGCCTCAACCGATTCAGGTAAATAAGTGTAAGCAGCATTATCCTTTGATATTACTTTACCAATTTTAGGCAAAATTGCTTTAAAGTAAAAATTGTATAACTGCTTAAATGGAAACTTATTAGGCTTTGAAAATTCTAAGATTACAGCCTTGCCACCTTTCTTTATTACCCGATTCATATCCGCTAAACCTTTTTCAAGATTTTCGAAGTTCCTTACTCCAAATGCAACGATAACAGCATCAAAGGTATTGTCGTCAAACAGAAGTTTTTCAGAGTCGCCAAGTTGTAATTCAATGACATCATCATACCCTTTCTTCTTCATTTTTTCACGACCTACTGAAAGCATGCCTTCAGAAATATCTACACCTACAATTTTTTCTGGCTTCAAAGCTAATGCCTCTATGGCAAAATCTCCCGTACCTGTTGCTATATCAAGAATATGCTTTGGTTGATCTTTTTTAAGCAATCTAATTGCTTTTTTTCTCCATAAAATGTCAATACCTAAAGACAAGAAGTGATTGAGAAAATCATAATTCTTACTGATATTATTGAACATTTCAGCAACCTGCTGCTTCTTACCCGATTCTTTCTCTTTATAAGGTACTACCGTCATGCGTAGGAATTCATTTTCAAAATAGGATGCAAATATCCTCCTTAGCGAAGGATAATCCTAATGAACAACAATCTAGAAATGATTTAGTTAGTAGAAATACTATTTACCGCCAGTAACTTTAAATTCTACCCTTCTGTTAAGCTCACGGCCTTCTTTCTCATCATCATTACTCGCAAGTGGCCGTTCTTCTCCATAGCCCACTGCTGTAATTCTTCGAGCATCAATACCCTTCTTAACCAAGTAGTCTTTAACTGCATTAGCTCTTCTTTGGGAGAGTTGTTTGTTATAATCTTTGGTTCCAATATTATCAGTATGTCCTGAAATCTCTATTTCCAAGCCTGTATTCTCAACCATCATACCCTCAAGCTTATTCAACTCATTGTAAGAGTTATCTTGGAAGGTTGCTTTGTCGAAGTTAAAGTAGATGTTTCTCAAGACTGACCTTGTTCCCATCTGTAACTTCCGCATTCTTACAGTGCGATTAATTGTCTGAGCAGTTGTACTTGCAGCAGGAAGCGATAAATCTATATTTTCAAAAACATATCCTGAATTTTCAACAGAAAGCTTATAATTTTTAGATGCCGTAGCATTTGTAGTAAACTCAAATACTCCTCCTCCTTTTGCTACTTTTCCTACTACCATATTATCTGTACTGGTAAGGCTTACTTTCGCATCCAGGGGTGAATTATCACTATCTACAACTTTAACAACTAAAGTAACAGGCTCCGTATTGTTAACTCCCTTAATGTCTGTTTTGTCTTGCGGCTCTTTATCGGTCTCGTCTACGTCAGTTTCATTCTTACTTGCAAGTGTTTCGCCTACTTCATCTTCTTGTTTAACAGTAACCATATAGATATCTGTGAAGCCAAGTCCATCTTCTCTTACTGATGCGTAATAGCCTCTTTTGCCGTCTTTAGTACTAACAAAGAATATATCATCATCAGGAGTATTTATCGGATACCCCAAATTTATTGGATCAGCCCATTCCCCTGCAGCACTGTCATATGTAGATTTAAAAATATCATATCCACCCATTCCCTTTCTTCCTAATGAGCTGAAATAAAGTGTTTTTCCATCATAATCTATAAATGGTGCATCGTCATCATACTCAGTATTAATCATTGCACCTAAGTTTTTAGACTTAGCCCACTCCCCATTTCTATCTTTCACACTATAGTAAATATCAATACCTCCCTGTCCACCCGGTCTATCTGATGCAAAAAACAGAATATCTCCATCGGGAGAAAGTGAAATTGAAGCCTCCTTAAAACCTTCAGAGTTAACACTCTCACTCAAAGGCTCAGGGAATGTCCATGTGCCATCTTCCTTTCTGTCAGACTGGTAGATATCTCCATTATTCTCATCCTTGTAAAGAAAAAGTTGATTACCATCAGCTGACAAAGCAAGGTTTGAATCGTGGAAAGGAGTATTTACTACATTACCAATATTTTCTGCTTTAGACCATTGCCCATTTTCCTTTGTACTAATAAAAATATCCTCGTAAGGCTTGTTATCAGAAAACACATTTTCATTTAAGTTACCATCTCTCCTTCTCGTAGTGAAAATAAGCATAGTCTCATCCTCGTTAAGAACAGGGCCATACTCTTCATATTCTGTATTAATGGCACTTCCTATGTTTACAATTGTATAATGAGCTGGGTTGGCAACAAATTCAATTGCATTTTTACATTCGAAAATCTTTCTATCTACTTCCGGTAATTCAATTCTATCTCTCCCACGATAACCATCTCTATCAATTAATTTTTGTCGATACCTGTCGTAAAAAGCCAATGCTTTTTCAAACTCCATTCCATAATGGTAACTCTGCCCTATCCAGTATTCAATGTCAAATCGATATTCCGCATCTAATTCCAACACCTTCAAAAAATATTTTACAGCATTTTTCTTCCCTACAGTTTTTATATAAAAGTCTCCTGCTCTCCAATTAGCAACAACATTAGACGGATCTGCTTCGGCTGCCAAGACATAAATATCCCTAACATCAACCATAGGTTGAGCTGCTTGCATCATCAAT
>NZ_SMLV01000103.1 GCF_009711525.1 Fulvivirga lutimaris
TACCTTATAAAAGCTATTGTTTTAAATTTGCCAAAATCTGTAAATAAATCTCAGGCTCTTGAAGCATGAAACGCCACTAGTACGATTTCTCGTTTGGAGAATTAAGCATATCAGCAACAAGAATTTTGTGCTAATTCTGGCTGGCTTAATAGGGATAATTTCAGGTTTAGCTGCTGTTATACTTAAAGAATCCGTTCATTTTATCCAGCATCAGTTAAGGGAGTTAATCTCCATCCAAAACTATATATACTTTGCATTTCCTTTATTGGGTATTCTACTCACTGTGGTATTAAGCAATGTAATACTAAAGGAAAAAATGGGACACGGTATTACCCAAATCCTTTATGATGTTTCTAAAAACTCAAGTATAATTCGTAGAACAAAGATGTACTCTAGAATGCTCACCAGTGCTTTGACGGTTGGGTTTGGTGGTTCAGTTGGGCTAGAGGCTCCTATTGTGGTAACAGGTTCTGCGATTGGTTCAAATGTGGGTAGGTTTATGCACCTCAATTACAAAAAGCGAACACTTTTAATTGGCTGCGGTGCAGCTGGTGCTATATCTGCAATATTTAACTCACCGGTAGCGGGGGTTATTTTTAGCCTGGAAGTAATTCTTGCTGATGTAACTATTGCAATGTTTATTCCCCTGCTTATCGCTTCAGTAACTGGGGCTCTGGTTTCTCTGTCGTTACTAGGTGATGACGTTCTATTTTCATTTAAGCTTGTTGATAGCTTTACTGCTTCAGACACCCCATTTTATATTTTGTTAGGAATTGTCTGTGGGTTAGTCTCTGTATATTTTACAAGGATGACATATAAAATTGAGGCGCTGATAAACAAGGTAAAGGATATTTATGGCAAGGCTCTAGTAGGAGGACTTCTACTAGGCTTTATAATTTTGGTTTTTCCTCCTATTTATGGAGAGGGTTATGATACGATCAAACTTCTGTTGGCAGGTAAGGAGAGTGAGATCTTCAGTAGGTCACTATTTTTTGGTGATTTAGAGGATGCCTGGTTGCTATTGACCTTCATTTTAGGTGTAGTTTTAATTAAGCCTATTGCCTCTGCTTTAACAATTGGTTCGGGAGGAAGTGGAGGAATTTTTGCGCCTTCATTATTTCTTGGTGGTGTTACAGGCTTTCTTTTTGCTGCGACAACCAACATCATTACCTGGGGAAATGTGAGTACGAGTAACTTTACACTGGTTGGCATGTGCGGGGTAATGAGCGGAGTACTTTATGCTCCTCTAACCGCTATATTCCTAATTGCTGAAATTACAAGTGGATATGAGTTGTTTGTTCCTTTGATGCTTGTATCAGCTATTGCTTTTACTACCAGCTCATTCTTTGAGAAGCATTCATTATATACAAAGCACCTAATAGAGCGCGGAGATCTTATTCAATATGATAAAGACCGCCAAGTGCTGAGCCAGATTGATCTGACAAAAATCATTGAGCATGACTTAATGACAATACATCCTGAAGAAAATCTTGATGCACTGGTCGACCTTGTTCGGGTGTCTACCAGAAACATATTTCCAGTAGTAAATGAGAAGGAAGAATTGCTCGGAGTTATCACCTTGGATGACATCCGCCATATCATGTTTGACCTAGATAAAAGGGATGATGTTAAGGTAAGTAGCTTAATGCACAGCCCTCCGGCCTTTGTTGACCCTCATGAAAATATGCAATCGGTTATGAATAAGTTCGAGAAGACAGGTGCATGGAATCTTCCAGTAATAGATGATGGAAAGTATCAGGGATTTTTATCCAAGTCCAGAATTTTCAATACATATCGGACTAAATTAATT
>NZ_SMLV01000263.1 GCF_009711525.1 Fulvivirga lutimaris
CTTGGCCAAGAGACCCGATAGCTCCGGGACAAGAATCAGAAATCAAAGTTGTTTTCAATAGTGCAGGTAAAATTGGAAGAGTTACTAAAGTGATTACAATTGTTTCTAATGCCGTTAATCCAAATAGTAAGGTATCTATAGTTACCAATATCTTACCAAAGAAAGCATCTGATAGTCAATAGGACTTATTACAAACTAAATAAAAGCTCAGCTGATATCAGTCGAGCTTTTTTTATGCGCAAGAAATAACAATACCCAACCCGCTATAAAGCAAACACCACCTATAGGAGTAATGGCACCTAGAAATGATATATTCGTTAGGCATAAAGTATAAAGGCTTCCGCTAAATATTATGATGCCTGCAATCATCGAATTGGCTGCCCATCTCAATTTCTTATCATCAGATTGTTTTTGATACAGTCCAATAAAAAGTAGTGCGAGCACATGATAGAAATGATATTCAACCCCTGTTTCAAAAGTTGCCAGCCTGCCGTTTTCAATTAACATGGGTTTCAGTGCATGAGCGCCAAAGGCACCTATTGCAACAGCCAACGCACCTAATGCCGCAGCTGATTTAATTGTTCTGTTCAATTGTTATAATTTCTAGATCCGAAAATAGAACTGCCCACTCTTACCAATGTACTACCTTCCTCAATGGCAATGTCATAATCACCACTCATACCCATCGATAGCTCCTTCCATTCAATATTATCTGCGTGGTAAGTAGATTTCACTTCATTATAGGTGTTAGCAAGCGACTTAAATTCCTTTCTGATCTGGCCTTTATCTTCTGTAAAGGTAGCCATCCCCATTAATCCAATAATCCTGATATTTTGAAGATCCAATAATTCGGGAGATTCTAAAATTTCTAAAAGCTCATCTTTAGAAAGGCCAAATTTCGTTTCTTCCTCAGCAATATGCATCTGAAGCAAACAGTCAATTACTCTGTCATTCTTTAGCGCTTGTTTATTCACCTCTTTCAGGAGCTTCCAGCTATCCACAGAATGAATAAGAGAAACAAAAGTAGCCATGTATTTCACCTTATTACGTTGAACATGGCCTATCATATGCCACTCAATGTCTTTCGGAAGAGCCTCGCTCTTATCAGTCATCTCCTGAATTTTATTCTCACCAAATACTCGCTGACCGGCATTATAAGCTTCAAGAATCAATTCATTAGGCTTTGTCTTTGATACCGCTACCAATCTGGCATTACTGCCTTGCAAGGTGTTGGTAATTTCAGCTATATTATTTTTAATATCCATTTAATAACTTTAATCTCGTATACGGGTTTTGACAAATTAAGAACTTTTAACCGACACGATATGCCTATTCTCGGTACTTTGTTGAAGAAGGGAATTAGAATAAGAGAAAGTCTCGAACAGGATTATACTAACCCCTTGGATTTACAAAAAAATGAGCTTAAGGATCTTTTAATGACTGCTGAGGCCACGGAGTTTGGGAGGCATTATAAGTTCAAGGAAATATTAAATGGCTTTAAATCCTGGGATCAGAAACGTTTTTTCGAAAACTTCAGAAAGAATGTGCCTATTCACAATTACAATAAAATGTATAGTGAATGGTGGTATATGCTTAAGCAGGGGAGAAAGGATGTCAGTTGGCCAGGTAGAGTTAAATATTTTGCGTTAAGTTCAGGAACATCAGAGGCAGCCTCTAAATATCTTCCTATCACCAGAGATATGAAGAAGGCCATTCAAAAAACCAGCGTCAGGCAGATTCTTACACTTTCAAAATATGATTTACCTCCTGAAGTTTTTCAGGGAGGTATACTTATGCTTGGTGGTAGTACTCACCTCAATAATAGGGGAAGCTATTTTGAAGGAGACTTGAGCGGTATCCAAGCTGCACAATTACCCTTCTGGTTTCAGCATTTTTATAAACCAGGGAAAAAGATTGCAAAGACCCGCGATTGGGATTCAAAACTCAATGAAATTGCTGCTAATGCTAAAAATTGGAACATTAATATTATTGTAGGTATACCAGCCTGGATTCAAATATTGATGGAGAAAATAATAGCCTATCATAAGGTAGACAATATTCATCAAGTCTGGCCAAACTTGAGTGTTTATGTACATGGGGGTGTATCATTTGACCCTTACAGAAAAGGTTTCTCAAAGCTACTAGGGCGTGAAATATTCTATATCGAGACTTATTTGGCCTCTGAAGGTTTTGTAGCGTTTCAGTATAAGCCAAATCATAGAGCCATGAGATTGGTCTTGAACAATGGTATATTCTATGAGTTTGTGCCGTTTGATGAAAAGAATTTCGATGAAAATGGTGATGTGAAGGAAGGTGCCGAGACATTCATGATTGATGAGGTTGAAGAGGGTAAGGAATATGCATTACTTATTTCTACGTGTGCAGGTGCCTGGAGGTATATGATTGGGGACGTAGTAAAAATAGTTTCAAGAGAAGAGGCTGAAATTGTAATTACAGGGAGAACTAAGCATTTTTTAAGCCTTTGTGGAGAGCACCTTTCCGTTGATAATATGAATAAGGCCATAGAAATGGTGGCTGATGATATGAATATTGATGTGCCTGAGTTTACGGTTGCTGGTATTCCCCACGGGACGCTGTTTGCACACCATTGGTTTGTTGGTACCGAAGAAGGAGTTGATTCAACTGTCTTTAGAGATAAGCTTGATGCTTACCTCAAAGAGCTTAATGATGATTATGCGGTTGAACGCTCAGCTGCACTTAAAGATGTTGTTGTTGACATTTTACCTTTAAAAACTTTCTATGACTGGATGGAATCAAGAGGTAAAGTAGGAGGGCAGAATAAATTCCCAAGAGTAATTAAAGGGCCATTGTTAGAGGATTGGCAATCGTTTATAAATAAGGGTTAATGGCTTTTGTAAATGGTTTGCTTTTTGGGCTCACCCTAATGGTGATGATTGGCCCGGTTTTTTTTACTATTCTTCAAACTAGTTTAGAAAAGGGTTTTGGCAAATCAATTCTTGTTGCCATCGGTGTAAGTCTCGGTGATGTTGTGATGATTCTCTTAACTTACTTTGGCTTATCACAGGTAATTGGCTTTGAAGAAAATAAAGAGCTTATAGGTTATATAGGTGCAGTCATTCTTGCCGTGTTTGGTATTGTCAATATATTAAGATCGAATAAGAAGTTTGTTCCAAAAGCTGATGATGCCCCCATTGTTGGATTTTACAGGTTCATATTTAAAGGTTTAGCAATAAATGCTATAAGCCCATTTGTGCCGGTCTTCTGGATAGGGACTATGAGTCTTGCAACCATTGAGTATGGTTATCAAGGGTATGACCTTTTTATATTTTTTCTGACCATTCTGATTGTGGTTTTTAGCACAGATGTTTTAAAGGGCTATTTGGCAGCCAGGCTCAGTAAGCTTATTAATGAAAGAATAATGCGAATTTTAAGTATTACCGTAGGTGTGATACTCATACTTTTCGCCATCAGAATGGCAACTTATTCTTGGTAGGCTAATCTTGCAATATGTTGCTGATAAAAGTAGATTTTAAGAACATCCACATTAGTAATAGCACCAAAGCCCACATGAGATAGTTTCTGTAAAAGTCAGTTGTATCCTTATATTTTGTTTCTTTGATTTCTGCTTTTTCGTATTTATCTATTAATTGAAAGATGTTTTCCAGTGCAGCATTATCTAGTGCTCTAAAGAATTCGCCACCACCTATTTTGGCTATTTCTCTCAGCGTGGTTTCATCCATGGTGTTTTCAACCATTCTTGGTCTTCCAAAGAAGTCTTTGCCGAAAGGCACCTTACCTTCTTTGCCAATAGCAATGGTATAGGTTTTAATGCTATATGCAGCTGCCAACTTTGCAGCAGTAATAGGATCAATATTTCCTGCCGTATTATCACCATCACTTAAGAGTATACATACCTTAGATTTTGACTCCATTTCGGTCATTCGGTTAGTGGCCACTGCCAGCGCACTTCCAATAGCCGTACCTCTGTTTTCGATCATCTCGAAATTGATGTCATCAATATAGGTTTTGAGCAAGTCATAATCAGTGGTTAATGGCGAAAGTGAATAAGCATCTCCTGAGAATATCACAATCCCAATTCTGTCTTGCAGGCGGCCATCTATAAATTCCTTGGCTACATTTTTTGCAGCCTCAAGTCTGTTAGGAACGAAATCTTCAATCTGCATGGACTGAGAGATGTCAATAACAAGCATGATGTCAATACCTTCTGTCCATTGAATTTGCTTCTCATTTGATTTTTGTGGTCTTGCCAGAGCAACAATCACTAAAGCAACGATAAGAATCATCAAAATATCAGGAACTAACCTTACTATATTCAGTGGATTTGATATAACCTGGCTTTTGGTAAAAGCTATGGGCAGTTTTTGATTTTTATAGTATTTCCAAACCCATCTTACTATAAAAAACAACGGAATTAATATTAACCCATAGAGTGCGATGCTAAACTCCCAATTATAGTTTTGAAGTATAGATGGGGAAAAGTTATCCAATGAGTACCACGGTAATGTTTCAACTATCTGCTCATCCATTTTGCACCTCCTTTATTTTCTCCTCATAGCGTTCTTGTGAGAAATTCTTTAGCTGATATAATTCTGAAACAGGCAATGTTGTTGGCTTGCCATATATGGCTTTATCTATATTTTTAAGCACGGGTTCGATGCTTTTAACCGGAGCAAGTTTTAAGAGTTCTTTTGTTGTGTATGACGTGTATGGCTCTCCCTCTAGTTTAGCATGATAGTTTTTCCAGAGGGTGATCAAGTACTCATAGTTCTTGTCAGAAGTAATAGTCTTTTCTAGTTGCTCAAGATAAGCTAAATGAGTTTTACTCATTTTTCTCAGTACAAACCACTTTCTAATAGGCTTACCAAAAAAGACAAATACCACTATTAGTATAATTAAAAGAACCACCAACCCAATAATTAAATATGGGTAGTTAAATGCAAAATTTACTTTTTTGTAAGTTGTGTTTTCGAGCAAAGGCATTGCCTCAACAGCAACTGAATCAGGAATTTCGGAAACCATTTGCTGCAAAAAGATAGAATCTTTTTGCGCTGTTAACACCAGGCTGTCTTTTCCCTTTAATATGAATGCAGGCATCTGATAAAACTGGATACTATCTATCTCAAAAGAGGTTAAATAGTACACCGCGCTATCATAACTAAACTCTAAATCAGATTTAGTTGGGTAATATAATTTTTCCTCCAACTCGTAAGGACTGAAATCGTAAAGTGAATCTGGGAATATAAGATCTACAGAAATAGGGTATTTGGCCGTGAGGACATATGGGGTGCTAATACCAATCTTAATAGAATCCTCAAGAAAGTATCCTTTGATTGTGACATCTTCTTGGGAGTAAGTAAAGTGGTTTATTAATAAAAGCAGCAGTGAGCCAAAAATGATCTTTCTAAACACTTTTCAACGATTTATTTCTGACCTTAAATAATTTCAAAAGTTTTGGAACATAGTCTTCGTTTGTATCTATAGAAACGAAGTTTATCTGATGACGTTTTGCAAATAGTGTAAGCTCCTTCTCATTTTCTTCATAATTCTTTTTTACCTGAGAGCGAAAGTTACCAAAAGATGTATTTACCCATACTGTCTTTTTACTTTCTTTATCAAACACAGGAACAATACCCAGTTTAGGTAGCCCAGTCTCTCTTTTATCAGTAATTCTAATGGCTACAACATCATGTTTTCTAGCCATACCTTTTAAGTTGTGAAAATAACCCTCATCTATAAAGTCAGAGATAAAGATCATAACGCTACGCCTTTTTAAAGTATTTAATGTAAACAGTATGGCCTTGCTAAGATCGGTTTTAGCAGATTGAGGTTTTAGGTTTACTATATTATGAATTATTTCATAAGCGTGCTTCGGGCCTTTGGCCGGCTTTACATAACGTTCTTTCTGGTCAGAATAGCAGACCATACCCACCTGACTGCCTTCCTTTGCTGCTGAAAGGGCAAGCACACCGCATATCTCTTTTCCAATATCCACTTTCTGCTTACCGGTATCACCAATTTCCTGAGATCCACTAACATCTAGAATAAAGAAAATGGTTTGTTCCTTTTCTTCTTTAAATGTTTTTACAAACGTACCGTGCCCTTTTGCACTTACATTCCAGTCAATGGTTCTGATGTCATCGCCATATTGATAAGTTCTTACATCATCAAACTCTAACCCAGAGCCTTTGAATATAGAATGGAAGTCTCCTTGCATCTGGCTATTGATAGCCTTTCTTATTTGTATTTCGTACTTTCGTAGCTTCTTTAGGAGTTCCTTCATTGGCTAATAATAAGCTTTTTTACAACGCAAATTTGTAGAATATTAGTTGTATGAAAAAATATGATTGAACTAACGGATTGCAAAAGATGTCAACGGTATAATTATTGTAAAAGTTGTAAATATGAAAATCTTTAAAATATTTCTACTCAGCTTGGTTATTGTGAGTTGTGGAAAAAGCGATGATGTGCCTGAAGATGTAATCCCAAAGGAACAGTTGGTGCCACTAATGCTTGATATTTATTTGGCTGAAGTTAAGCTCTCAAATTTGCAAATTGTTAGGGATACAGCAGTTTCTATTTTTGAAACCTATGAAGGTTATCTTTTTGAAAAACACAACATCGAGAAGGAACAATACATGAATAGTATGACCTACTATTATGATCATACTGAAGAATTAGAATTAATTTATGAAGCCCTTTTGGACACACTAACAGTCAGAGAAACAAAGCTAAAAGCTATTGACGACAACAAAAAGGCTAAACTGGATTCATTGAAAAAGAACAAATAAAGTGTTATATCCTCGGGATTTAGAAGAGAAGTTAGGGTTTGATCAGATCAGGGAGTTAATAGCTCAGAAGTGTTCTTTTGAATTAGGTAAAAATATAGTCAGTAAAATGAGATTCTCATCTGACTATGACCTGGTTACAAAACTGTTGAATCAAACTAAAGAGTTTATCCAGATTCAACAATCGGGTAGTTCATTTCCTTCAGGAAATTTTATAGATGTTACCTTATCGCTTAAAAAAAGTAAGACTCAGGGTGCATTTTTGTCGGAGACAGAATTGCTGGATATTGGTAAATCTTTATTGACCATTACCCAATGTGCCGAGTTTATAGATAAACGTAAGGTAGAGCTGGTTCAATTGAATTTATTGATTCAGGGAATCACGGTAAATAAAAATATTATATCATCTATTGATGGTAAAATTGATAAGGATGGGAGAGTAAAAGATAATGCTACTAATGCTCTTTTAGATATTAGAAATGGACTAAGAACAAAGTACAATCAGGTAAGAAAATCCATTCAAAGTATCTATAAAAATGCTATTAATGATGGGTTGGTGCCTGAAGGTTCATCCATTACCATTCGTGATGGAAGAATGGTGTTACCTATTTTGGCTGAGTATAAAAGAAGAGTTCCTGGTTTTATTCACGATGAATCTTCAACAGGTAGCATTGTTTATCTGGAGCCTACCTCTGTTCTGGAGGGTAACAATGAGATAAGAGAGCTTGAGTATGCTGAAAAAAGAGAGGTTATAAAAATACTAACTCAACTGACTGACCTGATAAGGGAAAATATTGAAGAGCTGGAGCGTGGTTATAATTTTTTAGGGATAGTAGACTTTATTAGAGCCAAAGCAAGATTTGCTCAGGAAATTGGAGGCATAATACCAACAACCTCAAAAAAACCTTTAGTGGAATGGGTAAATGCAGTTCATCCATTACTATTCCTAGCGCATTCTAAAGATGGTAAATCCGTTGTCCCCCTTAATATTAATTTAGATTCTGACCATAGAGTTATGGTTATTTCAGGGCCAAATGCAGGTGGTAAGTCTGTAAGCCTCAAAACGGTTGGATTGCTCCAATTTATGCTTCAGTGTGGTCTTCCAATTCCTTTGGATGAGAGATCTACTACAGGAATATTTGAAAATATTTTCATAGATATTGGTGATGAGCAATCATTGGAGAACGATTTAAGTACCTACAGCTCTCACCTGAAAGCGATGAAATTTTTCATTGATAAGGCGAGTGGAAAAACCTTATGCCTTATTGATGAATTTGGTACCGGTACTGATCCCCAGTTTGGAGGAGCGATTGCTGAGGCTATTCTGGATGACTTGCAGAAGAAAAATACTTTTGGTGTAATCACCACACATTACAGCAATATAAAGAATTATTCTGAGCAGAAAGAAGGATTAACCAACGGAGCGATGCGTTTTGATATGCAAAAATTAGAACCGTTGTATATTCTTGATTCAGGGAAACCGGGGAGCTCGTTCTCTTTAGAAATTGCTCGTAAAACGGGGCTTCCTGGATACGTCCTTGATTATGCCAAGTCTATTATTGGTGATAAGAATATTGATGTCGATGACCTTTTGCTAAAGCTTGAAAAGCAAAAGCAATTAGTAAAAGAGCGAGATGAGAAATTAAAATCTCGTGAAGCTGAAACGGCTAGGCTAGAATCAAATTATAAGAAGCTTCTTCAAGAGCTGGAAGATAATAAAAAAGCTATAATTGGTAAAGCAAAAGAAGAGGCAGCAAAATTGCTTAAAGATACTAATAGAGAGATTGAAAAGACTATTCGGCACATAAAAGCCAATAGCGCTCAAAAAAGTGAAACAAAGAAGGCACGCGAAAGACTTCAAAGCCTTAAGGATAAAGTGGATGAGCATAAACAACCAGTTTCTACTATTAAGAAAGAAAAAATAGACGGACCTCTACAGCCGGGTGATTTAGTTAAGGTAGAAGGTCATGAGGTTACGGCCACTGTTTTAGCTATAAAAGGAAAAGATGCAGAAGTGCAGATCGGCCTTTTGAAGTCTAAAGTAAAAATTAATCGTTTAGAAAAGATTTCCAAAGGGCAGGAGAAAACAATTCAAAAAGAAAAGGCCAAATCTTCTCATGGTCTTAACATGACAGATAAATTTGCCAATTTTAGCTCAACACTTGATATAAGAGGTAAAAGAGCAGAAGAAGTATTTGTAGAGCTTGATCAGTTTTTAAATGATGCCTTACTATTCGGATTGAATGAGGTAAAGGTCTTGCATGGAAAGGGTAATGGAGTGTTAAGAGAGATTGTAAGAAACCATGTCAGACAGATGAACTTTATAGTTGCTGCCAATGACGAGCATATTGAGCAGGGAGGTTCAGGCATAACAGTACTGACATTAGAGTAATAAAAAAGGCCGCAATTGCGGCCTTTTT
>NZ_SMLV01000433.1 GCF_009711525.1 Fulvivirga lutimaris
TTTTTGCCCCGTCTCGAATAGAACGAAGTTTAAGACGATAAACGTATATTCCTGCATCTAATTTTTGCCCAAACAAATTTTCACCATTCCACTCAAACAAATCAACTATTGACGGGCTATTTTCTATATTAAAATCAGCAGAAAACACGGTGCCACTAATTGGTGAGATAATATCTAAAGTCACAGCAACGTTTTCACCAGATCTATTATGTTCGAACCTAAAAGTTGTCGAGTTATTAAATGGGTTAGGGTAATTATCTA
This sequence comes from Fulvivirga lutimaris, assembly GCF_009711525.1. Classification (GTDB taxonomy): domain Bacteria; phylum Bacteroidota; class Bacteroidia; order Cytophagales; family Cyclobacteriaceae; genus Fulvivirga; species Fulvivirga lutimaris. Next base: position 262 of record NZ_SMLV01000433.1, read on the forward strand.
GATCATAAATCACCACTAAGTTTGGGTCTGCTACAGTAAAATTAATCTCAGCCTCTGAGGAGTTATTAAAGGTGTCCCAGGCTTTCAACGTTATTTTATGAGGTCCTTTTTCTAGTTCCGAAAGAGGGAATTGCAATGTGCCTCTTTGGAAGGAATTGATATCTGCTTTATAGTAATCATTAAGAATGAATTCTTCTGAATCATCTAAGGTTGCCGTAAAGCTATTTCCATTACCGAATGACGAAATATTTATACCGCTTTTATCTGACAGCTTGGCAAAAAGAAAAGTGTTATGACTCACCTGATTTAGATTGCTATTTAGCGAATCGCCCATGAATAGTTTAATCTCAGGACCAATGGTGTCATTGTTAGTAACTTGGTTTTCTGAGCTGCCAATTTTCAAGCTTATATCGGATCCGTTAGCATCATCCTGACCATTATAATCAAATGCATATAGGTTTATTTTACCCATCCCAACTTCATATGAAATACTTTTTGGAACAAAAAAACTAAGGTCAAACTGCCCATTACTAACTGTAGATGTTCCTCTAAATATTGCATTTTCATTAGACATATAGGTGAAGGGAGAATTTTCATTTCCTAAGGTGGTTTTCTTTACCTGCTTATCGTAAATAACAAAGGAAACCTCACCATTAAACTGGCCATCAAGTTGATTGCTGGATGATCTGATTTCGCCAGACATTTTGACTCTACTTAATGCTTTTAAAGTATCTTGTTTTGAAGTGTTGTCATTGATGGCAGTAATAACAATGTTCTTATTTGGGTATGATAATCGAAGCGTAGGGTCTCCAAGCAAAGAAAAGTTTCGGTTGCCCACTTTATTGAAGTCCGTTGCCAGATTTGTACTAGCGTTTTTTGTCAATCTAAATATATCCCCAAGTCTCAGATATTCGCCATTTTCTTTGCTATAAACCACTTCATAAAATGCCTTATTTAATGCAAAGTTAGAGCTTGAACTAACAGGCCTACAAGTACTTACTATTGCAATTCCTCCGCCTTTAGCACTGGTCACAACAAGCTCTCCCCCCGATATCCGTCTAGGATCATCGTGTCTTCCAAATTCGCAAGTGGCAGTAACAAAAAGAGGGAGTCTGTTTATGTTATCCCACTTTTCAATCTGAACTACATCGAGCACTTGCTCCTGCATCCATCCATTTTCACCACCGTGGCCAGTGAAGTTTACTATTAGAGCACCTTTTTCTACAGTATCATCCAACGCTTTACTGGCGGCAGGAGCACTTTCCCCACTTGCTTTGGCAACTTGAGGGAAGTCGTCTAAATAAAATTTATTAGAGTTAAAAGCTGAAAATGTAGTGTCAATAAAGACTGAAAGCTCATCAGCTTGTCTTTGATGCAAATTAAAATCTCCATCATCAGCGACCAGAACAACATCATTTCTCCAATCGCCAATTGTAGCTGTATTCGAACTGTAGTTAATGATTTTGTCCACAACTCCTGTGGCGATGGCTGTAGTAGTAACTGGTAATCTACCTATGCCAATATCCATTGTATGATTACCACCATTCTCTTCGAGCCACGCACCTTCGTCATCTTCCATAAAACCGTAGTAGTCATCAGAAATATATGAATCTAAAGGATGCAGGGAGTTTCTAGATTCGTATACAGGGACATAGTTTGTGTTGTTATTAATTGCATTTTTATAATCATATGACCCTCTGCCAAAAAGCAAAAGATATTTTATGCTGCCATTGTCATAAAGGTATTTGGCATAATTTCTAATGGCTGTCGGGTCTTGCCTTCCACTTGAAAATTCATTGTAAATATGATTAAGCTGGACAACTTTGCTATTGATCCCATCATTCTGCATTCGAAAATTTGCTAATCTCACCGCTTCATTGTAGAAATTGTTATGTGCTACTATGATGAATTCAGTATCAGTATATGCCTTTATATTTTGATTATCCATGGAGGTGATGTTCGATGGCACCAAATTACTTTCTGTTTTATTTAGCACAACAAACTCCTTTAAGCTACTAGTTTCAACTCCAAATTTTATGGTTGAACCTTCAAGCGAATAGTTCTGGTTGGTCGGGGATAGATGATTTGAAATATCCCAAACCAAAATATTATTATTAGCATTTGATATGTTGAATGTGCTATTGACATTAGCCATACTTTCTAACGATCGGAATGAAAATGCACCATTATTATAATTTAATGGCCTGTTAACCTCAATTAGAAGATTATTTAAAAAACCCACTGATTGCCCACTAGCAGCTTTTTTATAGGTCAACCCAACCTTGATATTTCCATCTGCAGCTAACTCTGAACCTGATGTAAAAGCGGCAGTTGACTCTTTACCCTTTATGCTATAGCGATATACTTTTTGATTGAAATCTGGAACTGTTTCAATCGGAGTGTTGCCAAGCACAGTGCCGTTTAGAGTAATATCAAAACTGGAAGGCTGAAACGACTGGGCCATTAAGTTGGCGGTTACTTTTATTGAAGAATTGGTGGCCAGTGTTCCAAAATTAAAATCATAATCAATATTGGTTGTAAGATCAAATCTATCAGAATACCATTCTCTTCCTGAGGCAAGCAGATTGTATTTTTCAATTTCATGGTACTTGAAATCATCATATGAATTGATAGCTGGAAAGTCATTACCTAGGTTTTCCTGACTTTGTATTCTTAAGCCGTTGGCACCTGATGAAGTGATGTAGTAATAATTTTCGTCTGCATAAGGATTATGGCTATAGGTTAATTCCGAGCCATTGTAAGTGTAACTATCACCATCATCTGCATAAAAAAGAATATAGTCACCCGGGTCGAATTTTCCATCTGGCTCGCCTTCTACCCAAATAGCCAATTGCTGCGGGTCATTGAACCTGGTGTCAGCCAAAGATTGAGCGAGAGCCCCACCTGTAAGTCCATAAATCTTGAGCGTACGCGGATCGATATTGTCAACATTTAAACCTGCACTCTTCAAATAATCATATGTGAGTTTATATACTCCACGCTCATCTATTCTCATTTTAAACCATTGTCCACTATCAAATACTGAAGATTGTGACAACAGATTAGCTGCGGAAGATGATAAAATGATTAAAACCAGAAGTAGACGTCTTGGCATGAAGTATTATTTCACTTGTAATAGCTAAGAAACAACATAATAGGATGAAACGTTTCTACAAGCACTTTATTATGACTTTTACGATGAAGTAACCTTAATAACAAAGGATAACAGAATATATCCCAAAATAATAAGTGGTAAGGCTAAAAACTGAAGAAAAACAATGGAAGTTAATGATAATAAGAGGAAAGCGAACCTCACTTCGTTTCCTTTCCATGCATAATTTTTAAACTTCAGAGCAAATAATTCCAGAGGAGCAACCAGTAATAAAGAGAATATTACTGCTACTCCAACCAAAAAGTATAATTGATTAAATGCTGGAAATCGCTCAAAAACAAAAATCAGGGAAGAAAGAAAAAGCGCGTTAGCCGGAGTGGGAAGCCCAATAAACACCGACTGTTGCTTATCATCTACATTAAATTTGGCTAAGCGCAATGCCGAAAACACCGCAATAAGTAGTGCAATATACTTGATGGGTCCAGTTTCATGTTGCTCAATCAATTGGAGAATAAGTATAGCAGGTAGTACCCCAAAAGTGACCATGTCAGCCAAACTGTCTAATTCTTTACCTATTGGGGATGATACTTTTAACAACCGAGCAGCAAAACCATCCAGAAAATCAAAAAGCATGGCAATCCATATTAGATAGACGGCAAATTTAAGATCACCTTGAAAACAATAGATGATACCTAGACAACCGCACACCAAGTTGCTTGAGGTTAAAAGGTTTGGGATGTGTTTTTTTATGCTCAACTGTTAACTCCGCAAAATGGATTATGCATTTTCTCTTCTCCTATTGTAGTACTATCACCATGCCCACAGTAAACCACAGTATCATCATCTAATAAAAACATTTTAGTTTTAATACTGTGAATTAATGTATCAAAGTCTCCTCCAGGAAGGTCTGTACGACCAATACTGCCCTGAAAAAGAACATCTCCTCCTATGCAGATTTTTTCTGCTTTATTGTAAAATGCTATATGTCCAGGAGCATGGCCTGGCACAAACATGATTTCAAGCTCGCTAGTGCCAAACTTTATTTTGTCTGACTCTTTTAAGAATTTATCAGCTGTGGATTCCTGAAAGTGCTGGAAACCATAGCTGGGTGCGTAGGCCTTTACCGCCAATAATGTAGCAGCGTCAAATTTATGAATCTCAAGATCAACACCAAAAGTAGTTTTAGCCCACTGGTTGCCAAAAACATGGTCAATATGGCAATGGGTATTTAGTAATCTCACCACTTTAAGACTGTTTTCATCAATGAAAGCTTTTAAGCTATCTTGCTCAAACTTTTCATAACAGCCAGGGTCAATGATAATACACTCTTTGGTTTCGTCAAAAAGCACATAGGTATTCTCTAAAAATGGATTGAAAACAAAAGACTTAACTTGAATCATTTTTTTAATGGTACGCTTTCCACAATTTTAGGAAAATTAAGTAAGACTATTCTTAAATACCCAATTTGAAAGAGAAGGTTGATTATATTATTGTCGGAGGTGGCATAGCGGGGTGCACATTAGCTTATCACCTAATAGAGGCGAATCAGTCTGTGATTATGTATGACAAGTTAAATACCCAGTCAGCATCTCGAGTGGCAGCAGGCTTGTATAATCCTATTACTGGCCGTAAAATGGTAAAAACCTGGAAGGCTGATCTTTTATTTCCTTATCTCAATGAATTTTATAGAGAAGTTGAACGTAGGACAAACCAGAAGTTTTTGGTTGAAAAGGAAATATATAGGCCATTTCATTCTGTTGAAGAGCAAAACGAATGGATGTCAAGATCTGGTGATGAAAATTTCATTCCTTATATAAACACTATTCATCAGAAATCTCTGAACGAAAATTACTGCGATCAATATGGTGGAATATCATTAGCCAATGCTGGTTATTTAAATGTTGGTTTGTACCTGAGTTCGGTCAGAAATTACTTAAAAGAGAATGGAGTTAATATTGTTGAAGAAAACTTCGAGGTTCAAAAGTTGAAGGCTTATGAACCATTAGTTGAATATAACAATATTGAAGCGAGCAGATTAATATTCTGTGATGGCGCTATGAGTCTTAGCAATAAGTTCTTCTCATGGCTACCGTACAAACTGGTGAAGGGAGAACTTCTGGAGATTGAATCGGACCTATCAGAAAACAATAGGATTATAAATCGGGGGGTTTTTGTAATACCAAAATCTAAAAATCGTTTTAGAGTGGGTGCTACCTATGAGAATTATGATTTGACATTAACCCCAACCGACAAAGGCAAAAGTGAGATTGAGGCTAAACTAAAGGAACTGATAAACGTTGATTATAAGGTTGTAGATCATTTTGTGGGCATCAGGCCAGCAACAAAAGATAGAAAACCATTTGTTGGAATGCATCCAAATTTCAACAAAGTAGGTATCTTTAATGGTCTTGGTGCTAAGGGAGTATCTCAGGCACCTTACTTTGCGAATCAATTTGCACGATTTTTGGTTAATCAATCAGAACTTGACCAAGAGATTGACATTAAGCGTTACTACTCTTTATATGATGGTGAAACTGCTACATTTGATTTAAATGAGGAATAAACTTACTTATATAGTCGCAGGACTTATACTTATATCACTTGCTGCTTCGGCTCAACAGGCGAATGAGAAATTTGGTAGAAACAGGCTACAATTTGAGTCGTTTGACTGGAGCTATCTCAGTTCTGATAATTTTGATGTTTACTATTACAGAGGAAGTGCAAAGATAGCGCGTGAAATAAGTGAATACCTCGAACAGGAATTTGACAGAATTACTGATGTTATAGGTTACCCACCATACTCAAAAACTAAACTTTTCCTTTACAATTCTATTTCTGACATGCAGCAAAGCAATGTTGGTATTGGTGAAGGAACCTTCACTCCTGGTGGAGAAACTCAATTTGTTAAGCCCTATATTGAAGTTGCCAATCCTGGAAGTATTTCTGAGCTTAAAAAGGAACTATTAACCAAAGTATCTGCGCTTATGGTTAATGAAATGATGTTTGGAGGTAGCTTGAAGGACATGTTTCAAAGTGCGGTGCTTTTGAATTTGCCTGAATGGTTTATTGCAGGTGCAGCACTTTATGTGGCAGAAGGGTGGAGCATAGAAATGGATGATTATGCCAGAGAACTTGTAAATACACGAACTGCAAGAAAGTTTAGCAGATTGACAGGTGAAGAAGCCGCATTGGCAGGACAGTCTCTGTGGAATTTCATTGCTCATAAATATGGAAGGAGCAATATTTCAAATGTTCTGAACTACACCAGAATAATAAGAAATGAGGAAAAAAGTTTAGCGATTACACTTGGTGTGTCTTTTGATCAATTGATGCTTGAGTGGCAAAACTTTTATATAGATAATGACCGCCAGGTTAAACAGAATTATGAAAATCCGTTGATTGACCTTTCTATTACTGGTTCCAAGAATAGACGTGATCTTGTTTATCAAAACATCAAAATAAGTCATGATGCCACAAGAGTGGCTTTTACTGTGAATGATAATGGCAGATATCATGTAAAAATTAAGGATCTCAATACACACAAGGAGATCAATGTCATATCTGGAGGATATAAAGTTATCGGTCAGCAAATAGATTATGAAATGCCAATTGTTGATTGGGCTGATGATAATACATTGGGTATTATTTATACTAAATATGGCAAGGTGCATTTTGTCCTTTATGATGTTACCACAGACAGCAAATTACCAAGAGTATTACAGAGACTTGAGCAGGTGAAGAGCATGGAATTTTCTGAAAACGGAAGACTTTGTATAGTAAGTGCTGTAGTTGAAGGAAGAAATGACTTATACCTTCTTAGTACCAGAAGAGATAGAACTAAAAGATTAACCAATGACATATTTGATGATTTGAGCCCATCATTTGTTCCAAATTCAAATACTATAGTATTTGCTTCAAACAGAGTGTCGGATACTTTGGATGTTAAAGAAAGAAATATTGAAGAAGTAGGGAATAACTACAATCTGTTTTTCTTCGATTTAGATACTACAAAAAATGTGCTTCATAGGGTGACTAATACCATCAGCAAGGACACTAAACCTATGGCCCTTAGTACCAACAAAATATTTTATTTGAGTGATCAGAAGGGGATCAGAAATTTATTCAGTTTCGATGTATCAACAGGCATATATTCTCAGGTTACTAATTACTCTACAAGCCTCAAGAACTATGACATTAATTTTTCTAATGGTTCATTAGCTATAGTAACCGCTGATAAAGGAGCTGATTTCATTTATCTCGATCCAAACTTCAATTACAACCAGCAAATATTTACGCCACAAACGCTTAGGCAACAGGTTATTCAGGCCAAGGAGTATAATGCCAGAAAGCAAGCTAAGAAAACTGAAGGTCTGACCATTGAGCAGATTGTAGAGCAAAGACTGGCCAACAGAAAGAAAGAACAGGAATTAGAGAAAGCCAAAGTGGATTCAGTTGAATCGATATCTTCACTTCCGTTGGACTCTGGCCTAATTGACATACAGAATTATTCGTTTGAGGAGCCAACGGTTGAAGTTGACACTATTGAAACTGAAGAAGTACTTGATACCGATAACTATGTTTTTGAAGAAGACTTATTGAGAGAAGATAAGCAGGACTCTTTTTTAGCACAATACAGACAAACCAGAACAGATAAAAAGATAAGTGGCCCATTTCCATATCAGAGCCGTTTCAGTGCAGACCAGTTACTAACTTCTTTTGTTATTGATCCATTACGAGGATTCGGGATATTGCTCGAAGTTGAGATGAATGACATGTTGGAGAATCACAAGTTTACAGGAGGAATTATGGCCAATACTGACTTCAAGAGTGGTGATATTTGGACTCAATATCAATACCTCAAAAACTTCTTAGATTATAATATTCGCTTTGACAGAAATGTGATCTATTGGGAAAATGATGTTGACCTTCAGGAGTACACAAAAAACACTTTAGAGGTAGGAGCTTCTTTACCAATAAATACTAAAACAAGGTTCAGTATTAAGCCTTTTGTAACCATCACACAGTTTGAAAATCTTCTTCCTCAGGGCTCAGGCAATCCACCTAGATTTTTGGCTTCAGAAAGTGATCAATATTTAGGAGCTACTGCTGAATTTGTATTTGACAACTCCATAATCAACGGAATGAATTTGATAGAAGGCAGTAGGGCAAAGATTTCCTTAAGGCATTATGAGGGGGTGTCTGATAAGGAAAAGAGTTTTAGCAATTTCAAGGTGGACATAAGACATTATCAAAAGATTCATAGAGAGATTGTTTTTGCAGTAAAAGGCTTCTATGGCTCATTCTTTGGCAATAGCCCTAAACAATATCTACTAGGTGGAATGGACAACTGGATATTACGTCAAGTAAATACAGATGGAGATAGAAATCCGCTGCAAGACAATCGTGAGCGAACTAATTCAGACCTGTTGTTTGTAGAATATGCGACTAATCTGAGAGGTTTTGACTATGCAGAATTATTCGGCAACAATGTATTGCTGCTCAATACGGAGCTAAGAATTCCTTTGATTAGGTACCTGAACGGTGGTGGACCGATTACCTCAAATTTCTTCAGAAACTTCCAGATGACTGGTTTCTTTGATATCGGTTCTGCCTGGTCAGGAAAATCACCTTTCAATGAGGAGAATCGCATTAGTAACGAAACTATTCGAGAAGGTGCTTTTACAATTGACCTGAAAAATTATCGAAATCCATGGTTGTACAGCTATGGCTTTGGGTTTAGAACAATGCTTCTTGGCTATTATGCCAAATTGGATATTGCTTGGCCGGTTGAAGACTATACTGTTCAGGATACTCGCTACCAGGTAACATTAGGATACGATTTTTAACTCCAGTATTTTAGCGGCTTAATTTTTTATAGTTTTTGTTATGCTAAAGTCAATGACTGGGTATGGCGCTGCCAAGCAATCTGATGGCAATGTCTCTATTAATATCGAAGTAAAGACCCTCAATTCTAAATTTCTTGATTTGAACCTTCGTTTTCCAAAGAGTTTATCGATGAATGAGCTGGAAATGCGAAATGTTGTTTCTGATGTACTTCAAAGGGGTAAAATTTCCTTGTCTATCGATGTGCAAAATGAAGCTGAGACTGAGCTCAAGCAAAAATACAATGAGGCGCTTTTTCTGAAGTATTATCAGTCATTGAAGGAGCTTGCCGATAAGGTAGGTGCCTCAAATGATGAATTGTTCAAGTTAGCACTTGGTTCGCCCGATGTTATTGTCAATTCTGGGTCCGGCAGTGAGGAAGAAAATGAAGGCGACTGGAATAAGATTCTCGAATTGATGAAGCAAGCACTTGAACAGTGCGACCAGTTCAGAATTAAGGAGGGAGCAGTATTAGAAAGCAAGTTTAGAGGATATATTAAAAGTATTGCTACTAGCCTCAAAGAAGTTGAAACGCTTGACCCCCAAAGAGTCGCTAAAGTGAGAAACAGGATTTATGGCAATCTAAAAGCTTTTGTAGAAGAGGAAAGCCTTGATCAAAATCGTCTTGAGCAAGAGATGATCTACTACATCGAGAAGTTTGATATTACTGAGGAGAAAGTCCGCTTAAAAAATCATCTGGATCATTTTGAAGAGATAATTAACGAAAGCGACAGCCTTGGAAAAAAACTTGGTTTTATTTCTCAGGAGATTGGTAGAGAGATTAACACAATTGGATCAAAGGCTAATGACTCTGAAGTTCAAAAGCATGTAGTGTCAATGAAGGAAGAGTTGGAAAAAATAAAAGAGCAGCTTCTAAATGTGCTTTAATTTATAACACCTTAAGTGTTTCCTCAAGCCCCATACTTCTTGATCCCTTAATTAGTATCAAGGCATTTTCAAGATCAATGTTTTTCAGAATTTCCAGTAGCGCTTCACGAGATACAGCATGCTTTGCATTTGGGTATTTGCCAGCTGCTGCTCTCATTTCCACACCACATAAAAAGACATTGTCAAATTTATATTGAGATAGAAGAGTGCCTAGAGATTCATGCTCTTTAATGCTATCCTCTCCTAACTCTTTCATATCTCCAAGGATCACTACTTTATTAATATTATCCATTTTAGATAGGTTTTCTAAAGCGGAAACCATAGATGTTGGATTGGCATTGTAGGCATCTAAAATGATAGTATTAGACCCTTGCTTAAGCACCTGAGACCTATTGTTTTCTGGGTTGTAATCTGCAACAGCTTTATTTGCAAGGTCTGCAGGTACTTCAAAATATTTGGAGGCACAAAGTGCGACTGCAATATTTTCGAAGTTGTACTTTCCAATCAAATGAGTATTTACCGTGGCACCATCTTCAGTTTTAAAAATGATATTTGGATTTGCTTCAATAAATTCAGCCTGATAGTAATCACCTTCATTTGGATAGAAAAGTGGATTTTTAAATCGTTTTGCCATATTGGATAAAATCTCATTTTTAGAATTTATCCAAACCACACCATCATGCTGAATCAAATGATGATAAAGTTCACTCTTACCTCTAATCACGCCTTCAATACCTCCAAAGCCCTCGAGGTGTGCTTTCCCTATATTAGTTATTAGTCCATGTGTTGGATTTGCTATGCCGCAAAGCATGGCTATTTCACCCACATGGTTAGCGCCCATTTCAATAATAGCCAGCTCGTGTTCTGGTCGTATCGATAATATGGTTAACGGCACTCCAATATGATTATTCAAATTGCCTTTTGTGGCAAGTACATTATACTTCGGAGATAGTGCCACAGTAAGAAGTTCTTTCGTTGTGGTTTTACCATTAGAACCTGTTAATCCGATTACTGGTATTTTTAGTTCAGAACGGTGTCTTTTAGCAAGATTCTGAAGTGCCAGAAGCGCATCTGCAACTAATAGGTATTTGTAATTGAGGGCGTGTTCTGACTCATCAACGACACACAAGCTAGCTCCTTTTTCCAAAGCTTCTTTCGCAAAACTGTTTGCATTGAAATTGGGACCCTTAAGCGCAAAGAAGATACAACCTTCAGTGATCTTTCGAGTGTCAGTGCAAATGACTGGATACTTTAAATAATGTTGGTAGAGTTTATCAATCATTGGAATGCAAGTATGCATAAAGTTATGTTTAATTTTTAATTTAGAAGTTGTAAACTTCAATCAGGACCAATTCGTTACGCTTATATCAATTTCGAAATATGAGAATACTTTTGAGTGTCCTGCTATTCTTTTTAGCACAATCTGTATTAAGTCAAACTTATGTTATTGATCAGTCGATTCCTGTTAAAGAAGGAGATCGATATCTGTCCAATGCATGGAGCGGAGGGTTAAATTCTGGCCAATATAGCACCATTGATATCAACTTTGATGGGGTAGATGACTTAGTAGTTTTTGATAGAACATCATCAAAAATCAACGTGTTCATCAACGAGGAAAATGAATACAAATATCATCCCGAATATGCCTCCCATTTCCCTACTGGAATAAGTAACTGGATGCTTCTAAGAGATTATGACTGTGATGGACGCAAAGACATTTTTACAAGCGATCCTTTAGGGATTAGAGTGTATGTAAATAAGAGTGATGGCGAAAATGTGAAGTGGAGGCTTTTTAATTCCAGGGCACCACAACCTTCACCCTTACTAACCAAAGGATTTTCTGCATCCCCTATTAACATTCAAATGAACAGCTCTGACATTCCGTCTATTGATGATGTTGATGATGATGGAGACTTGGACATTTTACTCTTCAGGTTTTCTTCAGTTTCAACAGTGGAGTTTCACAAAAATCTGAGCATGGAACGTACTGCCAGCTGTGACTCTATGCAGTTTGAGCGCATTACACAGAGTTGGGGTGATTTTCAGGAGTGTGGCTGCAGAAGCTTTGCTTTTAATGGAGAAGATTGTCCAAATGGAGGAAGGACTGAGCATCAATCGGGTAAGTCTTTACTAACACTAGATCTTGACGGGGATGGTGATCATGATGCATTGTTTGGTGAGGAGGATTGTGGTTTTATTAATCAACTCCCCAATGATGGAACAAAAGAGTTGGCTGATATAAATAAGGCCTCCATTAATTTCCCAAATGTTGAAGAGCCTATTGCCTTTAATATTTTTCCTGCTACTTATTTTGAGGATGTAGATTTTGACGGAGTGAAGGATCTGATAGCAGCTCCTAACGTGCCTACCAATGTTGGCTATGGGGTTGATTTCAAGCGGTCGAGTTGGTTTTATAAGAATAATGGAACCAATGAAAACCCCTCTTTCTCCCGGGTTCAATTAGATTTTCTTCAGGATGGGATGCTAGAATTTGGGGAGAATGCTGTGCCAGCATTTCATGATTATGATGGTGATGGAGACCTAGATATGTTTGTTGGAAGCACTCTGGATAATACAGGTCGCTTCTCATCAGCCATTAGATATTATAAAAACATTGGTACTTCAAGCCTTCCTGAATTTTCATTAGAAGAAGAGGATTTTTTAGGGTTTTCTAACATTGGCGCTATTGGCTATAAACCTAAATTTATGGACATCAACAAAGATGGTCTTATGGATATGGTTTTTAGCGCTACGCAGACCTCTACATTTTCTACTAGCATATTTTATTTGTTGGGCAGAAATACTTCAACAAAGTTTGATTCTCAAATCACGCAGTTTTTTGGCCCTTTAGGAACTGATGAGAATTTCGAAATTTATGATGTGGACAGCGATGGAGAATTTGATATTTTGGTGGGCCGTTCTACTGGTAGGGTTGAGTACTATCGTAATCTTGGAAATTTTGAAACACCAAACTTTGTGCAGGAAGATCAATCATTTTACGATCTTGATTTTAGTCCGTTTAGACAAAATCCATCAATTGAAATCACGGATTTTGATGTTGATGGAAATGCAGACATGCTAATAGGAGATGCCAGAGGGAATCTCACATTATATAATGACTTTCTGTCGACTATTGAGAATCCTGTTGAAGGGCTAACTGAATTAGTAATTGTTAACGATAGTCTAAGCAGTTTTAATTTCGGAAGTAAAATAGCACCAGTGGCCGTCAACCTTTTTAATGAAAATAAACCAGCAATAGCTATTGGAACAGGACAGGGTGGTATTTCAATATTGAGAAATCAGACGGCTTCTTCAAACCCTGGTAATGGAAATGTAGGTCTGTATCCTAATCCAATTAGACCCGATCAGCTATTGACTGTCAGATCAAAAAAATCCTTCCTTGCTAATGTTGTAACTACTTCAGGTCAGGTTGTGATGAAGAACATTGAATTGGCGGCTAATGAAGATGTTATTGTTAACATATCAGCTTTAAAAGAAGGACTTTATATCCTATCTCCTGTAGACGGGAGCAAGTCAGATGCTATCCGTTTTGTAGTCTATAAATGAATTTGATTCTTCATATCAAGGTTTGTAAAGACGCATTCAATTTTAGTGAATCAATTAACATTGAAGGTTGCCAGTATATTGATATAGATAATTTTTCAGATGCCGCAATGGTAGAAACTATCAATAAAGCTATTGACTTGTCAGATAGGATTTTTGCTTTTATTCAGATTGATGGTTCACATGACCTAGGGTTATTAATGAAGGTGATTCAAAAAATAATGAAGCATAAAGGAGATTCTCTTTTACTACATTCAGGGAATCATGAAAAACTGGATAAGATGCTAGTACTTATGGGGAGTGAAAAAATCAAAACAGAGGATTTTTTGTTAAGGTGTAATGAACATTTTAACTCAACTCACTAAATATACTTTATCAGCAGCTATAATAATATCTTGTTCTAACAAGAAGGATCAATTTCTATTTTCATCCAGTAGAAATGGCAACGGAGATATTTTTATAATGAATTACGATGGGTCTAATATGCAGCAACTCACATCTTCGGATTTAGAAGAATGGGCTCCGGTATGGATTACAAAAGAGAAGATTAGCTTTTTAAGACAGGATGGAGATAAGATCACTAGGCACAAGCTTAACATTCAGTCAAAAAAGGAAGAGGAAATACCTCAACCAACCAATTGCATATTGGATGATAAAAATTCACTGTTTGCTGATCAGGGTAAAAGAGCCCTTTATCTATGCGGAAAGGACATTTTTCTATGGGATGCTATAACTGATTCAGAGGTTAATTTAACAGAAGAATTATCTGGCGTTTCAAATTACCCTGCATGGTCACATGACTTTAAGAGTATGCTGTTTACAAATAACTCGTCAGGTAGTAATGATATTTATAAGATGGACATTGTCTCAAAGAATGCGATTAAGCTTATTGATTTTGACTCAAATGACGAGAGAGGTTCATTGTCCAGTGATGGATCGAAATTGGTCTTTAGCTCAGATCGAGATCATAAAGGAAATCAAGACATTTATATATTGGATGTTGAGACTCAAGAGTTAACCAATATTGCTAATAGTGATGGTCAAGAGTTGATTGCCAGATGGTCAAGAGACGATAAATATATTTTCTTTGGAAGTAATAAGGATGGTAATTGGGAGATATATTCATTTCAACTAGAGGGAGAGAAAATTAGCAGATTGACAAATAATCCAGAATTTGATGGTGATCCTAGAGTATTGCTTCACTAAGATTTAATATCAAACTCATCAGCATCAAGATGAGCCGGAAACTTCTCTCTGAATTGATCTAAATCTTGTTTTGAAAGGATGACAGTAGAGATACTTTCATTATCCTCTGAAAAGTATAAAGTCTCCCCTTTAGGGCCATATACAGCAGAGTGACCATTGTAGTCAATATCATTTTCATCTTTACCGACTCTGTTTAAGCCAAGACAATAACTGACATTTTCAACGGCTCTAGACTTTAATAAAATGTCCCAGGCATTAACCCTTACTGCAGGCCAATTGGCAACAAAGAGAAGTAAGTCATAATCCAGTTCATTGTTTTTAGATGTATTTCTACTCCAAACAGGAAATCTTAGGTCGTAACAAACAAGCGGGCAAATTTTCCAGCCTTTCAATTCTTTAACAATTCGTTTTTCTCCTCCAGAGAAATGCTCATGTTCATTAGCCATTCTGAAGAGATGCCTTTTATCATAGCAGTCATAGCCGCCATCTGGCTGCATCCAGATAAGCCGGTTATAATAGTTATTGCCTTCTTTTATAACAACACTGCCAGTGATCACGGCTCCTGTTTGAGCCGCCATCTGCTTCATCCATTTAAATGTTGTGAAGTTCATTGGCTCAGCTACTTGTTCTGCATTCATTGTAAATCCTGTATTGAACATTTCAGGAAGAACAATTAAGTCTGTTTTGCCCTCTATTAGCCATATCTTTTCCTCAAACATCGCAAGGTTAGCACCAGCATTCTGCCAGTGAATTTCAGATTGTATAAGTGTTACTTTTAAATCTTGCATAATATTTCAGCGGCTCGTTCTAAGGTCTCTTCATTTTTAGCAAAGCAGAATCTTAAAAGCTTATTGTCTTCCTTATTTTGATAAAATACGGAAATAGGGATTGAGGCCAACTTATTTTCTTTGGTCAGTTTGGTGGCCATACTCATATCATCCAAATCAGAGATGTTTTTGTATGACAATAATTGGAAATAGGTGCCAAAGCTAGGAATGATCTCAAATTTGGAAGCTGCCAGACGTTCAACAAAGAACTTCCTTTTATTATTATACATTTCGGCAATATGCAAATAGTGATCGGGCTCCTTCAGATAGTCGGCAAGGGCATATTGCATAGGCGTATTTACGCTAAACACCAGGTACTGGTGTACCTTTCTTATTTCATTGGTTATTTCTTCAGGCGCTATTAAATAACCAATCTTCCATCCCGTGGCATGAAATGTTTTTCCGAAAGAGGAAACGGCTATACTTCTCTTTCTTAAAGCATCATATTTTAAAATACTCTGGTGTTGCTGACCAAATATGATGTGTTCATAAACCTCATCACTTAAAATCAAAAGGTCATGCTTGACAGCAATTTCTTCGAGAGTTTTGAAATCATTTTCTGATAACACTGCACCACTCGGGTTATGTGGCGAGTTGATAATGATGAGTTTAGTTTCAGCACTAATTTTAGTTTTTACCGCTTCCCAGTCAATTGAAAAATCTGGTTGCTTAAGAGAAATGTGAATTGGAATGCCTCCATTTAATCGGATGGCAGGGGCGTAACAGTCATAAGCTGGGTCGAATAGTATTACCTCATCTCCGTTGCCAATAAGGGCAGTTATTGTAGCATAAATAGCTTCAGTGGCGCCTGCTGTAATTGTTATATCTTTATAAGGATCAACTTTAGACTGATAGCAATTATCTATCATCTCAGCTATTTGCTCTCTAAGTGCAGGCAGGCCTGGCATTGGAGCATACTGGTTATAACCCTGCTTCATGTGGCGGTTAACCAGCTCTATAAGCTTTGGAGAAATGCGAAAATCTGGAAAACCCTGAGATAAATTTAGTGCATTATGCTCAGCTGCCATCTGTGACATGACAGTGAATATTGTTGTTCCTACATTGGGTAGTTTTGATTTAAAGGCCATTCCTCATTTTTTCACTGGAATAGCGACACGATACTCTACTTTCATTTTTCCTTTGGTGATGTTGGTAAGCTTACCTTTCAGCATTCTCTTTTTCAAAGGAGTTAAATAGTCGGTGAATAGTATGCCCTCTATATGATCATATTCATGCTGAATAATTCGAGCCTTCATGCCGTCAAATTCTTCTTCATGATATTCCCATTTTTCATCGTAGTATTTGATTTTCAGGCTCTCAGGACGCTCCACGTCTTCCCTTATATTAGGTATGCTTAAGCAACCCTCTTCAAAAGCCCATTCCTCACCAAACTCTTCAACAATCTCCGGGTTTACAAAAACCTTCACAAAATCATTCGTTTCTTCATCTTCAAGAGGCCGTCCGTCTACAACAAAAAGGCGAATGCTTTTGCCAATTTGTGGGGCAGCAAGGCCAATGCCATGTGCGCCTTTCATGGTTTCATACATATCTTCTACCAATTGTGTAAGGTCTGTCCCTTTTTCAATTTCTGCCGCCTTCTTCTTAAGTACCGGGTCTCCGTAAACTACGATGGGATAAATCATCGGGTATTTTTTAATTGATTAGAATGCAAAAGTAACTAATTTTCAATAAGATGAGTTCGACTGGAGGTAGGATTGAAGTATAATGGTTGCACTCACTTTGTCAACCGTTTCTTTATTCTGACGATCTTTCTTTTTTAATCCACCATCAATCATGGTTTGAAAGGCCATTTTACTGGTGAACCTTTCATCGGCAGTGATGACTTTAACCTCTGGGAAAGTTTTTTCTAATTTCAATACAAACTTGCGTACACTTTCAGTGGAATGGGTGTCTTCGTTTTGAAGGTTTTTGGGCATTCCAACAATTATTTTATCTACCCCTTCCTTACTTAAATATGATTTCAAATATGTTAATATCTCTTTGTTAGGCACGGTGTCCAATGGAGATGCTATAATTTGTAAAGGATCTGTGGAGGCTAAACCAACTCTTTTTGTGCCAAAATCGATGGCTAATATTCTACCCACTTAGTTGTATTGAATTTTCTTCTTGAAAGATTCATTTACTTCTCTCTCCAGCGCCAGCGCTTTAGGAAACAATATTTCATTTTCCACTTTAGCGTGTGTTTTCAGCTCGCTTTCCAGCGCCTGCAGTTCAGCATAAACTACCCTTAAGTGCAATGGTGATTTTTCACTCAGTTGATATTGCTGGGTTATTTGTCTGATGCCCATCATTTCATCATCATGTTCCTGATGCTCTGCAGCATAGGAAGAAAGGCTGTGATTTTCCATTTCGAAATACATTTTCGAAATGTTACCTCTGCCTTTTTTGAAATGATACAGACTTAACAAATAAGAAAATAAAGTATCTTCTTCCTCATAAATATGATGAATGAAATCTTCAACAAACAATGGAAAAACAAATTTCAGGTCTTTAACCACTGCGGTATAGCCTTCGGTTTGATTATCAAGACATTCGATTAATCTGCTGATATAGGGCAGCTTTTGTTTGATGAAAATGTAATGAGCATGCTTTAAATATTCAATCACAAGGTCAATTGGGAACTCTTGAAGTGCCACATCTTCTTCGCAAAGCGTGGAGGATTCTAGCTTTTTAACCACAGATTCCAATTTTAAACCCTTTGCAGCACAAGCTTGTTCTAAAGTTAGTTCAGAATAATTGTAGAATTCTATGCCAAAATAAAACAAGACAGAGGCGTGAATGTAGTTGCAGTCAACTATATCAATAATCCGTTTTTTGTCGAGTTCGCTCATGATAAATATTGTTTTAAATTTACAAAAACTCTATCAAAAAAAGAGCTAATACGGCATATAGTAATTAGGCCAACAAAATATTTTGTCTCTTCGTTATAGAGTTAATATTCCCTAGATTTGGTCAAATCGGGTTAATTGATTTTTAACACTAATCTGTAATAAGACGTGAGTGAATACAAAAACACAAAATATCAAATAAGACTTCCTCTAATCCTTGCTATAGGTTTGGCAGGAGGAATCTTCATTGGAGCAACTTTTAGCGAGTCTTCTCCTGTTCAGAATGATCTTAACAAAGACATTCAAAAATTTAAAGAAGTACTAACCCTAGTAGATAGAAACTATGTAGATGAGGTTAATACCAGTGACTTGGTGGAGGATGCTATATCTCACATGCTCAATAAGCTGGATCCACACAGTTATTATATATCTGCAAAGGATAAGGTAGCTGCCAATGAGGATCTGCAAGGAAACTTTGAGGGCATAGGCATTGAGTTCAATATTTTCAAAGATACTATAGTAGTGGTTACGCCTTTAAGTGGTGGACCAAGTGAGTCTTTAGGTATTATGTCCGGAGATCAGATAATAGCTATTGATGACAAAAATGTAGCTGGGGTTGGGTTTACTAACCGTGATGTGCAAAAGCATTTGAAAGGGCCAAAAGGAAGCGAGGTAAAGGTTACTATTAAAAGAAAGAATAAAAAGAGCCCAATTGATTTCGAAATCATAAGAGATAAGATTCCTCAATATTCTGTAGATGCCAGCTATATGATAGATGATGAGAAAGGCTACATCAAAATCAGTCGTTTTGCTGCAACTACTTATGAGGAGTTTAGGGTGGCCATGATCAAACTTAAAGGTGAGGGGATGACCAAACTTATTCTTGACCTACAAGGTAATGGAGGAGGTTATATGAACCACGCCATTAATATAGCGGATGAATTTATTTCAGGAGATAAAAAGATTGTTTACACCTTAGGTAAAGAAACCAGGTATAATTCTCAAGCTAATGGACAGAGAAAAGGTCTTTTTGAAGAGGGTGAATTGATTGTCCTGGTTAATGAAGGTAGCGCTTCAGCTTCAGAAATTGTGACTGGTGCTTTACAAGATAATGATAGAGCATTGGTAGTTGGTAGAAGATCATTTGGAAAAGGACTTGTGCAGGCCCCAATGGACTTGAGCGATGGCTCGGAAATGCGACTGACTATTTCCAGATATTACACGCCTAGTGGAAGATCTATTCAAAAGCCATATGACGACATGGATGATTATTCTGGAGACCTGATTGCCAGATACAAGCATGGTGAGTTTTTTAGTGCAGATAGTATTCAGTTTAATGACTCATTGAAGTACGAGACACTAAGCGGTAGAGCCGTATATGGGGGAGGTGGCATAATGCCTGATTATTTTGTACCATTAGATACATCTGCCAACTCAACTTATTTGAATAAGCTTTTCATAAGCAACTCTATTCAGGAGTTCACATTTAAATATGTAAACGATAACAAGAAAATGCTTGAGGGGATGGACTACAAAGACTACTTCAATGATTTTAAAGTGACTAAGCAAATGAGAGATGAGCTGGCCTCAATAGGCAAAGGCAATGGTGTTAAGCCCGATCTTAATGATATGAAGAAAAATCAGGCCCTGTTTGATCTACATATTAGAGCACAAATTGCAAGACAGATTTGGGACAATGAAGGCTTTTATCCTATATTCAATCAAACAAATGAAGTACTTCAGCAGGCTGTGAAATTATTTGATCAGGCTGAGAAACTAGATAGATCAAAATTATAATATGTATTATCATAAGTTAGGTAAAATACCGCCAAAAAGGCATATTCAGTTCCTTCAGGAAGATGATAGCCTATATAAAGAAGAGCTGGTAAGTTCGAAAGGGTTTTCAGGTATTTACTCCAATTTGTACCACATATATGCGCCTACTAAAATAAAAGCCGTAGGAAAAGTCACTCCCTTTGGTAGCAAAATCATGACCGACTATGGTCTGAAGCAGACACACCTTAATACCTCTAAAATAGGTATAACAGGAGATGACTTTTTAAGTGGAAGAAAAGTGCTTTTAAAGAATGCCGATGTATCTATTGCCTTGTGTGTACCTAAGAGCAAGTCAATGGATTACTATTATAAGAATGCCGAAGGCGATGAGGTAATCTATATTCATGATGGTAGTGGCGAATTGCGTTCTCAATTTGGAAAAATAGAAGTGAAAAAGGGTGACTATGTAGTTATACCAAGAACTGTAATCTACAAGTTCAAATGGAATGACGAACCTTTAAAACTTTTGGTAATTGAATCTGCAAGCCCAATAGAAACACCTAGAAGATATAGAAATGAATTGGGGCAACTGGAAGAACACTCCCCATTTTGTGAGCGTGATATCAGACCGCCTTCAGAAATAATAACAGAAGACAAGGAAGGCGATTACCTTCTTAAAATAAAGAAACATGATCAATTGCATGAATATCATTACAGCCATAGCCCATTTGATTTGGTAGGTTGGGATGGTTTTCTGTGGCCGTATGCCTTTTCTATTCATGATTTTGAACCAATAACGGGCAGAATTCATCAGCCACCACCCGCACATCAAACATTTCAGGCTGGCGGTTTTGTGATATGCTCATTTGTGCCAAGGCTGTTTGACTACCACCCTTTGGCTATTCCTGCACCTTATAATCACTCTAATATTGATTCGGATGAAGTACTTTACTACACCGAAGGTGAGTTTATGAGCAGAAAAGGAATTGATAGAGGTTCATTCACTTTGCACCCTGGAGGCTTGCCACATGGCCCACATCCTGGCACTGTTGAAAAAAGTATTGGAGCCAAAGAAACACATGAATATGCCGTCATGGTTGATACTTTCAAGCCACTTTTCTTAACAGAAGATGCTATGGAGTTTGTGGATAAGAATTATCCTATGAGCTGGACGGAGTAAGCGTGAAATATTCTTTATCTGGTGAAAGTAGGATGAGACTAGTTCATAATCTGATGTCTGATCTGGAATCCATTACTTCGTTTTTTGTATTTTTCCATATCAAATTCATAAAGAAACGAGCCTTTTTTAGAAGATGACTTGTCCTTTTCGTCAAGTCGCTTTAACAACCCGAAAGAGTTTACCTTTTTAGAGAAGTTTCTTTTATCGTATTTCTCTTCAAAAATTTCTTCATACAGCATTTGCAGCTGGCGCATGGTGAATTTTGCAGGAAGCAATTCGAATCCAATTGGCTCAACTGAAGCTTTGAAACGAAGTCGCTCCATTGCGAGGGTCACCATGTCATTGTGGTCAAATATTAGTTTTGGCTTTTCCGATATTTTGAACCATGTAGCTGAAAAATCCCTGTATAATTCGTCCTTAAAATCTACAACATTGATCAAAGCAAAGTAGGCCACAGATATAGTACGCTCGGCAGGATCTCGATCTACAATACTAAATGTTTTAAGTTGTTCCAAAAAGATGTTTTCGAGGCCGGTAAGTGTGTTCAAAACACGGTTGGCCGCTTCCTTCAATGTTTCTCCCGGTTCCATAAACCCACCCATTAATGACCAGTTGCCTTTTTCAGGTTCAAAATTCCTCTTAATAAGTAAGATCTTAAGTTCTTCAGCATTAGGATCAAATCCGAAGATGATACAATCTACGGCAACAAATACTTTGGCTTCGTTATTATATTTATTATGCATGAAACATTGAGTTTGGGTGCATGAAAATATGAGTTTCCTGCAGAATGAATGTCTAAATAATGGTAATTCCTGCAATATGTCAAACTAACCTCATCTAAGTTGGGAGAAATAGTTAATTATAATTGTAAATAATACATTTATTTTTTCATATTTACATTTAGCAACTCATATCAAAAACTGGAGTGAGCATTGAGGCGCCTCTTTTTCTGCAGTGGTTATTGAGTTGGACTACCATATTTATAGGATAAATAATGAAGAATTTTTTTTACATGGTATTTTTCTTGATTGGCTTAGTTGGTATATCATGCCAGTCAGCTAATAAGGATATTATTGTTGAAGTAGACAATGCTCTGTCGGACTATCTAATAGAGCCTGTTGATATCCGCAATGTAAAGGTGACTGATGATTTTTGGTTACCGATAATTCAGCGAGTACAACAAAAAACCATTGAATATGCTATAGAAAAATGCAAAGAGGAAGGCCGCTTAGAAAACTTCCTGATTGCTGGAAATCAAATGGAAGGCACTACCAAAGGAGCCATGCCTTTTGATGACACGGATGTTTATAAAATTATTGAGGGCGCTTCAACTTCTTTAATTAGCTCACCTAATAAGGAGCTTGAAGTTCTACTGGACTCATTAATAACTATTATTGGTATTGGGCAGGAAGCTGATGGCTATTTAACTACATGGCGAACCATTGATCCAGCAAGTCCACCTGCACCTTGGGTTAAGGTGATTGAAGGGAAACGTTGGGAGTCGTTGGACGCAAGTCATGAAATGTACAACCCTGGCCATATGTATGAGGCTGCAGTGGTACATTTTCAGGCTACTGGAAAAAGAAACTTCTTAGATATCGCCATCAAAAATGCTGACTTGATTGTGAATACTTTTGGGCCTGGTAAGATAGAAACAGTTCCGGGGCACCAAATCATAGAAACCGGATTAATTAAGCTTTACTCAGTAACTGGCAAAAAGGAATATTTAGAATTAGCGAAGTACTTTCTTGATTACCGCGGACATGGTGACCATAGGACTTTGTTTGGTCCCTATTCTCAAGATCATATTCCCGTAATTGATCAACGCGAAGTTGTTGGTCATGCCGTTCGTGCGGTGTATATGTATGCTGGCATGACAGACATTGCTGCCATGTATGATGATGAGGCTTATAAAAATGCCATTGATTCACTTTGGGAGAACATGGTGAATAAGAAAATGTACCTTACTGGTGGTATTGGTTCCAGGCATGATGGTGAAGCATTTGGCGAAAATTATGAGTTGCCAAACCTGACAGGCTATAACGAAACCTGCGCAGCTATCGGTGATGTTTATTGGAATCACCGTCTATTCAGATTAACTGGTGATAAAAAATATTATGATATTATTGAGCGCACACTTTATAATGGACTAATCTCTGGGTTGTCATTGGATGGCACTCAATTCTTCTACCCAAACGCCTTAGAGTCAGATGGTAAGTACAAATTCAATCGCGGAGCTTGTACAAGACAATCATGGTTCGATTGTTCATGTTGTCCAACGAATGTGATTCGATTCATTCCTTCTATGCCAGGGCTGATTTACTCTAAACAAGCTGACACGGTTTATGTAAATCTATATGCTGCCAGTGAAGCCAAAATCAACTTAAATAGTAAGACAGTAATGGCAAAGCAGGAAACAAATTACCCTTGGAGTGGAGGTGTAAAACTTAGCCTTAAGTCGGAAAGCGATTTTGATTATGTAGTTAAACTTCGTGTGCCTGGTTGGGTACAAAACGAGGTGCTTCCAAGTAACCTTTATTCATATGTAGGTACGATTGATTCAAAAATTACCCTTACGGTAAATGGAGACTCTAAGATTGTGGAGGTTATTGATGGTTATGTAGTATTAAAAAACGATTGGGGTAAGGAAGCTTCGATTGAAGTGAAATTCCCAATGGAAGTACGCAAAGTTAAAGCGCACCCATTGGTGAAAGATGATAGTAGGAAAGTGGCCTTAGAGTATGGGCCTTTGGTGTATGCCATCGAGGAGATAGACAATAAAAATCAATTTGATCAAATCGCAATAACAGGTAGCGAGGAATTTAATGTAGAGCCTCAGCCAGAATTGTTGGAAGGCATCAGTATAATTAATTCTAAAAACGATAATGTCGAATTTTCGGCAATACCCTATTATGCCTGGTCTAATAGAGGAATTGGTAAAATGAAGGTGTGGATACCTGAAGCGGCTATGGAAGATCTATAATTTGTAAGTGAACTAACTAATGGAAAAGAGGTATGTAATTGGTTTGGACTTTGGAACGGATTCTGTTCGTGCAGTGCTCGTAGATGCACTAGATGGGACTACATTAAACACTGATGTTCATTACTACAAAAGGTGGAAAGAAGGTAAGTATTGTGATCCTTCAAAATCGCAATTCAGGCAGCATGTGCTTGACTTTATCGAGGGTACAGAAGCAACAATTTCCACGGTTGTTAAAAATTCTGGGGTTGCAGCGGAAGCGGTAAAAGGCATATGTATTGATACAACAGGCTCATCTCCCATCCCAGTTGATTCAAACGGAACGGCCCTTTGTCTGAAGCCGGAATATGAACACAACCCAGATGCAATGATGGTACTTTGGAAAGACCATACGGCTATCAAAGAGGCTGAAGAAATAAATAAGCTGTCAAGAAGCTGGGGCGGTGTTGATTATACAAAATATGAAGGGGGCATCTATTCTTCTGAATGGTTCTGGGCGAAAATATTGCATATTAACAGGACCAATGCCAAAATAAAAGAAGCTGCCCACTCCTGGATGGAGCATTGCGATTTAATGACCTATATAATAACAGGGGCTACGGATTTGGAAGCCTTTAAAAGAAGCAGGTGCGCAGCGGGGCATAAAGCCATGTGGCACGAGTCATGGGGCGGGTTACCTGAGGATAAATTTTTAGAACAATTGGATCCTTCATTGGTGAAGCTTAAAGACAATATGTATCATGATACTTTTACTTCTGATATTGCAGCAGGAACACTATCGCAGGACTGGGCCGATAGAACCGGCCTGACTGAAGATACAGTTGTTGCTGTTGGCACATTCGATGCACATTCTGGTGCTGTAGGTGCTGAGGTAGAAGAGTTCACATTGGTACGAGTAATGGGTACTTCAACGTGCGATATTATTGTCTCGAAAAATGAAGTAATTGGTGAAAATACGGTAGATGGAATTTGTGGCCAGGTAGATGGTTCTGTAATACCTGATATGGTTGGACTTGAAGCGGGTCAGTCAGCCTTTGGTGATTATTTAGCTTGGTTTAGAGATGTATTGGCATGGCCAATCAACAATATGTTGGACATTTCAGACGAAGAAAAGGAAAGCCTAAAAGACAATATGATTGCCAGACTTTCTGCAGAGGCAGAAAAAACACCATTAGTTGAAACTGCTCCGGTTGCATTGGATTGGATCAATGGAAGAAGAACACCAGATGCTAATCAGGCACTAAAAAGTGCTATTGTTAATTTAAATTTAGGAACTAAAGCTCCTGAAATTTTTAGATCATTAGTCGAGGCAATCTGTTTCGGGTCACGAAAAATAGTAGAACGTTTTAGAGATCAAGGAGTAGAAATTAAAACTGTAGTTGGTATTGGTGGTGTGGCTAAAAAGTCTGGCTTTATTATGCAAACCTTGGCTGATGTACTTGATATGCCTATTAAAATAGCCAATTCAGAGCAAGCTCCGGCATTGGGTGCCGCTATGTACGCAGCAACAGCTGCTGGTATTTATTCAAATGTGAATGATGCTATTAAGGCAATGGGTAATGGCTTTGAAACCACTTATTATCCGAAAGATGAGAATAAAGACGTATACAACAAGCTGTACGCAACATACAGTACGCTGGGAGAATTTGTAGAAACAAAAATTAACAATCAATAACATGTCAAAATATAAAGCACTTAAAGAAGAATGTTTTGAGGCCAATATGCAGCTTCCAAAACTTGATTTAGTGATTTACACTTTCGGTAATGTAAGTGCAGTTGATCGTGAAAAAGGTGTTTTTGCTATTAAACCAAGCGGTGTGCCTTATGATGTGCTTAAAGCAGATGACATTGTAATCGTTGATTTTGACAATAATATTATTGAAGGCGAAATGCGTCCTTCATCTGATACGAAAACACATGCTTTTTTATATAAACATTGGGAGACCATAGGTGGAATATGCCATACGCACTCTACCTATGCCGTTGCCTGGGCACAAGCGCAGCGAGATATTCCAATTATGGGAACTACTCATGCTGATTATTTAACGCATGATATTCCTTGCGCACCACCGATGAGTGATGAACTTATTGAAGGTGATTATGAACACAACACGGGGCAACAAATATTAGACTGTTTCGCCAATAAGCGACTTGACTACAAAGAAGTGGAAATGGTGCTTATCGGTAACCATGGCCCGTTTACTTGGGGGAAAAGTGCCGATAAGGCAGTGTTTAATTCAAAGCTGCTTGATGAATTGGGTAAGATGGCACACATAGCATTAAGTATTAATCCGGAAGCTCCAAGGTTGAAGGATGCGCTAATCAAAAAGCATTACGAAAGAAAACATGGTAAAAACGCCTATTATGGGCAAAATTAATAAATATGAAAGGTTTAGATCAATTTGAAGTTTGGTTGATTACGGGTAGCCAGCATTTATACGGAGATGTTGTGCTACAAAACGTAGCCAATCATTCTGAAGAAATCGCTAAATATTTTGACGGTAATGCTGACATTCCTGTTCAGGTAAAATATAAATCAGTAGTAAAGTCACCAGGTGAAGTGTTAAGCATAATTCAGGAGGCTAATAATACACCCAAGTGTATCGGTTTAATCCTATGGATGCACACATTCTCTCCAGCAAAAATGTGGCTCAATGGTCTTAAAATATTGAATAAGCCATTCGTTCATTTACATACGCAATACAATGCTGAGATTCCATGGGCGGAAATAGACATGGATTTCATGAACGAAAACCAATCAGCGCATGGCGACCGTGAATTCGGCTTTATGACTTCTCGACTTCGCATGAAGAGAAAGGTGATTGTTGGACACTGGAAGCAGCAAGATGTTATCGTTAAATTAGCCAAATGGACGCGCGTGGCATCAGGTTGGCATGCCATGCAAAACATGAAGGTCGCAAGAATTGGTGACAACATGCGCGAGGTGGCCGTAACTGAAGGTGATAAAGTGGAAGCACAAATTCGCTTTGGAATGTCTGTGAATGGATATGGTGTTGGTGATGTCGTAAAATATGTAAATGAAATTTCAGACAGCCAGGTTGAGCAGCTCCTTAAGGAGTATGCTCATAGCTATGAAGTTACAAGCGAAGTATTAAAAAGCGGGTCATTAAAAGATTCAGCAAGAATCGAGCTTGGGTTAAGATCATTTTTGCAAGAAGGCGGTTTTCAGGCATTCACAGACACGTTCGAAAACCTTCATGGTATGAAGCAATTACCAGGGATTTCTGCGCAGCGTTTAATGGCAGATGGTTATGGCTTTGGAGCCGAGGGTGATTGGAAGACTTCAGCACTTTTACATGCTATTAAAGTAATGGATCAAGGTTTAGCTGGGGGTACTTCATTTATGGAAGATTATACCTACGATTTCCATAATGGCGATTCCAGAGTGCTTGGTGCGCATATGCTTGAGATATGCCCAACCATTGCAATGGGTAAACCAAAAGTTCAAGTGCATCCTTTAGGAATTGGAGGAAAAGAAGATCCTGCCCGTTTGGTGTTTGATGTGGATTCTGGGCCAGCAATTAATGTTTCTTTGATTGATATGGGTAACCGATTTAGATTATTGGTAAATGAGGTAGATGCAGTTAAGCCAGAGCATGAGTTACCTAACCTTCCTGTAGCACGAGTACTGTGGGATGCACATCCTAACCTGGATGTTGCAGCACAAGCTTGGATTCACGCTGGTGGGGCCCACCACACTGTATTTAGCAAAGCAATTACCACTGAATATATTGAGGATTTTGCTGATATGGCGGGCATAGAGCTTGTTGTTATCGATAAAGAAACAAGAATGAGAGCCTTCAAAGATGGCTTAAAGTGGAATGAAGTATATTATCATTTATTCGAAAATAAACTATAAGACATGAAAACATATTTATCAGGATTGGTTGTACTATTAGTTGCTTTTTCTTGCACTTCAACTAGTCAAAAAACAGAAACAGAAGAAATGGAGGAACCAAAAGCAACAATTGAAAAATCAGTTTTCGGAACCATGCCAAATGGTGAAGAGGTTCATGAATTTAAGCTGAAAAACAGTCAGGGAATGGAAATGAGTGTAATCACCTATGGCGGTATTATTCGCACATTAACAGCTCCTGACAAGGATGGAAACTACGATGATATTGTTTTAGGGTATGATAATTTGGACGGTTATTTAGAGGCTACTCCGTATTTCGGAGCCATTATTGGGCGTTTCGGGAATAGAATTGCCAAAGGTAAATTCTCACTAGATGGTGAAGAATATCAACTTGCCACCAATAACGACCAAAATCACTTACATGGTGGTGTGCGGGGTTTTGATAAGGTAGTTTGGGCGAGTGAAGCTGTAGAAGGTGAAAACAGTGTTGGTGTTAAAATGACACGCGTGAGCCCTGACATGGAAGAAGGGTATCCTGGAAACCTTACCGTTGAAGTTACTTATACGCTAAACAATGACAATGAGCTTATCTTCGATTATAAAGCCACTACAGATAAAGCTACAATCGTTAACCTTACCAACCACGCTTATTACAACTTGGCTGGCGGTGGTGATATTTTAGGGCATGAGCTAAAATTAAATGCCTCCAAGTATCTGCCAGTGGATGAAACATTAATTCCTTCAGAAGTTGTATCTGTTGAAGGCACTCCATTCGATTTTACTGATTACAAAGTGATTGGAAAGGAAATCAATGAGGAGAATGAGCAACTTAAAAACGGCCTTGGATATGATCATTGTTGGGTGCTTGATGAGTCAGATGATGCATTAACTTTTGCTGCTTCATTAGTTGAGCCAACTTCTGGAAGAAGAATGGATATTTATACTGAAGAGCCTGGAATTCAATTCTACTCAGGTAATTTTCTTAATGGTACCATCACAGGTAAAAACAATACCACTTACCAATTCAGATCGGGATTGTGTTTAGAAACACAGCATTATCCAGACTCTCCAAATAAACCGGAATTTCCTAATGTAGTTTTAAAACCAGGAGAGACATATTCAACTAAAACATTGACTAAATTTTTAGTACAAAAGGATTAATGCTATGACGCAGTTTGCAACTTTAGACTGGATTGTACTCGCCATTTTTGCGGCAGCTTTAATTGGTATTATTGTTTGGGTATTTAAACAAAAGCAATCCAGTTCAGGAGATTATTTCCTGGCAGGAAGAGATGCCTCCTGGGTGGCCATCGGGGCTTCAATTTTTGCTTCTAATATTGGTTCTGAACATTTAATAGGGTTAGCAGGTGCTGGAGCATCCAGTGGTTTGGCTATGGCACACTGGGAAATTCAGGGTTGGATGATCCTTATATTAGGATGGGTTTTTGTACCATTCTATACGCGAAGTATGGTTACCACTATGCCCGAATTCCTTGAAAAACGCTACAATAAGGAGTCAAGATCAATATTATCTATCATTTCATTAGTGAGTTATGTGCTGACTAAGGTTGCTGTTACTGTATATGCAGGAGGATTAGTGTTTAAAGAGGTATTTGGGATTGAAACACTGTGGGGCATCGATTTCTTCTGGATTTCAGCAATAGGTTTGGTAATTCTGACTGCAGTTTATACCGTAGTAGGAGGTATGAAATCCGTACTTTATACATCGGTACTTCAAACACCAATTTTGCTGTTGGGCTCAATTATAATCGTAGTGTTGGGCTTGCAAGCTGTTGGCGGATGGGAAGAGGTGCTTAGAATTACCAGTGCCGTTCAAGTAAATGAATATGGCGATTCAATGACGAATCTTGTTCGAAGTAATAAAGATGAGAGTTTCCCTTGGTTGGGTGTGTTAATAGGCTCATCCGTGATTGGATTCTGGTACTGGTGTACGGACCAATATATTGTTCAAAGAGTATTGTCTGGTAAAGACGAAACACAAGCGAGACGAGGAACAATTTTTGGCGCTTACTTAAAATTAACACCTGTGTTCTTGTTTATGATTCCAGGTATGATTGCCTTTGCTATGGCGCAAAAAGGAGTAATTCTCAATGGAGAAGTATTTACACTATCGTCTTCTGATGCAGCTTTTCCGACTTTGGTTGCCAAGTTATTGCCAGCTGGTGTTAAGGGGTTAGTGGTGTGCGGAATTCTGGCAGCATTAATGAGTTCATTGGCCTCATTATTTAACTCATCGGCAATGCTATTTACAATTGACTTTTATAAGAAGTTTAAACCGGAAGCTTCTGAAAAGAAATTGTTAAGTGTAGGCAGAATGGCCACTGTTGTAATTGTTATACTTGGTATACTATGGATTCCAATTATGCGTAGCATAGGTGATGTTCTCTATACCTATTTGCAAGATGTGCAATCTGTTTTGGCACCTGGAATAGCGGCCGCATTTTTACTTGGAATACTTTCTTCCAAGCCAACTCCGCTTGGTGGAATGTGGGGGATGATTGCAGGTTTTATTATTGGAGTGTTTCGCTTAGGAGCTAAAGTATTTTATACAACCAAGGCTGGTAATGCTGGGTATGAAGATGTAAAACTTTGGGCCTCTGAGAATGGCATTGACAATTTCTTCTATAACTTATTTTATGACGTAAATTGGCTTTTCTTCTGTGGAGGCATGTTGGTGTTCAGTATGTTTGTCATCATCATTGTAAGTATGTTCACTAAATCTGCACCCGCTGCGCAAATTGCTGGATTGACTTTTGGATCTGCCACTGCAGAACAGAAAGCTGCTAGTCGCAAGAGTTGGAATAAATGGGATATAATCCATTCTGTTATTATTATTGGACTTACCGTATTATTCTACATTAATTTCTGGTAGGGAAGTATTTAGACGATTATGATATTGCTCAGCAAATTAAACTATATGGTTATCGAGATGGAGCACCTAAATTGATAAAAAAATAAATCGGTTGATGGATGACCTGAAATAGACTTTTAATAATGAAGGGTGTAATTTTTGATTTAGATGGAACCATGGTGGATAACATGATGATTCACCATAAAGCCTGGCAGGAGACCTTGAGTGAGCTAGGGCTTGAAATGAGTATTGAAGAAGTAATGGAAAGAGTGCATGGAATTAATGAAGAGATTCTTGCACGACTTTTTAAAGAGAGGTTCACATTTGAAGAGCGAACAGCTATTTCAGCCAAAAAGGAAAAAAGGTATAGAGAGCTATTTGCCCCTCAGCTTACCCTTTTAGATGGGCTACACGATTTCCTCCATGTCCTAAAAAGCAAAAAGATACCCATGGCGGTGGCCACTGCTGCACCAAAAATCAACATGGATTTCATAATTGATAATTTAGAAATACGATCCTTGTTTAAAGCTACGCTTCATGCTGGGCATGTTACCAAAGGCAAGCCTGATCCGGAAGTATTTCTGAAAGCAGCCCAGGCCATCAGGGTTGACCCCAAAGATTGTGTGGTGTTTGAGGATAGTCCAACTGGAGCCAAGGCTGCGGTAGCTGCTGGGTGCAGTTTAGTAGTGGTTACAACCACACACCAGCATGATGATTTTCAAGGTATTACTGTCGATAAATTTATATCCAACTACATAGACCTAAGCATCGGAGATATTTAATCCTGTCTTGGTAACATTTAGAAGCATCCCTTTTTGTAAGTTCTAATTAATCCTCTTTCAAAACATTAACAGGGTTCGCTAGTCCGGCCTGGATGGTTTTAGCACTTACAGTTATCATAGCAACTGCTAGTACGGCCAATATTGTGATGCCAAATACCATAGGGCTAATCTCAATGTGATAAGCAAATCCGTTTAGCCAATCATTTAGATAGTAAATTCCGATAGGCACTGAAACAACAAATCCGATTAGGATTAGCGCTGCAAACCTTTTTGACATGAGCTGCACTATTGAGTATATAGATGCCCCCAAAACTTTTCTGATACCAATTTCTTTCTTCCTCTTTTCTACATTATAAGAGACAATACCAAATAGGCCCAGGCATGCTATTATGATTGCCACCGTTGAAAAAATCGTGCTCATCAATAAAAGCCTGCTTTCTGACTCATACATTGTAGCTACATTTTCATCAATGAAAGCATAATCGAATGGTAAAGTTGAGTTTAAAATTGACCACTTAGATTCTGCAAAGTCAATGATCGTTTTGGCTTTCCCAGGTCTTGCATTTATTGTTAGATAGCTATGGGCAGCATTGGAAGGCACTCGATGAAAATGAATTATGGGCCTAACTTCATCGCGCATGGTTTCAAAATTGAAATTATCAATTACACCCACTACATTTATCCTATTGTTCCCAATCCTAATGGCTTTCCCCTCAATATCTTCAAAACCAAATGCTTCCATTGCAGATTTATTAAGCACAGCAGATTCTCTTTGATCCCCATAGGCATCATCATTAAAGTTTGAGCCTTGAATAATTTCTATTCCGTAGGTTTCAAAAAACTTAGCATCATGATATGTATATGCCATTCTCAATGGGTCGCCATCCCAGCCGTCAGGTCTTACAAAAAGATAGGAGTTAGTCCAGTCTGTGGGAATGTTTCTTGAGGTAGTAATTGAGATAACATCACTATGCTTGGCAATTTCATTTTTGAAGGTTTCAATTCTGGTAATGGTAGTGGAATCGCTGCTTTCAAAATCGCGAAGTGAAAGAGGGATAGCCACCTGATTATCTTTCTTAAAACCCATATCGGTGTTTTGCATAAAGCTGATTTGATCATTGATCACTAAAGTGCCTACAATTAGAAGTATGGATACTACAAACTGAAATGCAATCATTAAATCTCTGAGGTTGTTTTTGCCCATTGATTTATCAAAACTCCCTTTAAGCGAAGAAATAATTCCAAACCTGGAAATTAAGTAGGCTGGGTAAGCCCCGGACAGCATGCTTATAATCAAAGTAAGGCTCACTAAAACTGCAATAGTACTGAACTGATTGAAGCCAACAGCAAGCTGAAGATCAAAAGCGGAATTAATAAAAGGTAAGCATAGTGATACCAGTAGTATTGCTATTCCCATGCTGATAGAGGAAACAACCAAAGATTCACCTAAAAACTGTCTTGCTAATTGCTTCCTTGAGCTGCCAATCACTTTTTTAACTGCTACTTCTTTTGATCTACCTAAGGCGCTGCTGGCAAACAGGTTGATAAAGTTAATAGACGATATTAACAATATGCCAGCTGCAATGTATAACAAGATATATGCGATATCAGTATCGCCTATAATGGTGCTGTATACGTTGTGTAATGGTAACAATTTGAAATTGGTTCTATTTTGAACTTCTGCATCCCAAATGTTTTTGATTAAATCTGGAAATTTAGCCTCAAGTGATGCAGCATTGTTTGGATTATCGAGCTGTACATAAGTATGTAAAAATGAACCGCCCCAGTTATTCTCATAATCTGGGTATTCTGGTATTGTTTTTAGTGATATTAAATGGTCAATTTGAATGGATGAGTTGGTTGGAATAGGACGAAGTACACCTGTCACCTCATATACCCTTTCAAAGTCTATTCTTAAAGTTTTGCCTATAGGATCGGCATCACCAAAGTATTTTGTTGCCATTTCCTGAGATAAAATAATGGCATTTTTAATAGGAAAAGGGTTATTAACGTCACCTTTTATCAGGTCGAAGTCAAACATTTGAAAAAGAGATTCGTCTGAATAAGCTAAGCTACCTTCAAATCGCTCATCACCAATTTCAAATAAGCTGTTGTCTGTAAAAAAGCGAGTGGAGTTAATTGCTTCTGGGTATTCAGTAACTAGACGCTCACCCATTGGCACCCAGGTATCATAGGTGGCTTGAGTTTCATTAGGGGTAATCCGCTCTTTGTAAGCCATGAATATGGACTCTGACTTTTCATGATATTGGTCATAAGTCAGTTCGTGTGTGGAAAATGTGATAATAATAATCGTTGCTGCTAACCCAAGAGCCAGCCCGAAGATGTTTAAGAAGGTATAGAGTTTTTGACGTAGGAAACTTCTAAAGGTGATTTTGAGAAATGTTTGTAACATGAGTTTGAGTTTTTGACCATTGCTAAAATAGATAACGTGGCTCAAAAAAAATGGATTCAAACATCAGCTGTGGGATAGATGTAGTGAAGTGTGAAATAAGTGCATTGAATATTTTGATAACATTCAAGTTAATACTCTTGGTCTTACAACTATTTACAAAAGTGCTTTTTTTATAATCATCCTAAATTGCTAATTGCCAATTGTTAATTGATATTTGAATAATGATTGAATTACTCTGGTTAGCGGTAGGTATTGTTGTTGGCGGAATAGCTGCCTGGTTTATAGCTAAATTTAAGTTTTCAGGAAATAATGGCTCAGCATCTGAACTTAAGATGGAGCGTGAAAGGGTTGATGATCTTAAGAATCAAAATGTAGAGTTTAAAAAGGAGCTTGAAACTGAGCGCACAAAAGTTATAGAGCTTAATAATAGTCTGGCTGCTACCGAAGCTGATTACCGAAACCTTCAGGAGCGTTTAGCAGAGCAGAAGCAGGAGTTAAAAAGTCTTCAGGATCAATTTGCAGTACAGTTCAAAAACCTGGCAAATGAGATTTTTGAAGAAAAGACTAAGAAGTTCACTGACCAGAATAAAACTAACCTTTCTGAAATACTCAATCCGCTGAGAGAGAAGATTGGTGAGTTTGAGAAAAAGGTGGAACTAAGCAGTAAAGAGAATCTACAATATAGCACTGCCTTGAAAGAGCAACTTACTGGTTTGAAAGAACTAAATCGGCAGATGACCAAGGAGACTGAAAACCTGACAAAAGCCTTAAAAGGAGATAGCAAAGCTCAGGGCAATTGGGGAGAAATGCAAATAGAACTGATACTTGAAAAGGCAGGTTTGCAAAAGGATGTCCATTATTTTAAAGAGAAGAATTTCAAGACTGAAGATCAGCAAAATCAGCGGCCTGATTATATTATATTGATGCCTGATGACAAAGCTATTGTTTTGGATTCAAAGGTATCATTAACAGCCTATGCAAATTATTTTGATGCGGAACCAGATCGTCAGCCAGGGTTATTAAAACAGCACCTTGACAGTGTTAATGGCCATATCAAAATGCTTAGCGATAAGAAATATCAGAATATTCATGACATCAATCAACCTGATTATGTGATGATGTTTATTGCCAACGAGCCCGCTTTGACAGTTGCGCTTAAGGAAGATCAAGACCTGTATGAAAAGGCACTGGATAGAAATATAGTTTTGGTGAGCACCACAACGTTAATGGCCACGCTTAGAACCATTTCGTATATCTGGAAACAAGACCTGCAAAACAAAAATGCTATTGAGATTGCTCGTCAGGCCGGTGCGTTGTATGACAAGTTTGTAAACTTCTCTGAGGACTTAATAAAGATTGGTAAGAGTCTTGACCAAACAAAAGCCATTTATTCTGAAGCTTCTAAAAAGCTTTATGAAGGAAATGACAACCTTGTGAGAAAGACTGAAAGACTTAAGGAGCTTGGGGCAAAAGCGAGTAAATCTATTGCTCAAAAGCTACTAGATAAAGCTGAAGACTAGTCAACAGGTAGCACTCGTGTTTGCTTTATTTTATTAAGTACCATATGGCTATGAACCAACCCAATATTTTCTAGCTTGGCCAGTTTCTTATTTACAAAATCACCATAGTCATCCATATTCCTGACGAGCACTTTTAATAAAAAGTCAAATGAGCCTGCCAGATGGTAACATTCCAATACCTCATCAAATTTTTTGATATCTCCTTCAAATTGCTTTAAGAAGTCAGCTTTGTGAGACTCTAAGGTAACAGAGCAGAATACCTCAAGACCAAAGCCCATCTTTTTCTCATCAATATGGGCATGGTAGCCAGTAATTATCCCTTGCTGTTCAAGCCTTCTCAATCTGTCATAGATAGGTGTAATGCTCAGGCCTAATTCTCGGCTTAACTCTTTCATGGCAAGCTTGCCATTGTGCTGTAGTAAAGAGACTAATTTTCTATCAATTGAATCCATTGACTTATACTGTTTTGCTTTAAAATATATATAAATACAGTATATATCAACTGATATATAATTAAATATTAGTTGATATATCTGACTATGTGGCGATTAATATAAATAATTTACTAATTGAGGTATAAAATAGTATTGCTATGGATAAGAAAATGAGCCCCGAAAGTCTAATGATGTCATATGGTTACAAACCATCACTATCAGAAGGAGCAATTAAATCACCGATATTTCAAACCTCTACTTTTGCATTTGAAAGTGCTGAAGCAGGAAAGGCGTTTTTTGAGGTTGCCTACGGACTACGAGAGAAAAGTGAAGGGGAAGAGCTGGGATTGATTTATAGTAGGCTAAATAATCCGGATTTAGAAATTCTTGAAAACAGGTTGACTTTGTGGGATGAAGCCGAAGATGCTGCAGTTTTTGAAAGTGGAATGAGTGCCATTACAACAGCATTACTTCAGTTTTTATCTCCAGGTGACTTAATTCTACATAGTAATCCTATTTATGGCGGAACAGATCATTTTATTAAGCATGTTCTTCCAAGATTTCAAATTAATGTAATTGGGTTTGATCCATTAGAATCTGAAGAGAACATTATAGAAAAGATAGAAGCCAGTGGTAAAGCAGATAAACTTAAAATGGTTTATGTAGAAACCCCGGCAAATCCTACTAATCACCTGATTGATCTTGAACTGTGTCGAAGAGTAGCTGACCATTTCTCTAAAGAAGAAAAAGCGCTAGTTGTTGTTGATAATACCTACATGGGGCCATTGTGGCAGCACCCTTTAGCGTTTGGTGCTGACTTGGTTATATATTCAGCCACTAAATACATTGGAGGGCACAGCGATGTGATAGCAGGAGCTTGCCTCGGTTCAAAAGAACATATCGCTAAGATTAAGGAGATGCGAACTTTTCTGGGAAATATGGCTGGACCATGGACAGGATGGTTATTGCTGCGCAGTTTGGAAACTCTTAAAATTAGAATGGAAAAACAATCTGAAAATGCAGCTTATGTCTACAATGTAATTAAGGATCATCCAAAAGTTGAGCGCATTGGCTATTTAGGAGCCATTCCGAAGGGAACACCACAATATGAGATATTTAAAAAGCAATATTCTTCTGCCGGAGCTATGCTGTCGATCATATTAAAAGGTGGCGAAAAAGAGGCTTTTACATTTTTAAACAATCTAAAGCTGATAAAACTAGCAGTAAGTTTAGGTAGTACTGAGTCATTGGCTCAACATCCTGCGTCAATGACACATGCCGGTGTTGATAAAGATGAGAAACTTAAATATGGCATATTTGAAAGTTTGGTAAGGCTATCTGTAGGTGTAGAGAACCCTGATGATCTGGTTTGGGATATTAATCAGGCATTAGAAAAAGTTTAATAAACAGAGCAAGTTGTTTTTCTGTTTACAGTAGTTATTACCTTAGTGTCTTATGAAAGGAATATCTCTGAATGTAATACGGTTAAACAAGAAGTACAGGCTAAAGAACTTTGGAGATACCTATGAGTTTGAGGTTATGGAATTTTTAAGTAGCGAGAATTTCAAACTCAAAGACATCAATACATTAGAGTATTATGAATTTTCTGAACTTATCGCCTTTGGCAGAGGCAAGGACTTTGAGATAAGAGAGATTTAACTATTGCTGTTTTGCCCACTCTTTGGCATAATAGGTAAGAATTATATCAGCACCCGCTCGCTTTATAGATAATAAAACCTCCTTCATTATGGCATCTTTATCTAACCAACCTTTTTCGGCAGCGGCACAAACCATAGCGTACTCACCACTTACATTATAGGCAGCTATTGGTAGATCGTAATTATCTTTTAACTGCTTTATGATATCCAGATAAGATAATGCTGGTTTAACCATTAGAAAATCGGCACCTTCTTCTGTATCTAAATCTGCTTCAATTAGTGCCTCTTGACTGTTGGCAGGGTTCATCTGATAGGTTTTTTTATCACCACTTTTTGGAGCTGAATCCAGGGCATCTCTAAATGGTCCATAAAAGGCACTGGCGTATTTAGCCGTGTATGACATGATTGATACATTACTAAAACCACTTAAATCAAGTGCTTCCCTTATATAGCCAACACGCCCATCCATCATATCAGATGGGCCGATGATATCAACACCCATTTCAGCTTGAGAAACACCCATTTTTCCAAGTATCTCAAGTGTTTCATCATTTAATATATTACCATTTGCGTCAACCAGTCCGTCATGTCCGTCTGAGCTATAAGGGTCCATAGCTACATCTGTCATAATACAGGCTTCAGGAAACTCTTGTTTTACTCTTTTAAGTGCAGCCTGATAAAAGAAGTCATTCTGATAGCTTTTAGTAGCCGTTTTATCCTTGTGATGTTCTTCAACAACTGGGAAAATGTCAAAACTTTTGATTCCAAGTTTCATGCACTCCTCTATCTCTTTCAGCATTTTTTCAATGCCTAATCTATAGATTCCCGGCATAGAGTGTACTTCAGCTGTTTTATTAGGCGACTCTAGTAGAAATAATGGGTACATGAGGTTAGATTGGTGTAATCTGGTTTCCTGAACCATTTGTCTTATCGCTTCCGATTTCCGATTTCTTCTGGGTCTAATATTCATTTTTCATCAATTGTAATCCTTAAAGCAAATTTACTGATATTTTTGAGACTCATGTCTGTAAAATCTTTTGACCTTATAATTGTTGGCGCAGGTCCTGCTGGGTGCGCATGTGCGTATGCCTTAAGGCATGAACCTATCAAAATTGCTGTTATCGATAAAGATCAATTCCCGAGAGATAAGATATGTGGTGATGCGCTAAGTGCTGATGTGGTGAATCAACTGTTCAGAATGGATAAAGATCTTGGTGAACGATTTGAAAAGTTTTTTGATAAACAAGAGTCGCATGGTGTTCGGTTTTTTGCCCCGAATGGAAATAGATTGGATATTGATTTTTCAAATGAAAAACATGGTGGTGCGGCAGGTTATATTTCCAAAAGAGAGCATTTCGATAACTTCTTTTTTAATCAGATCAAAGATTTAGAGAATGTTGAAATATTTCTAAGCCAAAAGGCAGATCAAATTATTAGAGATAATGAGACCATAAAGGTATTTGTTGGTTCGGATGAATTACATGCACCTATTATTATAGGGGCTGATGGAGCACATTCTATTGTTAACAGGTGTCTAGGCGAAATCAAAGTTGAAAAAAATCATTATTGTGCAGGCTTAAGGCAATACTATGCAGGTGTTGAGGGGTTTCATCAAAAAGGTCATATTGAGCTTCATTTTATTAAGGATGTATTACCGGGTTATCTATGGATATTTCCATTACCCAATGGAGAGGCCAATGTTGGTCTGGGAATGTTGTCAAGTGAGGTGAGCAAGAAAAAGGTGAATTTGAAAGCTAAATTGGATCAACTGGTAAGCAACCACCCATTACTTCAAGGAAGGTTTAAGAATGCCAGGGCTTTAGAATCAGTTAAAGGATACGGTCTTCCCATTGGCTCAAAAAAAAGGCCAATATCAGGAGATCGATTTTTACTGTTAGGCGATGCCGCAAGTTTAATAGATCCTTTTACTGGAGAAGGAATTGGCAATGCCATCAGAAGTGGAAGACTTGCAGCCGAGCATATTATCAACTGCATTAAGTCAAAACGATTTGATGCTTCTTATAATAAGGGCTATGAAAAGGTTGTCTATCACAAAATGTGGAATGAACTTCGGTTGAGTAGAGGACTTCAAAAACTGTTAAGGTTTCCAAGGCTGTTCAACTTTGTGGTGAGAAAGGCTAATAAGAATCAATCTGTGAAATTGCTATTAACTTCAATGCTAGATAACGTAGACCTGAAAAAGGAATTAGTAAAACCCTCATTCTATCTGAAGTTATTGTTCAGTTGATGTTCTAAACCTTAGCAAATGGTTATGCCGGCAATAGTTCCAGAGGAATATTATCGGGGTTATACCCTTTAGGAAATCTTGTTATACAAAACTGCAACCCGTATATGGTCACAAAAACTCCGAATACAGAAGGTACAATGAAATAGAATGGATTTGAGTTAAAAGTTATAATGCTGGCAATACATGCAGTTAAAATCAATGCAATAATTGCTACACGCTTTAAGTATCTGGCAGGAGTAGTCCCAAATTTAAATTCAGCGGCCTTATTTGACTTTATGTGCATGTGCAGCACCCTTACAAAAGAGTTGTAATGATGGGACTGCTCAATAAACAGGCCGTTTTGATCGAAATTTTTGCTTGTAATATAAATGGGCTTCTTGTCAACGATATTAACTGTACATGAATATTCACCCGGTGCAATAAACCCTTCTGGGTTGTTTAGCCACACACGAGTAATGTCGCTATACTTATAATTATAAGTAGCTCCATCTATTACAATTTTAAATCCATTTTCACCTAAAACCATTTGTGTTAAATGGTCTTTAGGTGAGTTTTTAAACGCGTAATCCATAATTATGATACAATATATATAATTATTTGGAGAAATCCGTAATGGTTTTTTCAATAATATCGCAGCATTCATGAAGTTGGGCCTCTGTCATAACCAATGGAGGGGCAAATCTTATGATATTTCCATGTGTTGGTTTAGCAAGAAGTCCATTTTCTTTTAGTGCCACACAAAGATCCCATGCAGTTGAGCTGTCCGGTGAGTCGTTAATAACAATGGCATTAAGAAGGCCTTTACCTCTAACTAATTTTATAAGGTCTGAAGTGGCAATGAATTTCTCCATGCGCTCTCTGAAAATGTTGCCAAGCTTTCTTGCATTTTGAATAAGATTTTCATCATAAATAACGTCAAGCGCTGCCATAGCAACTTTAGCACCGAGTGGGTTTCCTCCAAAAGTACTTCCGTGCTGGCCTGGTTTTATCACATTCATTATACCATCATCAGCCAATACTGCAGAAACTGGGAACACACCACCAGAAATCGCTTTACCTAAAATGAGCATATCAGGTCTGGTATAAGTAGCTTGCTGCTCACATTTGTTTTCACAGCTACAATCGCCACATACTCTTAATAGCCCACCAGTTCTGGCAATACCTGTCTGAATCTCATCTGCAATAAAAAGAGCATCAGCATCTTTGCATAATGCCGCAGCCTTTTTAATAAAACCTTCATCCGGAACAAAAACCCCAGCTTCGCCCTGAATAGGCTCAATTAATAAACCAGCAACGTTTTCTTCCTTCAAAGCAGTCTCGAGTGCTGCCAGGTCATTATAAGGTATCTTTATAAAGCCGGGAGTATAAGGCCCAAAATTCTTTCTTGCATCTTCATCATTAGAAAAAGAAACGATGGTTGTTGTTCTTCCATGGAAGTTTCCTTCACATACTATAATCTTAGCTTCGTTTTCTGGAATTCCTTTTTTCTCATAGGCCCACTTTCTACAGATCTTGATGGCAGTTTCTACCGCCTCAGCTCCGGTATTCATCGGTAGCACCTTGTCGAACTTGAAATATTCAGTTATGTATTTTTCATAAGGACCTAAAACGTCATTATAAAAGGCACGAGATGTTAATGTCAATGTTTCAGCTTGGTCTTTAAGTGCCCCTACTATTTTTGGGTGACAATGACCTTGGTTAACTGCACTATATGCTGAAAGGAAATCGAAGTACTTCTTGCCTTCAACATCCCAAACATATACACCTTCGCCTTTGGCCAAAACTACTGGCAGTGGGTGGTAGTTATGCGCGCCATGCTTATCTTCTAAGTCAATAGCATCTTGAGAAGTGAATTTTTGATTAATGATAGCTTCCATAATTAAAAGGATTAAAGATTGAACATCACTACTCGTCTCGGAGAGTAGCCATCCTTTCCTCATTCATTAAGCGGGAGAGAAATCATCCGATTGTCAAAATTAAGAAAATACAATCAAAAAGGGCTTTATAGTATGGACAAAAAGAAGGAAGATAGGCCAATAGATATTTTGGGCAAATACAGCACTAATTTTCATGAAAGGTGTTTACTTATATAAGTTGAAAATTTTGTTGGG
The DNA here is from genome assembly GCF_009711525.1 of Fulvivirga lutimaris. GTDB lineage: Bacteria > Bacteroidota > Bacteroidia > Cytophagales > Cyclobacteriaceae > Fulvivirga > Fulvivirga lutimaris. The sequence goes on from NZ_SMLV01000433.1 coordinate 42,442, forward strand.
ATTGAAATGATGAAAAAGGTTAAATAATATTTAAAATCAATGTTTGGCAATTAAAATACTTTTTGTGATATTTGCAGACCCAAAATAAAAAGAGGATTTAATTTAATATTAATAACGATGTCACGAGTTTGCCAGATCACAGGGAAGAAACCTCAAGTAGGAAACAATGTTTCTCACGCAAACAATAAAACCAAAAGAAGGTTTGATATAAATCTCCAGAAGAAGAGATTTTATATCCCTGAAGAGGATAAGTGGGTTACACTTAAAGTAACTACTTCTGCGTTGAGAACTATCAACAAAAATGGCATTAGTGCTGTATTGAAAAAGGCAAGAGCTAACGGTAACACATTAGTATAACCCTAGCTTATAAAATAATATATCATGGCTAAGAAAGGTAATAGAATTCAAGTAATTATGGAGTGCACTGAGCACAAAGCCAGCGGCTTGCCAGGAACTTCTAGGTACATTACTACTAAGAACAGAAAAAACACTACTGATAGATTGGAATTGAAAAAATACAATCCTATCATGAAGAAAATGACTATTCACAAAGAAATTAAATAATCATGGCAAAGAAAGTAGTAGCATCACTCCAGAAAGGTGAAGGTAAAAATTTCGCGAAAGTGATTAGAGCAATAAAGTCTGACAAGACTGGAGCTTATACTTTCAAAGAAGAAATGGTGACTCTTGATAAAATTCAGGAAACACTAGCAAAAAACTAAGTAATACATTTTAAAATATGTGTTATAAAAAAGTCCCTTGTGGGACTTTTTTGTTTTATTTGAATATCCACCCAACTCAAACACGTTCATGGCATTATTCGGAGGTTTATTTTCAAAGGAAAAAAAAGAGTCTCTAGATAAAGGTCTTGAGAAGACTAAAGAAAGTTTATTTACTAAACTCGGCAAAGCCGTTGTAGGTAAATCAAAGGTAGATGATGAAGTTCTTGATGAACTTGAGGAGGTATTGATTACTTCTGATGTGGGTGTTGACACAACGATTAAAATAATTCAGCGAATTGAAGAGCGTGTTGCGCGGGATAAATATCTTGGTGTTGATGAGCTTGATAAGATTCTGAAAGAAGAAATTGCCGCTCTTCTTTCTGAAAATAATACGCAAGACCTTGCAGAATTTTCTATTCCTACTGGAGCCAAACCATATGTTATCATGGTAGTTGGGGTCAATGGAGTAGGTAAAACCACTACTATTGGGAAGCTTTCTGCTCAATTTAAAAAAGCCGGGTACAATGTTGTTTTAGGAGCTGCTGATACATTTAGAGCAGCTGCTGTTGATCAATTAATACTCTGGGGAGAAAGAGTAGGAGTTCCGGTGATATCTAAAGGCATGAATACCGATCCATCGGCTGTGGCATTTGAAGCTGTGGAGTACGGAGTTAAAAACAATGCAGATGTAGTTATTATAGATACTGCAGGCAGGTTACATAATAAGGTTAACCTTATGAACGAGTTAACTAAGATCAAGAGAGTGATGCAGAAGTTTGTAGAAACTGCCCCTCATGATGTGATGCTAGTATTGGATGGCAGCACAGGCCAAAATGCCATGATCCAGGCAAAGGAATTCACCAAAGCAACTGAAGTGACTTCACTGGCCATTACAAAGCTTGATGGTACAGCTAAAGGCGGTGTTGTCATTGGCATATCAGATGCCTTCAAAATCCCTGTTCGTTACATTGGGGTAGGCGAAAAAGTAGATGACTTACAAGTCTTCAATAAAGGAGAGTTTGTGGATTCTTTGTTTAAGAAATAATTATTCTAGCTCAGTTAGAAACTGAAATTCCTCAAACCACTGACTAACAGCTTCTTAGCTACTTATTTTATTTCAATCTCCTCTTATAATATTCTTTCAATAATAAAAACATTATACTTTTTAAGTATTTAAGGATAAAATTATCTTTGTAGGCTATGAGAAAGCTTGCGTTTTTAATTTTAGCCCTATTATCATCTTATTACGGACACACTCAGAGTAACGACTGTGAAACCGCTATTCTTGCTTCGATTGGTGTGAATTACACACCGACTGCTCCATACTATTTTACCTATACTTCCACTCAAAGGGAGGCACTAACCATATCGACAGCAGGTACAGGTCGCGACACCCACCTTAAAGTTTACGATGAATGCGGGGGAATTGTACTTGCTGAAAATGATGACATAGACATTGGAGCAGCAATCTATCAATCTGAATTAACCATTGAATTATCCTTAGGCCAAACGATTAAGATTGAATGGCTTGACACATGGGAGAGTGTACCATTTGAATTTCAAATGTATCAGTTGCCATATTCAGTTGTTTCTGAGTCAGACTCATTAGCTTTAGTTGCTCTCTACAATAGTACTAATGGTTCAAACTGGAATAAAAAGACCAACTGGCTAACTTCACCTGTTTCTTATTGGTATGGTATTACTGCTGAGGATGGCGGTGTGACTGAGATAAACTTAAAAGACAATGGTTTGTCTGGAGCATTGCCTGCAGAGTTAGCCAATATTTCTACACTACAAAGTCTTGTAATTGATGGTAATGAGCTAGATGGGCTATCAGATCTTACTTCCTTACCTGTCCTATCTGAATTTAGTATATCCGATAATTATTTAACATTTGAAGATTTTGAATTAAACGCTTCTGTAATTACATCAAATACTTCTCAGAAGCCCTTTGGCGAAATAGGTTTCAGGACTTTAAACCTGGGTGATAATATCACATTGAATCCGAGCTGGGCAGATGCATCTTCAAATAATGTCTTGCAGTGGGAAAAGAATTCTGAAAATATTAATGCTGCAAATGCACCTACCTACAATATTCCAAGTTTATCAAGCTCAGATGAGGGTGTTTATATTTTAAAGGTAACAAATTCTGATTTTCCTTCAGTAGTGTTAAAGAGCAACCCGATCACTTTATCGTTGCCTTTATTAGAAACAGATTCATTAGCATTAGTTGCACTTTACAATGCAACGGGGGGACAATATTGGGAAAATAATGCCAATTGGCTCAATGACCCTGTTAATACATGGTATGGTATCAAGCTAAAAGGCGGGAGAGTATCCGAAATTTTGCTTCCAAATAATAACCTATATGGATTTTTACCAGATCAGTTGTGGCAGTTGACTGCATTAGAGGCACTTGATATCTCAAATAGTTCTTTTTTTGAAGAAGGCAAAGAAGAATATGACGGCATGTCACTGCCTCCAGAAATTGCCATGCTCTCTAATTTAAAGCATTTAAATCTTAGTTCTATTTATCTAAGAGGTTCTTTACCAGCTGAGTTAGGAAGTTTGACGAAACTGGAGTATCTCAATTTGGGTGATGGGTTATCGCGGACTATTGTCTACAGCAATGAAAATAGATTAGACCTTCCATTGCCAAGTGAGTTTGGAAATTTGATCAATTTAAAAACATTGAGCCTATCGGGTATTAGAGATGTTAAGAGCAATAGTGCTTTTCCAGAAATAATAATGTCTTTGACAAATTTGGAGACACTAAGAATGTATTTTAATCCATTTGCTGACTCTTTACCGTCCAGTATTGAAAATTTAACCAACCTAAAACATCTTAAAATTGATATACCCTTGACTGAAAGCCTAAAGAACTTAAGTCTCACTACCTTAGATATATCTTATAATCCCAATTGGGGAATAGATTTGACAACACTAACTAATGTGGAAGAACTTGTATTTAGAAGCAGTAAATTGGATAGCTTGCCTTCATTGCCTCCATCTTTAAAGTCACTAGATATTGGTGATAATAGGTTCTATGATATTCCGGATTTATCGGGTTCAGCAATAGAAAGCCTGATTATTGACCTTAACTATTTAGAGTTTGATGATCTCGAGTCGGGTGCTCCTGAAGGCATTAATGAATTTGTATATGTTCCTCAAAAGGAATTTGGTTCCATTCAGGAAAGGTATGTGCATCTTGGAGATGCTTTCACTTTTAGTTTTGATGTACCAGGCTCAGCCAATAGTTATAGAATAAGGGGGGAAGAGATTCTTGGCCCAGAGTATTCTGTTGAGCCGGTAACCCTTAATGATGATGGGGATTACCAGCTAACAGTGACAAATTCATTAGTCCCTGATCTTGTGCTTAAAAGCGCACCCGCGCTTGCATTTATTTTACCCGACCTACCTATAGAAGGAGAACTTTTTGATAGAGTAGATGGTGGAGATCTTACTCAATACGGCAAGGACCTCCAGCTTAATTATGGTGGTCAATGGGCAGATATTGATAATGATGGTTTTGAAGATGTGATTGTTACTAATTATGCAGCAAATCATCCCATAAGATCATATATGTTTAAAAATGATGGCAATGGTAAATTTTCCAAGGTCAATTCAAATAATTATGGGTTTGCATCAGGAAGGAATGCAGCATTCGGTGATTATAATAATGATGGTTTCATTGACTATTTTTCACCCAATCTTCTAATCGAACCTTCAGTTACTTTTCCAACAGATACTTTAGTTTATGCTTCAATTCAAAAGAATAATGGAGACGGCACTTTTTCCCCTATTTACCTTAATGATGATGTTGCCTTAAAGTCAGGTACCTGGTTAGATGTAGATAATGATGGAGATTTGGACTTATTAGTCTTAACCTATGAAGGAAATTATTTGTACATTAATGAAGGCAATGATTCTTTTAGAAAGGACACAAATACTTTTCCAATAGGAGGTAGTTGGACCCCAGTTGCCTTAGATATCAATAATGATGGTGCTATTGATGTTTTTATTTTAGACGGGGTTGCGCAGGATCTTTTTAAGATTCGCATGCCATATCTTAATAATGGAGATGGCATATTTGTCCTTGATGAAACAATTGTAGCCTCGGATACCAGCAAATATAATCGGGGTATTTCCTTTGCAGACATTGATAATGATGGTGATTATGATGCATATCTGGCAAGTCAGCCTTCTGTCTCTCAATCTGAAAGTAGATTTTATATTAACGATGGTACCGGTAATTTTACTGTTTTGCCTTCCATAGATGTACTTGGAGAGATTGTAAAAGGTGGGCGAGGGAGTGCTTTTGGTGATTACGACAATGATGGTTTGGTTGATTTGCTAATAGGAAAGCAAGCGTCTGGTGGTGCTGAATGGGCACTTTATAAAAACAATGGTGATCATACCTTTACAAAGCAAGTAAATTCATCATTTGGGGAAGGAAGCGGTTTTGGGGGAGTCTCGATGGTTGACTACGATAATGACGGATTTCTTGATATACTAACAGCCACTTGGGGATTGGATTATAATGGACTGTACCATAATAAAGGTAACGCAAACAATTGGCTTCAAATAAAGCTGGAAGGTACTATTTCCAACAGAAGTGCTGTAGGTGCAAAGGTTGATGTGTACACTCCAGATGGGAAGAGAAACCATCAGCAAATACTAACTACCAATGGCTTCGCTAATCAAAACTCTCTAACCGCACAGGTAGGTCTTGGTACAAATACGGCCATAGACTCGGTAGTAATCAACTGGCCATCCGGCATAAAACAGAAGATTACAGAGCTTGAGATAAATAAGCGATTGACTATTAAAGAGCATAGCTTTGAGGCAGACTCTTTAGCACTTGTTGCATTGTATAATGCAACTTCTGGGGACAACTGGAATAGAAATAACAACTGGTTGGAAGCACCAGTAGCATCCTGGGCAGGAGTTTCTATAAAAAATCAAGCTGTAAATGGAGTAGTTCTTCCAAGTAATAATCTTGATGGAGAAATTCCCGAGGACTTTACAAGTATGACTGAGCTGGAAAGTTTAAACTTAGCAGATAATAAGTTAACTGGTGTACCAGATTTAACAAGTCTCACCCAACTCAATTCAATCAAACTAGACAGTAATTATTTAGATTTTGGAGATTTAGAGCCAATAGTAGCCCTGCCTGGTCTGACATATGATAATCAATTCAGTTTTGATTCTCCTTTAGACACATTAATCGATGAAGGTAAAAGCCTTGCCTTATCATTCATTGTTGGAGGTTCTAGTAATCAGTATCAATGGTATAAAGATAATGTGATACTGTCAGATAGCACTAGAAGTGAAATCTACTTTAATACTATAGGATCAGAGAATGAAGGGGAGTATTATGCGGAAGTTAGCAGTTCTAAAGTTCCGGATTTGGTTATTACCTCAGCTATTAGAAAGCTGATGGTAAACTATGATGTGGGAAGTGACTCTTTAGCATTAGTTGCTTTATACAATTCTACTAATGGAGTCAACTGGAATAAAAATAATAATTGGTTAATGAATCCGGTTTCTTCGTGGGAAGGAGTTGCTATTAAAGATGGCCATGTTAGAACTCTGAATTTGCCTAAAAACAACCTTGATGGTGATATCTCAGAAGAATTTTTGACTATGACAGAACTTGAGCAGGTGGATTTTTCTGATAATAAAATAACAGGTGTTCCAAATGTTACAGGCCTATTGAAATTGAGTTCTATTAAACTCGATAGTAACTATTTAGACTTTGCTGATTTGGAAAGTATAGCAGCTATGCCAGGTCTGACTTACAGTAATCAATTCATGCTAGACACTCCAATAGACACCATAGTCAATGAAGGGAGTGTTCTCTCACTATCTTTTAATGTTGAAGGCTCAAGTAATGAATATCAATGGTTTAAGAATGATGTGATTCTTGCTGATAGCATCAGAAATGAGCTTTATTTTAATGGAATTGACGAAATTAATGACGGAGAGTATTATGTTGAAGCCACCAATGTGAAAGTGCCAGGTTTAATACTTACTTCTGCAACCAGAAAGGTAATAGTTGAATCAATTTTAGGACTTGATGAAGCAAGTAATCTTGTGTTTTTACCTTATCCTAACCCCGCAACAGACAAGATACATATCCAATGGGACTCTGAAGATGAAGAGCTTCATATGATAATTTATAATAAGTCTGGAACGAAAATTTCAGACCAAACCATTGCTAAAGATCAGGCGCATGTGGATGTCAGTAACCTGAATGCAGGAAGCTACATAGTGACCTTAGGATCAACGGGCGGCAATGTTAAAGGTACCTATAGAATTGTAATTCAGAGGTAAGTGATTGCCGTGACTTCATTTCTTTAAATACAGAACGGAAAGCATATTTATGGAGGTTGCTCATTAGATTTAACTCACAAAATACCCGCTACTAGGTATTTCCTAAAATTTTAATAATTATGACATTGCATATTCAATAATATGAATGTGTCAATCAATCGGTTCGAGCTATTTATCTTAATCATGACGATCATCTTGCTGATAGTCTAATTTTTCAGCAGTCGTAGTATAGCGGGAAATGTAATTTTAGAAAGCAAAAATTCACAGGTGTTGGTTTTAGGGAGGTAAGTGTCGAGGCTTAGCTCCCTATTTTATTTCTTCTATTTTATCCTTCTTGAAAGGAACTCTAAAAATCAGCCAATACTCCAGACCCCAAGCTGATTCACGTGTGGCAGCACCATAACCTGGGATCCAGTGAGGAGCTAATGCATTATTATCATAGTTATCATTTACCCTAAACTTAAAACGTGCTGTATACCCTGACCATACATATTTCGTCAAACGCACCTTTAATCCAGTGGTGATCTCAAACCAGTTACTTTTTAATTCAGCGTTTGAGGCACGTTTAGAATTATCTCCATAAACCGGATTAGTATAATCATAGACTATATAGTCTGAATATTTAGATCTGGCATATCTAAGCCCTATGAAAAGCGCATTCTTTTTCGGGTCTTTATGGAAGAAATTTACATCGGGGCCTATTTTAATAAAGGTACCTTCATTATAATATTCTGACGCTGGCGCAATCCAGTATCTTTCAAATTTTCCGTATTCAAAATTTAGAAAATATCTGTAAATATCTATATCTGCACTAAACTTCCATTGCCTTACATCTGCTTGAGTCAAAGCTCTAATACCATTTTTTTGAACGCCTTGGCCAAAGCTAACCAGGTCAATACCTACTCGTAGCCCGGTGGGTTTAAATTTAGAAGGGGCTTTCTGTATCGAATCTTTTTGAACCGGTTTAGCTACTGATGCGCTATCTATTTTACTTTCGGTTGATTGACCAAAAGACATCAGCGAAGCCTGAACAAATAAGATACTAATTAAAAATCTTAACATTTTCTGTTACTACGTTAGACTCACCTAATGTTATTTGTAAAGATCTATTAACAAATCTTATTGAATCGAAGTCGTTTCTCACCTTTCTTAAATTTTCAATCATTATTTCTGCTCCGCATTCTTCAGAAATCAATCGGGTCACGGTGTTGTAACTTATAATTAGAGTATCAACTCCAAACTCTGTATCGAAAACAGCCGCTATGCTTGTATCTGATGGGTTAATAGGGAGTAGCACATTATTTGTTGACTCAATATTTTCAAGTAAGGCGGCCTCAATACCAACTACTTGTAGTTTATTTACTCTAATAGCCATTGCATCACCGGTATTTATATCATAAAACCCAATACCCATTGTAGTACTTGCCAGACGAATACAATCTGGATCATTACATCCTACCAAGAATAGATAGGCTAAAAACAAAATTCCGGTTATTTTTCTCATTAAGTGGCTGCAAATATAACTATCCCTCGGTCAACCAAGAAGCAATTTTATTTTTCTTAATTTTGCTCCTTAAACACCACTGATTTTGAAAACCAAGGGAAGAAAAAAGGACAAGGTAAATATTGTAACGTTAGGTTGCTCAAAAAATATTGTTGATTCAGAAGTAATGTTGACACAGCTACGTGGCAACAAAATTGATACCACTCATGAATCTGCTGAGGATGATGCTAATATTGTAATTGTAAACACCTGTGGTTTTATTGATAATGCTAAACAGGAGTCTATAGATACCATTCTCAGATATGCTGACGCTAAGAGCGAAGGTCTAATTGATAAATTATATGTTACTGGTTGCTTGTCTCAGCGGTATAAAGATGATTTGGAAAAGGAAATACCATTGGTTGACTCTTTTTTCGGTACAATGGAATTGCCGTTGTTGTTGAAAAAATTTAAGGCTGACTATAAAAAGGAATTAGTTGGAGAGAGGATTTTAACAACATCAAACCATTATGCCTATCTTAAAATTGCAGAGGGATGTGATAGACCATGCTCGTTTTGCGCTATACCTATTATGCGCGGTAAACACATTTCAAAACCTATCGAAGATCTTGTGTTAGAAGCTCAAAATTTGGCTAAAAATGGAACTAAGGAGCTTCTTTTAATTGCTCAGGACTCCACATACTACGGCCTTGATATCTATAAAAAAAGAAACCTTGCAGAGCTTTTGTCAAAGCTTTCTGATGTTGAAGGTATAGAGTGGATAAGACTTCATTATGCTTTTCCTACTGGCTTCCCGCTTGATATTTTGGATGTAATGGCCGAGCGAGACAATATCTGCAATTATCTGGATATGCCGCTCCAGCACGGATCTACCAATATGCTTAAGGCTATGCGAAGAGGAACAACCAGAGAGAAGCAGGAGGAGCTAATTCAAACGATAAGAGAAAAGGTGCCGGGTATTGCACTGAGGACAACTTTAATTTCGGGTTACCCGGGTGAATCAGAGCAAGACTTTCAGGAGATGTATGACTTTGTGGAGCGATCCAGATTTGAGAGATTGGGAATTTTCAACTACTCACATGAAGAAAACACCCATGCATATAATTTTACAGATGATGTACCTGATTCTGTGAAACAAGAAAGAGCCAATGCCGTTATGGACTTACAGGAAAAAATTTCCCTGGAAATCAACGAGGCGAAAATTGGCAAAACTTTCAAAACCTTAATAGATAGAGCAGAAAGTGGAACTTTTATTGGCAGAACCGAATTTGATTCACCAGAAGTTGATAATGAAGTAATTATTGAATCAGATGATAATTACCTGAGGTTGGGAGATTTTGTTAATGTGAAAATTAACGATGCCACTGAGTTTGATTTGTATGGCGATGTGGTGAAATAAATTTAAATAATAGATTATAACTCTTTATGAAGCTAGCATCTCTTGATCTGGAAGTCACTAATAAATTTTCTAAGCTATTCATTGACTACATAAAAGAGAACGATTCACTGAAGGACTATTATAATGTTTTTCCTCATGTAGAGAATTTTGAGGAGCTGATCAAAGAGAGAAAATTCGGTGCGGAAAATAGAAAAATTCTCTGTCAGACTTTGGATAAACAATACTCGAATATTTCAAAGTCAACTAGCCTTGAATTAAGCCTTAAGCGGCTAGCTGAATCAAAAACCTTCACAATTACAACGGGTCACCAGCTCAACATCTTTACAGGCCCTCTCTACTTCATTTATAAGATCATTACAGTTATCAACACCTGTAAGGTGTTAAAGGAAAAATATCCTGATTGTAATTTTGTTCCCGTGTATTGGATGGCTTCTGAAGATCATGATTATGATGAAATAAAATATTTCAGATTAGATGGCAAGAAGCATATCTGGGAAACAGATCAAAATGGTGCAGTAGGCAGATTTGATACCAAAGAACTTTCTAAACTGGCGAATGAAATACCAGGGATACCGGATTTCTTTAAATCTGCATATAAACAAGGCAAAAACTTGGCGGAGGCTGTAAGAATCTATGTCAATGAGCTTTTTGGAGAAGAGGGGTTGGTTGTTGTTGATGCTGATGATACAGATCTGAAGAGGTTATTCATCCCTGTTATTGAGGATGATATAATAAATCATTCTGCAAAAAAGGTGGTAGGTGACTGCACTGATAAGTTAGAATCGATAGGTTACAAAACTCAAGTTTTTCCACGTGAGATCAACTTTTTTTATCTTGATGATCAATTGAGAAGTAGAATTGAGTATCAGGACGGACTATATCAAGTTTTAGATACGGATATAAGTTTTGATCAAAGCACGCTTGAAAAATTAATAAAGGAGGCTCCAGAAAAGTTTAGTCCTAATGTTATTCTGAGGCCAGTATATCAGGAAGTGATACTACCTAATCTGGCGTACATAGGTGGTCCATCAGAAGTGGCTTATTGGTTTCAATTGAAGCCAATATTTGACCATTATCAAATTTCATTTCCTGCACTTATGCCAAGAAATTTTGCCATGGTAGTACCCAAACATATCTTTAATAAGATAGAAAAAACAGGGATCTCATGGGAGGAGATGCTTAAAGACAAGAATGAAATTTTTAAGCAGATAGCTTTAGACAATACCGATAATAAAGTGCTTTTAAATGGTCAGATGAATGAGTTGGTTGATCTTTTTGATAAGATCAAAGCTCAGGCTGAGTTGATAGACCCAACTTTAAAAGCACATGTTGAAGCTCAAAGTGTGAGAACCCAGAACAAGCTAGAGGTTATTGAAAAGAAGTTTATTCGAGCTGAGAAGAGAAAGCATTCTGATAAGATTAACCAAATTGATTCAATATTAGACTACTTGTTCCCTAATGGAGGTTTGCAGGAAAGAACTGATAATTTTCTAAATTTTTATTTAGCCAACCCAAAATTTGTCAAAAACCTAATTGATCAACTTGACCCTTTTGATTATAGGTTTCATATTTTTGACAATGGCCAGTAAACAAATCCTTCGAGAGGTCTATCTAGCTAAAAGACAGTTTTTAAGTGATGATGAGTACGAGCTTCGTAATCATCAAATTAAGGAGAAATTTATATCACTGCTTGAGAATTACAGCTTTAATGCAATTCATACTTTTCTGCCTATTATCTCCAAACGTGAAGTAGATACACTCCGGTTGATTAAATATGTCAGAACAACTAGACCCGAAGTCCAAATATTTGTTCCCAAAACATTGAGGAACGGACATTTGGAGAATTATATACTGAACGATAATTGTATTATAGAAGAGAATAAGTGGGGAATACCTGAGCCTGTAGAGGGTGATTTATCTGATGATAGCTTAATTGATTTAGTGTTGGTGCCACTTATCATATCTGACAAACTTGGTGATAGAATTGGATATGGAAAGGGTTTTTACGATCGCTTTTTAGAAAAAATACCAGAAGCTAAAAAAGTAGGACTTTCATTATTACCCAATCTTGATAAAATAGAATTTATAGAAACAACAGATATTAGATTAGATTTTTGTATAACCCCTAGTCAGGTTTATCATTTTTAACCAGCCCATTGAAGGATACAGTAAAGCTCTTTGAAGCATAACTAATTTTGCCATTCTCATCAATTTGCTCGACAAGTATAACATATTCCCCTGGTCTGTCTGAGGTTGTAAACTCTAAGGTTGTAGTCTCAGAAACTTTTTGATATGGTTGCCAAAGAAGTGTGCTCCTCATATCAGGGACATTAGATACCGGTATGCTATTCTTCTTTTCTATAGGTTCGGTCACTCCAGTAGTATTGAAAAAATCAAAATTATTGATATCAGGTAGTTCAGCATTTTCTTTCATTTTTACTAATACAATACCACCAACCCCAAAAGGTAAGTGCTTCATGAGTTTTTCGTAATCAGAAATTATCTTTATTTCTTCAACATCAACTGGATTAAGAGCAAGTAATTGATCTGCACTTGAAGGTCTTCCATTAATTAGGATAAGTGGTGTAGATTCAAAAGCATAGGTTTTTTCCAAACCATAAAACTTCAGCCAGTTCTCTTCAAATATTCTAACTATTACCTCTCCTTTCTTTTTTCTAACAGATAAACCTGCAATAATTTCTTTTATCGTTTCTTCCATGGTGCTGAATGCAACATATTCATTAAGGTTGAAGGTGGCATCGGGTGCGGGTAGCATTTGACTGATATCAAAGGTAGATGCATCATTGTTTTCATCTTCTTTTGAGCTGCTATAATGATTATAAACGCTCTCTATTTGCTGCCTGGCATTAAACTCAGCTTGTGCTGTTTTATGGTGATCTGTCCAGGGTAATTCCTGTGCAAGATTATATTTCGATAGTACTTCGAAGTCACGGGATATGATTCTAGGATTTTTAAATTGATGATCCCCAGCCATTAAATAGAACGGAATTTCTTGTTTACCATAATATTCAAAAAGTATGGCTTCCTCAAAGAAACCGAGGCGATCAATTTTTAGTTGATAAATGGTATTAATCTCAGGCACAAAGAAAAAGGCCGTGGTGGTATCTGGCAGTGGCTTATCATCTACTAAATTACCCCTCATTAAAAAGTATTTTTCTTTAGGGAAGTAACGGGTGGGAATAAATGTATCAGGAATCTCTTTATATTTCTCAGACTCTATAATCATTCTGCTTTCTAAGTCTCTGGTTTGGTTAATATTTAGCGGGTTCGAGTCAAAATAGCGATTTGAAAAAGTAAGTAAGCCGTCAGATAACTTGTTAAAATGGTCATAGGACTCTTGGCTCAGAACGTAAGCTGATAAAAGGGCATTTTCTTTATTATTTCCAATTTCTATTTTGACGGTCTGTCGTGTTGATAAATTATCAGCATTTAAATTGATATCTAGCGAGTCTGCTGAACCTACTGTATTAAATACCATTCGATTACCTTCAATTTCTCCACTTTCATTTAATAGTATAAAGTTTACTACTCCCTCTGGTAGCTCTTGATTATTTATTTCTACAAGGAAATAGTCTTTTTTGATCTTCCCTTTCACCTCAAAGACTTTATAATTTTGCTGGTACCCAATTATTTTTAAAGAATCATTTTTATGTGATTTATTGGAACTTCTTACAATGAGTTGAGTTTTTTGACTGCGCTGTATAGCGCTGAATGCATACCCTTCGGTTTCTACTTGTGGTAAGGAGAAGAAACTTTCAGGTTTTCCAGAACAGGCATGCTTTAACTGGTAGGTGTGCCCTGTCTTTGGTTTGAATATGATACTTCCGATTCCCTGGCTAGATAATTCAATAGAAAGGATCTCTTTATCCTCATCTTCCATCAGTATTGCACTAAGATTAGCGCATTTCTCTATATGCTGATAAGCCACTCTGGAAGCTATATTATCGACTAAATGTCCTCCTTCAGCGGCAAATGTAAATGACGGCTCAGATTTAGTTGGGTTTAATCCACCATCATAATCGGGGGTGTATACTGCTATTTTTTTTCTAAAGTAGCTTTCAGGGCCAAAATTTTTAAGATGATTAGTCCAGGCAATTAATTCATAAAACCCTGATTTTGTATTTGCCGGAATCTGAACAGATAATTCACCTTTACCACTTCTAGCAAAAACCTTGTTTTCTATAATATTGCCTTGGGCATTGTTTTTTAACACTATGTAAACAACTTCATCACCTTCAGACTTTACTTTAGTGAAAGCATCTACCAATAAAAAGGAAAACTCCATTTCCTGACCAGCAAAATAAAAAGGCTGATCTGTAGCTAAGTGAATTAAATTCTGGGCTATGGAAAATTTAAACCCAATAAGCAGCAGAATGACAGAAAATAAAGCTTTGGATTTTATTTTCATAGTTACCAGAATGAAGGTTTAACATTCGTAGAATACTTAAGTACCCGGCAATCGTTCTTGAAAACATCCATTGGAACAGGATCTGTTTTTAAATAAGATTTATTGACGAAGAAAGCAATATCCTTTACTGAAGCGGCACTAAAGAAGCCCATCACTTTTTCATTTTTATCCTCAATTGAAACAATGTTAGAAGGAACCTCAGTATTTGTAATCGAGAAAGGGGACCCACTATCTTCTTGTTGCTTTATAATATTCCAAAATTCATAGGCTTCTTTTGTTATTGATAATTGTTGGGCATAGAAATAGTATTTACCTGTTAAACGCCCTTGAGTATTTTCAAGAAAGTGGAGAAGCGTTTTTGAATCACCCAGTGTTTTAGAAGAGACTATTGATGAATTTGAAGGTTCAGTGACCCAGCAAATGCAGCACTTACATCTAACATCATTTACATCATCTGGTATTGTTTCTAATGTACAAGGTGGTGGATCGGGCACTTGTTGACCTTCTACATTCTTAGTTTTTAACTCTGGATTAGTTTCAACCTGATAGGTTCCTTCCCATCTCCATCTATAGAACTCATATGTTCCATCAAATCCATTAGGTATCAGAGAAATGTTTAGCCCGTCTTTTGTTTTTTCAAGGTTATCGGCCAAGTACTTCTTACTGGTGTAGTCTATAGCATAATCTTTTATTCCTACATTTTGAGGCATGATCTCCGCTAGTGACTCATACTTTTTCCCATTTTCTAGCTCTATTTTTAAAACATATGATGTACCAATTTGCCCTCTCATACCATCTACAGAAGATTGATATACGCCAGGCGATATTTCGGCAAACACCTCTTCATTTCCTTGATCATCAATAACAGAAACGCTAGCCTCCTGCACTAAGTCTCTTATATTGTAATCGTCCTTATTTGGGCTGAAAGGTTCAAAATAATCATTAGAGTAGGAGAGTGTTATGGTGTATGGGCCTGGCAGGTCAGTAATCATTCCATCAACTACCAGATGGTCGGCATTACTTGGGATACCAATTTTTATTTCGTCAACGCATCCATTGATGAAAAGAATAAGAGAACAGAAGGATAAAACTAAAACTAATTTTCTCATCATTTTATAATAAAATTATAGGTGACTGATGGAAATACAGAGCCTAATATTGATAGCTTATAAGCTTTTGGATATCTATATCTTCCATCTTGTCCATCTTCGAAAAATACAGAAAAGGCATTTTTCCTACCATAAACGTTATATACAGTAAGTGTCCAGCTGCCCTCCCACTTTTTATCCTTTTTATGATTTGTCCGAATCAAAAGTGACATATCTAACCTGTGGTAGGTCGGAATTCTATAATTATTTCTTTCTGGGTAGTTGGTCACTATAACATTATTGATCAAAAACCTTTCAGAAGGCGCGGAGATAGGTCTGCCGGTTGCGGCATTAAAATTCACGGAAAAAACAAATCTTTTCGAGATGTCATAATTGGTATTAATTTTCACATTGTGTGGCTGGTCATAGTTAGAAGGAAAAAATGAATTGTTATTTATCTGTAAAGCTTCATCTGGAGTTGTTGTTCTTCTTCTTGATGAGGAATAAGTATAACTCAACTGTCCAGACAAACGCCCCTCTTTTATCAAGGAAAATTCTGCACCCCTTATGTCCGCCTCACTATTTACCAATTCTGTTTCTATGTTTTGTTTAAGCGATAAATTGGCACCATTTCTATATTCTGGAACATTGTCAATGTTTTTATAAAACACTTCTACAGATGTTGAAATATTGGATTTATCAGCTTGATAGAAATAGCCCAGCGAATATTGATAACCTATTTGAGGTTTGATATATTCATTGCTCGACACCCACGAGTCTATTGGTGATATAGCGGTGGTATTGGATATCAAATGAAGGTATTGAAAATTCCGGCTTACACTGGCTTTGATGCTACTTCGCAAGTTCAGGTTGTACTTTGCTGCTATACGGGGTTCTAGGCCAAAGTAAGTTTTTGCAATTTTATTTTCCCCGAAAGACTTTGCCCCAGTAATAGAATAATCATTAACTGGCTCATTCGGGTCATATTGTGGCTGGTCATAAGGACCTAACAGTGCAAAGTTAGAAAGTCTTATTCCTGGAATAACTGCCAACTTTCCAAGTTGAATTTCATCGCTAATGAATGCTCCCGTAATTATAGAACGCTCATTATTTAATTTAATTTCTTCAATTGTTGATACAGCAGACTGTGGTTTTAACACACCTCTTTTTATTTCATATCCAGTTAAATCAAGACCTGCAGTTAATAGGTGATTTTTCTTTCTCCATAGAAAGTAGCTCTTGGCCTGAAAATTATTGACCCCGTATTTCCAGTCAAAGGACTCTAGTGGGTCTTCATCTTCAATTGTATATGAATAATTGCCTGCCGATAGGCTGCTAATGTGATATACACCTTCTTTTATTGTCCTTTCAAGATTGATTGCAACACTTGAATTTTGCCATGAATATAAAGTGTCACTTGAGAGTTTAAACTTGTCATTACTATGATATATTGAGGCACTGAGTTTGTGTTTCTTATTTACCAGGGCACTGATTTTTCCTGTAAAATCGTAAAAAATAGTTGAGCTTTGGCGAAGTTCATCATCTTTTGCTCTCTTCAGTAGCCAATCAGAATAGCTTGACCTTCCCGCGACCATAAAGCTTACCTTATTTTTAACTATCGGCCCTTCTAACATAAGCCTGCTGGTTATAAGTCCAATCCCACCAGAGCCTTTTAGTCGTTTTGAGTTACCATCCTTTTGCCTAACATCAAGTACCGATGAAATTTTACCACCATATTGAATTGGAATAGAGCCTTTATAAAAAGTGACATCTTTAACAGCATCAGGATGAAATGATGAAAAGAACCCAAAGAGGTGGTTTGGATTAAATATTATTCCATTATCCAGAAGTATAAGATTTTGATCCGCTGTACCACCACGCACATTAAAACCTGCACTGGCTTCACCTACTGAATTAACCCCGGGCAGCAATTGTACGCTTTTTATTATATCCGCTTCACCCATCATGGAAGGCGCTTTTTTAATCTCTTCTAAGGAAATTCTAGTTGTGCCAGAAGTAACATTCTGAAAACTCTCATTGATGGCATTGTCTTCTACAATAATCTCATCTAAAGTGTAAGGGTTTTCCTGAAGGGTGATGTCGAATTTTGAAGACTCATAGATTTTGACAAAGAATGTCTGAGTCTCATAATTTAGACCTTGTATTGTCATTAAATGTTCACCTACCGGAAGTCTTATGTTATACTTTCCATTAGCATCACTGGCTACGCCTTTATCAATTTCATTGGCATATATGGTGGCACCAATCAAAGGTTCTGAAGTTGCATCGCTAAAGATTGTACCATTTAATGTTACTTCTTCTCCCCATTTTGCATTATTGGTATCTCCAAAATTGTAAGATGGTATTTCATCTTCAGCCTGACTGATTATGTCAGCGCGTATTTCATCTATTTTAGGGTCTCTAAGTAGAACCAATCCATAATTATAAATGAGCCTTATTTGGAAGTTTCTGCCTATGAGTATGCTCTCAAGAGCAGTTTTAACATTTTGTCCAGCATAGGACTTGTTAACCATAAGCTCATCAGTCCACTCAGGCAGGTAGAAGATTTTTACTTCCTCTTGTTCTTCAATTTGTGTGATGAGTTGAGTGAGTGATATGCCTACTTTATGTTCCGGCACCTTGAAGTTTGTGCTCTGGCTATAAACCGAAGTAAGCGGTAAAATCAGGATGAGTGCTAGTATTGTATATCTCACGGAAACAAAACTTGTAAAACATTTTAGATATAAAATGCCGTATTATGGGGGATATATTAGGTATTTTTCACTGCTCTTACCATTTCTTTCTTACCAGGAGGACCGGGAAGCGTTTGAACGTCTAGATTTAACGACTTTAGATTTCTCTTTAGCTGTCCCTGAGCACAGTAGGTTACGAATGCACCTTCGGGTCTCATGCTGTCATATATTTTGGTCAGAATATCCATTTCCCACATTTCAGATTGTTTGTTGGGAGCAAAGGCATCAAAGAAGATTACATCATACTTTTCAAGAGGTAAGGTATGTTGCGTTATGGAATCATGCACCTTTTTAAATGAGAAAAAGTTAGACACCTTATGAAGCTCATTCCAGGGAATTTTATGAAGAGTATCAAACCATTCCTGTATATTATTACCTTTTATAAGTGAGGTGTAATTTAACATAGACACTTGTTTTTCACTTATCGGATATGCTTCTATTGTATCATAGGTAATATAAACTTCGTTCTGTAATGCCCATTCTGCTGCCAGCAATGCATTAAGTCCGGTCCCAAAGCCTAATTCAAATACATTAACATTCTCTTTTACTCCATTGTGATAATCCAAGCCATTTTTGACAAAGACGTGTCTGGACTCTTGAATAGCACCATGAAAGGAATGGTAGGTTTCATTCAGCTTGGCATTATATAAGGAATGGGAGCCATCCTCTGTGAAGATAATTTTAATATTATCTTCAGGCATTATTTCTGGTCTTTTTGTATCAGAACCACTGCATAAGCAGCCACGCCTTCTTCTGTACCTACAAAGCCCAGCTTTTCTGTGGTGGTGGCTTTTATTGAAATATCTTCTTCATCAATTTTCATTACTTCAGCCAGGCAGCTTTTCATTGCAGGAATATGTGGATTAACTTTTGGTTGCTGAAGGCAAATGGTACTGTCAATATTTCCAATCGACCAACCTTTGTCTGTTAGTAGTTTGATAACATCTCTAAGTAATATTTTGCTGTCAATACCTTTAAATTGCGGGTCAGTGTCAGCAAAATGAAATCCTATATCGCGCATATTGGCGGCTCCAAGAAGTGCATCACAAATAACATGAATGAGCACATCTGCATCTGAATGTCCAACTGCACCTTTAGTATGGGGCACCTTTATCCCTCCGAGCCAAAAATCCTGACCTTCTTCTAACTTATGTACGTCATATCCAAAACCCGTTCTAATTTTCATGCTGCATTTTTGATTTATAGTGAATTACCGAGCAGTTCTTTTCGTCAAGTATTTCTTTGCTCAATTTGTGAATGCCTTCAACGGTGACACTCTGAATTTTTTCTGATTCTTTGTTGATGTTGGAAGTATCACCAGAAAGCGCTGAGAATGCCAGGTTCATGGCTCTATTCAAAACTTCAATTTCAGAAAATACATGCGTTGATTCGGCCTGATTTTTTACCTTGTTCAGCTCTGCCTCTTCAGTTCCTTTATTTATAAATTCTTTTATTACCTTCCATACTGCCTTTTCTCCATCTTCAAGTGAACATCCATCTGACATTTTCCCACTAATAATGAGCAAACCAGGATCAAGTGAACCAGTAACATATGCATTAATGGAGCTAAATAATTTTTGCTCTCTGACCAACTCAACATATAATCTGGAGGATTTTTCTCTGCCAAGAATATCGCTCATCAGATCGCAGGTATTATAATCGTCTTCAAACTTTGCAGGCATGTGGAAGGCCATATAAAGCATGTCTGACGGCACATCTGCCTCTATAACTTCAAACTTCTTTTTTTTCTGCTTAGGCTCTACAGGGATTTTTCTCTCAAATGATTCTCCAGCTGGTATTGGCCCAAACCATTTTTCTGCCAATGACTTTACCTCATCAACTTTCACATTACCAGATAATACTAAAATGGCATTATTTGGATTGTAGTATTTCTTATAAAATGCCTTTACATCTTCCATTGTGGCATCTTCAATATGACCTATTTCCTTACCAATAGTTGCCCATTGATAGGAATGTTTGTCATAGGCAAGAGGCCTTAACTTAAGCCAAAGATCACCATAGGGTTGATTCAAATAGCGTTGCTTAAATTCTTCAATAACCACACTTCTTTGTACTTCCAGTACATTGGTGCTAAAAGGAAGGCCTAACATTCTGTCTGATTCCAACCAAAAAGCAGCCTCAATATTCTGGTATGGTAGCGTCATATAATAGTTGGTGATATCAGGGCTGGTGAAGGCATTGTTTTCACCACCTACTGCCTGCAATGCCTCGTCAAAATTCTCGACATTAATAGAGCCACCAAACATCAGATGTTCAAAGAGGTGTGCAAAACCTGTCCTGTTTGGATCCTCATCACGGGATCCAACTTTATAAAGAATATTTAAAACTGCTATTTGTACCGTTGGGTCTTCATGCACAACAACATGCAGACCATTATCGAGAGTAAATTCCTGAAATTCTATCATTTATGTTTCAAAAATAAATATATCCCATCACTTTGCTGATACCCTCAATGCAGTAATTTTGCCTCCAAATTTTTTATCATGCAGTTCGACCGAAAGAAACATTCCAAAGAAGTACTTATTCAGTTATATGAAGGCTTATTAAGGCCCAGAATGATTGAAGAGAAAATGCTGATTCTATTAAGACAAGGTAGGATCAGTAAATGGTTTTCAGGAATCGGTCAGGAGGCAATATCAGTAGGAGCTACTCATGCGTTAGAGGCTGACGAGTATATATTGCCTATGCATAGAAACCTGGGTGTTTTTACATCAAGGAACGTGCCTTACAACAGGCTATTTGCCCAATTTCAGGGTAAGTTGTCGGGCTTTTCTAATGGCAGAGATAGGTCTTTTCACTTTGGAACTAACGAATATCATTTGGTGGGAATGATCTCTCACCTTGGGCCTCAATTGGCTGTTGCTGATGGCATAGCGCTGGCTAATCAAATTGCTGGAGATAAAAAAGCCACACTGGTTTTTACGGGTGATGGAGGAGCAAGTGAAGGAGATTTCCATGAGGCACTTAATGTTGCTGCTGTGTGGGATTTGCCAGTAATTTTTGTAGTTGAAAACAATGGCTATGGCTTGTCAACACCTAGTAATCAGCAATTTAAATTTGAGAATTTCATTGATAAAGGACCTGGTTATGGAATTGATGCTGTAAAAATTGATGGTAATAATGTTCTGGAAGTTTATAATACCATTTCACAGTTGGCTTCAAATATTAGAAAGAAGCCAAGGCCGGTTTTAGTTGAAGCCATGACATTCAGAATGCGTGGACATGAAGAGGCATCAGGAACTAAATACGTGCCTAAAGAACTAATGGAAAAATGGGCAATGAAAGACCCGTTAGAAAATTATGAGTCCTATTTGCTTAAAGAAAAAGTGTTAACTCAAGCTGCCATCAAAAAGCTGAGAACTAAGATTCAAGCTGATATTGATTCAGGATTAGAGGCCGCTTATGCTGAGAATTTGCCATCACCATCTACTGAAAAGGAGATGGCAGATATGTACGCTCCTTTTAATCAAAGTACAGTTGATCCCTCTACCAAAGTTTCTCCAAAAAGATACGTTGATGCCATATCTGATGGACTAAAACAAAGCTTGGAGAAATTTCCTGAATTGGTGGTAATGGGACAGGATGTTGCTGACTATGGAGGAGTTTTTAAAATCACGGAAGGCTTTTTAGAGACCTTCGGAAAGGACAGAATAAGAAATACTCCCCTTTGCGAATCTGCCATAATTGGGATTGGACTTGGTATGTCCATTAAGAAAAGGAAGTCAGTAATTGAGATGCAGTTTGCTGATTTTGTAACCTGCGGCTTTAATCAGATTGTTAATAACCTTGCAAAATCGCATTATCGATGGGGGCAAAATGCCGATGTGGTAGTTAGAATGCCAACAGGAGCAGGGGTTGCTGCGGGGCCTTTTCACAGTCAATCAAATGAATCCTGGTTTTTTCACACTCCCGGGTTGAAAATAGTTTATCCTTCGAATCCAGTGGACGCAAAAGGCTTACTTTGTGCAGCAATTGAAGACCCTAATCCGGTAATTTATTTTGAACATAAATTTTTGTACAGGTCATTGACTGAAGATGTTTCGGATGATTACTACACAATAGAAATTGGTAAGGCTAAACTGGTTTCAGAAGGTGATAAGTTATCGATTATCACATATGGCATGGGGGTTCATTGGGCCAAAGAAATAGTAGAAGAAATGGGTGTATCTGCCGATATTCTTGACCTTAGGTCATTGCTTCCATGGGATAAAGAAGCAGTTGCTACTACAGTTAAGAAAACATGCCGTGTTTTAGTGTTGCATGAAGATTGTATGACTGGTGGTATTGGAGGTGAAATAGCGGCATGGATTGGGGAGCATTATTTTAAACATCTTGATGCTCCCGTTTTGCGTGAAGCAAGTTTAGATACAGCGGTTCCTTTTGCCCCTCCTTTGGAGCAGAATTTTTTACCAAAAGGTCGTCTGAAGCAAAAAATTAAAGATTTAGTTGAATTTTAATTATCTTGAGGCGTTAATAGGTTCTTTACCTAATTTTTTTGCGCGTAAATGTTTTGAGGTTTTTCCATCGAAAAAATAGAGCTTCCATTTCTTTCTTGTTGAAAGTGACGTTTGCATCAGTACTTATGCTGATGTTTTTGTCTCTTGGGCAGGGCGGATCAACCTATGCACAGGAAAAAACCAAATATGAAAAGCAAAATGAGCGCAAGAATAAATCTAACCGAAGGCTCAAGAGAAGAGGAGATAAAGGCAGGTCCAATAAAAGAAAGCTAAGGGCTACCAAGTTTAAATCCAGAACAAGGCAAGGAGAAAAATCTTATAAAGGCGATATAACAGGTCGCAGAGTTAAACGCATTAAATCCTCAAGGTTAAAGTCAAATGCAAGCTATGCTAAGCCAAATCCTTATGCAGGAAGGAAAAGGAAGACGGAATCTAGTGTGGCCAAAAAGGCTTTATCAAGACCAAGATATACATCCAGACCATCTGAAAAAGCAAAAAGAGTAAGTATTAACCCCAGATTTTCAAATAGACCACGTGAGCGGGCATGGAAAGGTAATTCATCAGGTCGTGCTATCAACACAAGGTCTAAGCGAATAACTTTTACAGGGAAAAAATCATATCAGGGAGGGAGATTTCAATCAGCCAGCAGACCTTCGGAAAGAAGGATAAAGTCTACCAGAGTATCTCCAAGATCAGCTTCTGGCAATTATAATGTTAGAAAGCGAAAGACACCTTACAATGCTTTTAGAAGGCAAAAGGGCTGGGAGAAGGCATTTAAAGGTGATATTACAGGAAGGACCTTTAGAACAAAGAGAACAGAAGGAAGGCCTGGTGTCAAGAAACAGCCACAGCCAAAATATTCAAGCAAAGGCAGGAAAGGAGATAGACCTTATTCTGGAGGTTTTGGTGGTGGGTTTAAATCAGCCACAAGAAAACCTGAGCGCGCCTGGAAGAAAGATATTTCTGGCAATAAGCTAAGGATCAGAACATCTAAGCGGCCAAAGTTTAAAGGTGCACAATTTTCGATATACCCTCAGGGTAACAAAAGAAGAAATGATAAAGCTTACAAAGGAAAGATAAAGGGTGGAGGATACAAGTCTATCTCCAGTAGAAAGGAAATTGCAGGTAAAAAAACATCTGGAAGTGAACCACCAGGTGCAGGCACTGCTAAAGGGTTTAAGTTTCAAGGAAATATAAAAACGAAGAAACCTAAAAAAGGAGGTGGTAGCATAAGTGCAAAACTTAGAAATAATAATGGTAGGGCAATTCAAGGAAGGGGTACGACAGGTCAGGATATTAAATCAGCGAAGTTTCAAGGAGGCATTAAGTATAATAAGCCCAAAAAAGGAGGTGGTTCTGTTGCTCGAAATAATTGGAACAATCGAGGCTCATCAATAACCAAAGTTTCTAATAATAAGCAGGATAAAAGTATAAAGGCGTTTCAAGGGAATGTAAAAACTGGCAAACCGTTGAAAGGAGGTGGTTCTGTGGCTAGAAACAACTGGAATAATAAGGGAAAATCAACAACTCAGCCGAACAATAGTGAGCAGAGCAGATTGACAAGGTCATTTCAAGGCAATATAAAGAGCGGTAAGCCTTTAAAAGGAGGAGGTTCAGTTGCTCGAAATAATTGGAACAATAAGGGCAAGTCAATATCAAAACCCTCACAGACTCTCGAGGGAAGGAGGGCATTGAGTTTTCAAGGAAATATCAAATCAAAAAAATATGATAAAAACCCTGCCGCCTCTAATAATTCATTAAAGGTTAAAATTTTCAAGAATAAAAAAGAGGTTGCTAATTATCAAGGGAACACAAAAAGAACAAAATATACGGGTGGGGCGTATGATGCTCTTTCTGGAACCTATAAAGGAGATATCAAAAGAAAATCTAAGTATCAGAAGAACCCAAATGCAGCAAAGGAATCTTTAAAGGTGAAGCAAGCGCTTAAGAATGATAAGCAGACAGGGAAATATCAGGGTTTTGTTAAAGGAAGTAGTAATTATAAAAAGAATCCCGCCTCAGCAAACGAGGCATTAAAGGTAAAAGCACCAAAGAAGAATTATTTTAAGTCTGGAAACTTTGATGGTAGAACCAAAGTTATGTGGTCTGTAAAGCAAAATCCAAATTCATCCAAAGAGTCATTAAAAAATATTGTTCCTTCAAAGGAAACTAATAAGGGATCACAATTTCAAGGTAGAACCAAAGTAACATGGTCTGTTAAACGTAATCCAAATTCCAGCAAGGAGTCTTTAAAGAATATAGCACCTTCAAAGGCCACGGCTAAAGGTTCAAGGTTTGAAGGAAGATATAAGATAGTAGGAAGTTATGCTCGAAAACCTCACGCTGTAAAAGATGCACTTAAAGGAGTTGGCCCTTCAAGGGCTGCCATAAAGGCTGCCGATTATCAAGGCAATATAAAGATGAGCAAGAAAAGCATGGCTGACAGGCACCCTAGTTATAGATATTCGAGAAATAATAATAGCTCAACTGCAGAGAAGCAGAAACTTTTTAGCTTCAAACTGTTGTTTGCTAAGTGGTTCAAGAAGAATGAGGGTCAGCCCGATAATGTAAAGCAAAAGGAAAGGCGACCTAGGTTCGATAAGAAAGAAAGAGATATTTGGTACGAATAGGATGAGTTGGAATGAGTTAACCAGTTTAGAGCAGTTAGAAACTGCTGTAAATGAATCAAAGGAACAGCCGGTGGTTATTTTCAAGCATAGCACAAGATGCAATATCAGCAGTATGGCATTTGACAGGCTTCAAAGGTCATGGGATAATGGTGAAAATGTTAAGCCTTATTACCTCGATCTTATTAAATATCGAGATATCTCAAATCAAATAGTAGATAGGTTCGGAGTAATGCATCAGTCTCCCCAAGTAATTGTACTCAAGAATGGGCACTCGGTGTATGATACCTCACACATGGGGATTTCTTATCGGGCAGTCATTGATGCAGCAAAAAA